>WGBX01000146.1 GCA_015494075.1 Flavobacteriaceae bacterium
ATTAATAATATCATGCAAACCTGATAATTGGTTTTGCCAAAAATCATAGCTAATAAGGATTTCTTGTTTATCTACATTTGGCAAATGTCCCTTATAAAGCTTTAAATGGGTCTTCCAAATAATTAGTGGATAAAAACAACAACTAATTTGCAAAAATGGTTGAAACGCATCAGATATTTATTCATTATAGATTTGCGAAAAGCTACAAGCAAAACACCTGATGCGAATAATAACTTTACTCAATAAATGCCAATACCTCAAGTCCTTTGTTTATCAAAAGGAATATTTAGAAAACAAAAACTCAACCGAAGTATTGATTGTCCAAATAATACCACGAAAAAATTCAAAACCAATTTGCTCTTGCTGTGGAAAAAGAAGAACAATTTATGACCATCAAAGTCAACGTGACTTTGAATTTGTGCCAATGTGGGGATTTAAGGTTTTTTTCCGTTATAAACTTAGAAGAGTCAATTGCCAAGATTGTGGTGTTAAAGTTGAACAAATACCTTGGGCAAAAACAAAAAACACATTAACAAAGACCTATGCACACTTTCTATCACATTGGGCAAAGAAGTTATCATGGTTTGAAGTTGCGCGTTCTTTTAAGACATCATGGTATCATGTTTTCCAAGGCGTATCTGAAGCGGTAGATTACGGTTTGAAGAATAGAAATCTAGATAATATTACTGCCATTGGTATAGATGAAATTCATTACGGTAAAGGTCATCAGTACCTAACAATGGTGTACCAAATCGAACAAGGAAACAAAAGATTGCTTTGTGTTGAACGTGATAGAAAGGCTAAGAGTTTGCTCAAATGTTTTCGTACTATTGGTAAAGATAACCTTAAGTCCATCAAGTTTGTCTGTACTGACATGTGGAAAGCTTACCTGAAAGTCATCAAGAAAAAGCTACCACAAGCATTGAATATTTTGGATCGTTTTCATATTGTAAAAAAACTCAATGAGTCCATTAATAAGGTTAGAATTTTAGAAGTGTCTAAACTAAAAAAGGAAGGCTTTGAACCAGTGCTTGCTAAATCCAAATTTTGCTTTCTTAAACGTGAAGAAAACCTAACTATAAAACAAAATACTCGGCTTAAAGATTTACTAAAAATGGATTTACAAAGTGTGAAAGCATATCTTTACAAACAAAGTTTTGAACTGTTTTGGCAATATAAATCACCTTATTGGGCAAATATATTTCTTGAAAAATGGTGTAAATCTGTCATGCATAGCAATTTAGAACCCATGAAATCATTTGTAAAAACACTTCGCAATCATCAAGAGTTATTAATGAATTGGTTTAAGGCAAAAAAAGAGTATTCTTCGGGTATAGTTGAGGGTTTAAATCGCAAAGTAAATTTGGTTACGAGAAAATCATACGGATTTAGAAGCTATGATATACTCAAAATCGCCTTATTTCATACTATGGGCAATCTACCCGAACCAAAAACAACCCACTCATTTTTTTGAAGAGGCGTTTTTTTATTTCAGAAACAATGGTATGTAAAATTAAAAGTGATACGTAATAAATTAAGAAAAACACAAGAATAAATTGACCAATCATTTTGGATAATTGCTTGGATTTGTGCCCTTTTAATTCAACAATATAACGCTCTAATTTTGGAGAAAAAGAGCTTACAGTCTTAATATCAAATGATTGGCTTGAGGCATTGAAATCATAGACTTTAAAATCATCATCTCTGAAATCGCTGGCTTTAAATAGGATTTCAGGCTCCTCATCGTCGTCTAAGTTTAAGATACGCGATAAATGATAAGGGTTTTGAAAAGGATAAAAGCTATAGTGAAAAACTGTATCGGATTCTTTGGTTAAAAAACGACCTTCGTGTATAAAAATGCCGCTGAGTAATTTATTTCCATTGACAGAAAAAATATCAACAGTAACATCCCCATCCGAATCTTCAACTTTGTTTTTACTTACAAAGTAGTGGTTATCAATCTCGTCTTGCGTCATTTTCTTTATATTATAATGAGTCAAATTAAACCAAATATTGAGTATTATGACTACAATAACAG
>WGBX01000147.1 GCA_015494075.1 Flavobacteriaceae bacterium
CCTTATAAAGATATTATCTATGTGCAAGGATCTGAAAATGGCAATACAGTTGACGCAGTAACATATAAAGTGCAAAAAAATGATATTTTATATATAGATTTAAAGTCTTCTGATGATAATATAAACAGTCTTTTTACAGGACAATCCGGATCGAACACATCTAATTTGGTTAATGCTACTACATTGTATTTTAATGGATACACAGTTGATAAAAACGGCTATATAGATATACCTCTTGTTCGTAAAATTAAAGTTGAAGGAAAAACTTTTAAGGAAATTAAAAATATAATAAAACAAAAATTACTTGAAACTCAACTGACCCAATCAGCTGATGTTTTTATCAAAGTAAAATTAGCAGGTGTCCCTTACACGGTTATTGGCGAAGTACAGTCACCACAAACAGGTGTTTTATATAAATCTAACCCAACCGTTTTTGATGTCTTAGGTGATGCAAAAGATATTACGGCAGTTGGTAACCGCCATGAAGTGATTGTTTTAAGAACAGAAAACAATAGACCGACCAAACATTTATTAGATTTGACTAAAGCCGACGTGGTACAATCTCCTTATTTTTATGTTCGTCCCAATGATATTATTTATGTCAAACCTTTAAAGCAAAAAGTTTGGGGTACAGGTACCACCCTGCAACAAACTATTTCTACGACAATTACGGCACTTTCGCTGATAACTACTATTATTTTGTTAAGTACATATGCTAATTAATTCTATTATTTATGGAAAACCAGTTTTCATTTGACGACTCCGTTAATTTTGATTTTAAACTTCTGTGGCTCAAAATATTATCGCATTGGAAGTGGTTTGTGGTGACCTTAATCATAGGCCTTTTAACTGCTTATTATATCAATTTACGCAAAGAAAATATTTATGAATTAGATAACTATGTAACTATTAAAGAAGAAAACAATCCCTTTTTTACGTCTAATATGAGTTTGGTTTTTAATTGGGGAGGCGTTAGCGATAAAGTTAACCTGATTATTACAACTCTACAATCTAGAACTCATAATGAAAAGGTGGTGAAAAAACTGAAAAGTTATATTCAATATAGTCAAAAAGGGCCTTATTATAAGTTGAACCTTTATAAAAATTCACCTTTTAAATTTGAACCTGATTTAAACCATTATCAAGTTATTGACCAACCCATTGAGATAAAAATTTTAGATGATCAAAGTTTTAAATTAAAATTTAAACCTTCTAATAAGCAAGTTCGATTATATGATTATAATCAACAGAAATCAATTTCTAAACAAGTGGCGGATTATGACGGTGTATTTAAGTTTGGTCAAGCGATAAACCTTCCTTTTTTAAAGGGAACTTTTAAGCGGGTAAATACTCTAAATTATGATCCTGAAAATACGTATTATCTGAGTTTTAAAGATTTTAACAAAGTTGTGGCCGGCTATCAAAACCGTTTACAAATTAAAACCAAAAATAAAAATTCTTCAATTTTAGTCCTTAAAATGCGTGGCAGTAACAAAGCCGAGCTGGCAGACTATTTAAATACTACAACAGGCTTGTTGCAAGAACAAATTTTACAAGATAAGAACAAATTTGCTTTAAATACAATTAAATTTATTGACTCGACCCTACAACATATACAGGAAGATCTTTCAATAGCTGCTAAGGATTTAAAAAAATTTATTAAAAATAAAACTGTTTTAAATTTAGATGATCCAACAGCGCGCCTTTTTGAACAGGTTTCAGTATTAGATCAAAATAAGAGTCGCATAAAGCTTAAAAAAGTTTATTATGAACATTTATTGCAATATTTAGAAAATAAAACTAATTATGAAAACTTGCCGGCACCTTCTGTGGTAGGCATTGATGATCCGACTATTGTTGAAAAAGTAGGGAATATTACACAATTGGCCATCCAACGTAAAAACCAATTAGCCCATTTTCAACCCAATTCTCCTGTTATCACGCGTTTAAACCTCGAGATTGAATCATTGCGTCAATCTTTATTACAAACCGTGCAATTTGCTTTAAAAACTTTAAATCATGAACTTGGATTAGTCAATCAAAAAATTGCCGGTGTTGAAAAACAAATTAACAAATTACCCGAAGAAAAGCAGGTTTTATTAGGTTTAAAGAGAAAATACGATCTAAAGCAAGAAATATACAATACGCTACTCGAAAAAAGAAATGAAGCCGGAATAGTAAAAGCCTCTAATGTATCAGATTTAAAAATTATTGATAGCGCAAAAGATGTAGGTCAAGCACCAGTAGCACCCAATAGAAAAATTAATTATTTAATTGCATTTTTAGCAGCACTTTTTATACCCGCATTCATAATTACGGTATTCTTTTTTTTAGATAATAAAATACATGATGTCTCAGATGTAGAAACGCTTACAGACTTGCCCATTATAGGCCAAATATTTCATTTAAATAAAAAAGAATATTTGCCTGTTATACAGTACAAAGATGATATAGTCTCAGAGTCTTTCAGATCTTTACGTTCGGCATTACGTTTTATGTTTTCAAAACCCAAATCTTGTAATACAATTTTGGTTACTTCTAGTATTTCGGGCGAAGGTAAAACTTTTGTATCTTCAAATTTGGCCATTGTTCAAGCTATAAGTAATAAAAAAACGGTAGTTATTGAGTTTGATTTGCGCAAACCCAAATTTAAAGACTATTTTAAAGAAGCCGGTAAAACAAATTTAGGCTTATCCAATTTTTTAAGCGGAATGATTCATAATGTTGACGAAATTATTGTGCCGACGGATATTGACAATTTAGATCTTATCTTAGTAGGCCCTGTGCCACCCAACCCTTCTGAATTAATCTTGACCGAAAATACTGCCAAACTCTTTGAGCAATTGTCAAAAAAATATGATTACATCATTATAGACACACCACCTATGGGATTGGTTTCTGATGCGTTAGAACTTCAAAAATATGCTGACATTGTGGTCTTTATTGTTCGAGAAGACTATACTTTAAAGCCTTATGTAAAAGATATTGATGAAAGAAAAAAAATCTTAAAAAATCTAGGTATTATTTATAATGACTTCAAAGTAAATGCTTTGAAAAAATATGGTTACGGTAATAATTACAGCTACGGTTACGGAAGCTATTTTGATAAAAATTCCGGTTTTTGGGAAATATTAAAGAAAAAAATTAGTTCTCTTAAAAAGAAATTCAGTTAACCTTTTCTAATAATACATATACAGGAAAATGGTCGCTATATCCACCTAGATAATGGCGACCTTTATATGATCTAAAAGGTTTCCCTTTATCTTTACCACGATGTTTTTTTAAGAATGAAGGATTAAAAATTTTAAAATCGATGTAATGTAGATTATGATCACTTTTAAAATTATGGCTTAACATTATTTGATCAAACAGGTGCCATTGGTAGTGATGTGATAAAGTACCTTTATTTTGGTTATAAATTTTTAGCGCGGGATTAAATAAACGCTTGCTTAAACTTTTTAAATACGGATCGTCAGGATCTGTATTAAAATCACCCATAACAATAAATTTAGCTTCCGGATTTTCATAATATACGTAATCAATAATTTTTTGTAATTCATTGACAGCTTGATGTCTTTTAATATCTGACTCCATATCTCCTTCTCGACGTGATGGCCAGTGGTTTACATAAACATGCATAGTTTCTCCAAAAAAGTTTAATTGCACATATAAAATATCCCTCGTAGGATAAGCCTCACCTTGATCATTATATAAAATTACCGGATAAACTTTGCTTTCTATGATATTGATATATGATTTTCGGTAAAGTAAAGCCACATCCATTCCTCTTTTGTCGGCAGATTCAAAATGAATATAATCATAATCATAATTTTTTAAAGACCTACGGTTTAATATAGCTTTAATTACCCGTTTATTCTCTACTTCTGCAAGCCCAATCAATACAGGAGGCTCTTGAGTTTCTTTATAACCGATTTGCCGTAAGCTGCGAGCTATTTTTTTTGATTTATTATTAAATCGCTTTTTAATCCAATGCATTAAACCTTTTGGTGTAAACGCATCATCGTTGGTATGCGGATCATCATATGTATCAAAAAAATTTTCAAGATTATAAAATGCTATACTTATGCGTTTTTTTTGTGTTGAATTCATGGCATAATATTTTCTCAAAAATACATATTAAAGTTGTGTTTTTTAGAATACTATTATATTTTATATCAATAAAAAAATAATTTATCTTTGAAAGAAATTTTTAATTATGCAAAAAGGAAAACTCATTATATTTTCAGCTCCTTCCGGTAGTGGAAAAACGACTTTGGTTCATCATTTATTAAGCCATCCGGAGCTAAATTTGGCTTTTTCTATTTCAGCAGCTTCCCGAGAAAAGCGCCCTAATGAAATTAATGGGAAAGATTATTATTTTATAACACCTGACGATTTTAAGGAAAAAATAGACAAGGGTGAATTTATTGAGTGGGAAGAAGTTTATAAAAATAATTTTTACGGAACATTACGAAGCGAAGTAGAGCGATTACTTCAAGCAGGCAAAAATGTCATTTTTGATATTGATGTCAAAGGCGGTCTTAACATTAAGAAGCAATTTCCCGACAACAGTTTGGCTATATTTGTACAGCCACCTTCTATTAATGCTTTAAAAAAACGCTTGCAAGGACGTCAAACAGAAACACCTGAAAAAATAAAAATACGAATAGATAAAGCTAATGAAGAAATGAAATATGCCCAAGATTTTGACGTTATATTGGTAAATGATAATTTGGAAAAGGCTAAAAAAGAAGCTTATCAAATAGTATCCGGTTTTATCAATCAACCTGAATAATCAATGAAAAAATTAAGCTTTTTTCTCATCTTTACTATTTTATTAGCTTGTAATAAAGAACAAGTCTATCAAAATCCCTATTTAGAAAATGTAAGTTTTTCTATTCAAGTCAATATGGATTTGCCCGAATATGCACTTTTAAAATATGCTAATAATTCTGTTTTGATTAGGAATGTCGGTATTAAAGGCGTTTTGGTCTTTAATACCGGCACGAGTTATACAGCTTTTGAAGCAAGTGATCCGAATCATTATCCATCAGATTGTTCTACTATGCAGCCTAATCAATTTACCTGCCAATGTCCATGTGAAAATAATACTTATAGTCTTTTTACCGGACAGTTAACTCAAGGATCGGGACAATACAGTTTAAAACCCTATCGGATTAGTCGCAATGGGCAGATTTTGTATATATCCAATTAAAGCCATAAAAAAACCACCCGGGAAACGGATGGTTTAGTTTAATGTTTTAGAGAATCTTATGCTTCAATCGGAATTATTGAAATATAAGATTTACCGCCTTTACGTTTTTCAAATTTCACAATGCCATCAATAGCAGCGTGAATGGTATGATCTTTACCCATGAAAGTATTTTTTCCGGGATGATGTTTTGTGCCTCTTTGTCTAACGATGATGTTACCGGCAATAGCGGTTTGACCACCAAAGATTTTGACACCGAGTCGTTTACTTTCGGACTCTCTACCGTTTTTAGAACTACCTACACCTTTCTTATGAGCCATAATATTATAGTTTTAGTTTTTTAAAATAAATAAAAAATTACGAACGACCTCCGTCGAGTTCATCTTGCCATTTTTTCAATTCTTCCCATTTGCCTTCAGCAGCTAACTCAGCTTGTTTAGGCCATGTTTCGGGATTGTGCATTGCATAACGTTTACCACCTTTTTCTAAAAGCAATTCGCGTATTTTCTCAGGATCGGCTTTAGCCAATTTTGCAAAACTCTCATAACCGGCTTCGGTTAATATACTGGCAATTTTAGGACCGATTCCTTCTATTTTTTTTAAATCATCAGCTTTAGTAGTTTTTTTAACAGTTACCTTTTTAACTGGTGCTTTTTTAACTGATGCTTTTTTTTCAGAAGTTTTTGTCGTTTTTTTTGCAGGTTTAGAACCATTGGTTACAACTTTTTCAATCACAATTTCAGTTAAGTACTGACGATGTCCATTTTTCTTTTTGTAACCTTTTCGACGTTTTTTCTTAAATACGATAACTTTGTCACCTTTTAAATGACGAAGGATTTTAGCTGCTACAGCGGCTCCTTCTATAACCGGGGCGCCAATTGTTACTTGTCCATCATTGTCTAAAAGTAAAACATTGTCAAAATTGACAACATCTCCTTCTTTGCCAGACAAACGATGCACAAAAACCTTTTGGTCTTTAGCAACTTTAAATTGCTGCCCTGCTATTTCTACAATTGCATACATAATTCTGTAATTTTAATTTTTTAAGTTTGCAAATATACATATTTATTAGAAATAAATCACTATAAACAATGCATTTTTACATTTTTAAATAAAAATCCTTAGTTAACGCAATATATTCCATTGTATATACATGTCTTTTTTTTTCTATTATCAGCTCATTCTGTTCTATCGGACGTTTTTTCCGGCCTATTTGTACTAAAATACGTTTGGCAATGGTATTAGCGTGTCCTTTCACAAGACATAACTTTTGTATATAAAGCGATTCGTTTTTTAGTATAGCAGTCAAATGATTTTGTTGTTCGGTCGCAATAATCATAAACAAATTACCTTTTTTGGAGAGTAATTTAGCGGCATTATGCACTAATTTGTCTAAACTTAGACTCACGGTATGACGCGCTAATTTTCTAGGTATGTCAGTCGGTCCAATACCTTTACTGAAAAAAGGAGGATTGCAAATAATGGCATCAAATTGGTTTGGGAAGCTTGTTTGAATAAAATCAGATTGAATTATTTTCAGTCTGTCATGCCATGGTGAATGTTTAAAGTTATAAGCGGCTTCTTCAGCTGCTTTGGGTTCTATTTCAATAGCGGTTATATTAGCATGAGGATTGCGCTGAGCACTCATTAAAGCAATCAATCCGGTTCCTGTACCAACATCCAAAATGTTTTTAGCATTTTCTATAGCTGCCCATGCCCCTAACAATACACCGTCGGTACCAATTTTCATGGCAGTTTGAGTTTGTTTGACTTCAAATTTTTTAAACTTGAAGAATTGCCGGCGTGTCATGTAAAAACTATTTTTTATAAATATCGATAAGCCCGTCCGGCGTGTTAAAAATGATCTTTTGGTTCTGACGATCAACTGTAACTATAAATTGATCAGCTACCGGAATTAAAATCTCATTATTTTGATCGTCTTTAATTATAAAAAATGCTTGTGGAGCATGATCGTTTACACCGGTAATAATACCAATAGAACCTTTATTTTGGTCTATAGCTTCAAATCCCAATATTTCATGAAAATAAAATTTATTTCCGGAAAGTTCCGGTAAGCTGCTTAAGGGAAGATATATCGATTTTCCAATAAGTGTATCGGCATCTTCTATGGTATTGATATCTTCAAAATTCAGCCGCAAAGTGTTGGCCTTATGTAATGATGCTTTATTTAAAAAAAATGGAACCAGTTTTCCACGGGTTTCGAGAAAAACAGATTCCAAATTTTCATAATTTTCAGGTTCGTCAGTATCAATTTTAGCTAAAAGTTCTCCTTTAATGCCGTATTTTTTGACGATTTTACCTAAATAATAAGTGTCTTCTTTCTTCATTAAAAAGACTTATTCTTCGGTTTTTTCTTCCGGTTTAGCAGTTCCGGCAGCTTCTTCAATAGTTTGTTCTGATTGTAAAGCCTCTTCAACAGCATCTACCGGTGCATTAGCAGCAGCTTCTTTTTCTGCTTCGGCAATAATTTCTGCATTAGCAGCTTTTTGAGCAGCAGCTCTTGCTTGGTTGATGGCTTTTTCTTTTTCTAATCTTTCTGCTTTTTCTTTTGCTCTTGCAGCATCAACTTCATCTTGATGTGCTTGTATTTTAGCTTCTTTTTCTGCTAACCAAGCTTGAAATCTCTTTTCTGCTTCCTCTTCACTAAAAGCACCTTTTTGAACACCTACCAATAAGTGTTTTTTGAGCATAGCACCTTTATATTTTAAGATAGCTCTGGCAGTATTGGTGGGTTGAGCACCATTGAATAACCATTTGACTGACTTGTCGATGTCTAAAGTTATTTCAGCAGGTACTTTGGTTGGGTTATAAGTCCCCAATTTTTCTAAAAATTTACCATCTCTTTTAGACCGCGAATCGGCGGCTACAATCCAATAAAATGGTTTTCCTTTTTTTCCGTGTCTTTGTAATCTAATTTTTACAGGCATAACTGTTTGATTTTGTGGGGTTCCCGACCCCGGTTTATGTTTAATTTTTCTGAACTGCAAATATATAAAATAATTTGAAACAAAATAATCTTTGTTGTAAATTACTAAAAATATCATTTTTATATTTTATTAAAAAAATAAGTTTAAAAATTTTATATATTTGTAATAATTTAACAATAAAATCAAGAAACTATGAGTGTTATTAAAGAATTTAAGAAATTTATAATGAGTGGCAATGTCGTTGAATTTGCGGTTGCCGTAATTATGGCTGGCGCTATTGGTTTAGTGGTCAAAGGTTTTGTAAGTATGATTGTGATGCCTTTGGTTAGTCATTTTTCTAGTGGTGTTAGTTTTAAAGATTGGAAAATAGTTTTAGATGAAGCTGTAAAAGAAGGTGATAAAATTATTAGACCCGAAAATGCTATTATGTATGGTGAATGGATTGATACCATTATTAATTTATTAACCGTAGGTTTGGTGATGTTTCTCATTGTCAAAATTTATAATAAGATGAAAAAAACAGAGGAAGCCGAACCTGCTTCACCACCGGCACCATCAAAAGAAGAACAATTATTGACTGAAATTAGAGATTTACTAAAAAAATAGTATTTATTTCTTAAAGCAAAATTGAAAAGTGCCGAAAGGCACTTTTTTTTATTTTTTTTACAGCAGTTTATTTAAAATTAAGCTCTTTCGCTTATAAATCATCCTAAAGGGTGGTGTTTTTTCATTAAAAAGGAGGTGAAATATTTAGGTACTGTCTCTTATACACATCTC
>WGBX01000148.1 GCA_015494075.1 Flavobacteriaceae bacterium
AGTTTTATCTTACCAATTTCTTTTAATGATAGAAACGGCTGTGCTCCGCCAGCAGAAATTTGATGACGAAGCCTTGCACTATTTCTTCTTTGTATTTGAGTGAAAAAATCAGGGTCTATTTTTGTTTGATTAGGTTTAATAAGAGCAACATTTTTTAAACTGAATTCAAAATCAACATCAACTTTTGCAGATGTTGCAACACCTGCCCCAATATTAACCATTAATAAATCATCTTTTTCAGGGTTGCATCTTGAATAAATTTTTTTATGCACTTCTTCTGGCAAATAATAGCAATTGTCAAAATCTATAAAACCATCACGAACGTGAATTGCAGTCAAAAAAGGAATTCCTGCCTCTGTCGGTTTAGGCGTATCGTGTGTGCCATCAGTAATTTTATTCGCAATATTTTGAACGATTAACTTATCCCATTCCCCTTCAAACTCAGGAAATCGTAATTGTGGTACATTTCGGCTTTGCTCCGTGCCGATCATTTTATTTTTCATCATCTTCAACTTTAAAAGGTGGAACAATGCCTAATTCGTTGCAAAAACCTAGAATTTCGTTGTTTACTTCTTCAAGGTCGTTATCGAGTTTGGCAATATTATTTGCCACTTCATTCAAATCAACAGGCTCTTCCTCTTCAAAAGTATCTACATATCTTGGTATGTTTAGATTGTAGTCGTTTTCGGCTATTTCTTCCAAAGTGGCTACATACGAATATTTATCAATGCTTTCTCTGTTTCGGTAGGTGTTTACTATCAACGCAACATCTTCATCGCGCAATTCGTTTTGGTTTCCATTTTTAATGTAATGGTCGTCTCCACTTGCATCAATAAAAACTATATTATCATCTGCTTCACGGCATTTTTTAAATACCAAAATACAGGTAGGAATACTTGTTCCGTAAAATATATTGGCAGGCAAACCTATTACAGCATCTAAATAATTGAGTTCTTTGATCAAATATTTTCGGATAACGCCTTCGGCGGCACCTCTAAACAATACTCCGTGCGGTAATACAGTTGCCATTGTGCCGTTGTCAGCCAATTGGTAAATCATATGTTGCACAAATGCGTAATCGGCTTTGGTTTTGGGTGCTAATCGTCCGTATTGGCTAAAACGCTCATCTGTGCTGTTTAAGGGATTGTCTTTGCCTTTCCAATGAGCCGAAAAAGGCGGATTTGCCACTACGGCTTCAAATCGTTTATCCAAATGTTGCGGATTTTCCAAAGTATCTTCTTGCCGTATATCAAATTTACGATAATGCACATCGTGCAAAATCATATTCATACGCGCCAAGTTATACGTGGTACGATTTAATTCTTGTCCGTAAAATTCGCCAACATTTTCCACTTCTTTTGCCACGCGTAACAGCAATGAACCCGAACCGCAAGTTGGGTCGTAAACCGATTTTAGTTTTTTCTTGCCGGTGGTTACAATTTTTGCCAAAATTTTAGAAACTTGTTGAGGCGTGTAAAACTCGCCTGCTGATTTTCCGGCACCGGCGGCAAACTTTGCAATCAGATATTCGTAAGCATCACCTAGCACATCGGTTTCAATATCGTTGAGTTTGAAGTCTATTTTATCAAGATGATTTAAGATTTTAACAATGACTTCGTTTCTCGCTTTAACAGTCCTGCCAATTTTTGTAGAAGTCAAATCCAAATCCTCAAACAAGGCATTAAAATCTTCTTCCGATTCCGTTCCCATTGTGCTTTGTTCAATGTGGTTCATTATGGTTTGCAAATCCTCAATAATGTAATTGCTTTCACTTTCTGTATCGGCATTTCCTTTTTTTGCTATTTCAGAAAAAAGTTCTTGTGGTTTTAAAAAGTAGCCCAATTTCATTAGCGACTCTTCTTTGATAGCCTCCAAAGTTTCGGAATCGGTTACTTTTTTGTAATCCGTTACTTCTTCACCTTCCAACAGACTATTGGCATACAAATATTGCTTTTCGCTCAAATATTTATAAAAGATAAAACCTAGAATATAATCCCTATAATCATCTGCACTAATTTTTCCTCGAAGCAGATTTGCAATACCCCAAAGTTGCGCTTCTAATAT
>WGBX01000149.1 GCA_015494075.1 Flavobacteriaceae bacterium
ATATAATACTCCTTTATGACCTGTATCTATAGTTGTCATAGATGAAAGAAATAAAATGAGTAAAATAAATAAAATTAATCCGGATGTAAGACCTATTTTTAATTTACGGTCATTCTTTTGGTAATTTTCCATGTTTTTAATTTAAAATTTTAGTAAAAATACAAAAAAGAATGCGCTTTAAGAAAAGTTTTGTAAAAATTAACCTCTAATATTGGTTTGTTTGTCCCATCTTTACATTTAAGAAAAAAAATTGTAGTTTTGCTACTTGTTTTAAGTAGTAAAAAAACGAATTGAAATTGACATAAATTTCAAACAACTAGAATAAAATTTATGAAGCCATTAGAAAAAAAATTAGCAGAATACCGCATTCCACAAATGTTTATGGAGCAAGGGATTTATCCTTTTTATCATCCGATAGAAACAGGACAAGATACTGAAGTTATTTTGCGCGGAAAAAAAACTTTAATGTTTGGCTCAAACAGTTATTTGGGACTAACGCAACATCCAGAAATTATAGAAGCTGGTAAAAAAGCCTTAGACAAATATGGTACAGGAGCTTCCGGATCACGTTTAATGAATGGAAATTTGGATTTGCATGAAAAATTAGAACAAGAGTTAGCTGATTTTGTAGGTAAAGAAGCTGCTACGGTTTTTAGTACGGGATTTCAATCAAATCTGGGTAGTATAGCTGCTTTGGCCGGTCGGAATGATTATATATTGTTAGACGAAAAAAATCACGCATCTATCATTGAAGGTACTCGCCTGTCTTTTGCCAGAGTACTGAAATACAAGCATAATGATATGCAAGATTTAGAGAAAAAACTCCAATCGTTAGATCAAGATCGTATTATTTTGATTGTAATGGACGGTATTTTCAGCATGGAAGGTGATATTGCACCTTTAGATCAAATTACCGATTTGGCAGACAAGTATAATGCGTCTGTTTATGTTGACGATGCGCATGCATTAGGCGTTTTGGGTAAAAGTGGCGCAGGCACAGCTGAACATTTTGGTGTTACCGACAAAGTTGACATTATCATGGGAACCTTTAGTAAATCATTAGCCTCATTAGGAGGGTTTGTTGCCGGTAGTAGAGATGCTATTAATTATTTAAAACACAACGCCCGAGCATTACTTTTTAGTGCTAGTATTCCACCGGCGTCGGCAGCTACAGTTTTAAAAGCTCTTGAAATTATCAAACGTGAACCCGAACGCATTGGTCGTTTATGGGAAAATACCAATTATGCTAAAAAATTATTAGTTGACAATGGATTTGATATAGGTGAAAGCACAACACCCATAATTCCTATTCATGTTGGTGATGATATTAAAACATATCAGTTAGCCACCTTAATGCTTCAAGATGGTGTGTATGTCAATCCGGTAGTTCATCCGGCTGTTGAAAAGGGAAAAGCTATCTTGCGATATTCATTAATGGCAACGCATACCAAGGCGCAGATAGACCGCTCTATTGATAGTTTGATCAGATCAAGTAAAAAGTTGTAATTTTTTATTAAAAACAGGCCTATGGCATCCATCGAAATTAAAGAAGTTCAATCTAAAAAAGATTTAAAAAAGTTTATTTCTTTTCCAGACCAACTTTATAAAGATAATCCTTATCGGGTGCCACCCTTGCATACCTTTGAATATTCAACTTTAGACAAAACCAAAAATCCGGCTTTTGAATTTTGCGATGCTAAATATTGGCTAGCTTACCGTGATGGTGAAATCGTTGGCCGTGTTGCCGGTATTATTAATCATAAATCCAATGAAATATGGAATGAAAAAAATGTCCGTTTCGGATGGATAGATTTTATAGAAGACCAGACAGTAGCCGAAGCATTGTTGAATAAAGTAACTGAATGGGGAAAATCGCAAGGGATGTCAGGTATTCATGGCCCTTTGGGTTTTTCGGATATGGATCTGGAAGGTATGTTAGTTGAAGGTTTTGATGAGCTATCAACACAAGCCGAAATATATAATTATCCGTATTATCCTAAATTTATGGAAAATTTAAATTTCCATAAAGATACAGATTGGTTGCAAATGGAGTTAGAACTGCATATGAATGAAGTCCCGCCTAAAATAAGACGAATTTCAAAATTGGTTCAACAAAAATATGGTTTAAGATATAAGAATTTTAAAAGCGCCAAACAAATAAAACCTTATGTACAACAACTATTTGAACTGCTTAACCTATCTTATAAAGATTTGTATGGGTTTGTTCCGTTAAGCCAAAAACAAATAGATTATTTTACCAAAATGTATTTTGATATGGTCAACCCTAAATATGTTGGAATGGTGGTTGATAAAGATGATAAATTAGTCGGATTTGGTTTAGGCATTCTGTCCTTATCAAAAGCTATGCAAAAAGCCAAAGGCAAAATGTTACCTTTTGGTTGGTTTTATTTACTTAAGGCAATGTATTACAACGATACCATAGATCTGCTTTTACATGCCGTTCATCCGGATTACCAAGGTAAAGGTGTGCCTGCTATATTTTATGAAAATATGACCCAAGCTTGTATTGATAATGGCGTTACTAAAGCTATTACCAGCCATATTTTGGAAGACAATAAACCCTCATTACAAATGTTTAAGAATTTTAAACACCGTCAGCATATGCGCCGAAGAATCTATGCCAAAGAAATTTAAGTTGAAGGAAAAAAATGATGACATTTTATAAAAAATTGAGCTTAGTGGACGTGGTTAACTTAATTTTTTGGTTAGCCATTTTCATTTTTTATATCATTAGTTTTAACCAATCCGCTTACAAATTACATGGTTTTTTGTTATTAGCCGGTTTGGCTTTTTTTTTAGGAGCGGTTATAAAACTTAGATCTAAAAAACAATTAAATAAAGCCGAAAAATATCTTTTGTTATTTTATCCGGCCATTTTTTTAATAATGATATTCGATGGTATTCATTTGGTTTTACCATATATTAATTCAAATGTATATGATAAAGAATTATACCAAATTGATTATAGGTTACTAGGAGTTAATCCTACGGTTTGGATTGAAAATTTTATCAATCCTTATTTGACAGAATTTATGTACCTCTTATATTTTTTCTATTTTCCTATGCCTTTAATTATTTTGGGATATTTATACAAAACCAAAAAATATAAAGCTTTAGACAAAGCATTAGTGTTTTTGTTTGTAACATATTATGGTGCGTATTTGATGTATTTTTTGGTGCCGGCTCTCGGTCCGAGATTTTATCCTGAATTAGTATCGCAGCAAAAGGTATCTTTGAATGGTTTATGGTTAACGGATCTTATTCGTAATACAATTAGCTCATTAGAACATAACAAATTTGATGCTTTTCCAAGTTTACATGCAGCTATTACCTTGGCAACAGTCATTATTGTAGCCCAATATAAAAAAAAATGGTTATGGTTTTTTGTACCTGTACTTATCGGTATTTTTATATCTTTGATTTATTGTCGCTATCATTATTTTATCGATATGATTGCGGGAGTAATTTGGACGTTAATTGCTTTTTGGTTAACTGAAAAATTTTATGATAAACTGTATCAAAAATATTTTGTCAGTTTTATTCATGATTAATTTAATAAAAGCTTAGTACATATGAAAAAAAAATGGTTTCAGTGGTTAGATTTTGACCGGCAAGATATTCATATCTATATAATTTTACTTAGCGCACCTGTTTTATTAACCATTTATCGTTATCATGCTTATCCCGGTTTTTTCACGCCTAATATAGATTTTATTTCAGTTGCTGACCAAAATTTGAGTATCAATCAATTTTTTCGCTTTTTTGGGCTATTCTTTGTTTTGCCTGCACTTTATATCAAATTCTTTATGCATAAGTCTTTGAAAGATTTCGGGCTGGGATTAGGCGATATTAAAATGGGTTTAAAAATTTTAAGTTTCTTCATTCCTTTGGTGGTTATTACCATTTATTATGCTGCTAAAATGCCGGATTTGCGCACGGAATATCCATTAGCCAAATCTTTATTGACAAATCAATCTCATTTGGGAGTTTATGAGTTATTTTACATTCTTTTTTACTACATTGCTTGGGAATTTTACTTTCGTGGGTTTCTACTCTTTGGACTCAAAGATCGTTTTGGCGCTTTTAATGCAGTACTGATTCAGACCATTTCATCTTGCTTGGTACATATAGGAAAACCCGAAGGGGAAATTATCGGTTCTATTATAGCAGGCGTTATTTTTGGTCTGATTGCTTTACGCACCAAATCTATTTGGTATGTATTTATCATCCATGCTTTAATTGGAGTATTAACGGATTTATATATAATTTATACATAAAAAAATACCTTTCATGAATATACTGGTAACCGGCGCCAATGGTTTTATTGGTAGCAATTTGGTAAAACGTCTTGTGTCAGAAGGACATACCGTGAAGAGTTTGGTGAGAAAAACCTCAGATTTAAGTTATTTGAAGGGTGTTTCTACTGAAATAGTATATGGTGATATTGTCAATACTGATAGTTTAAATGCCGCCTTGCAAGATGTTGAGCAAGTATTTCATGTAGCCGGATTGGCAGCAGACTGGGGACCGTATGAACTTTTTTATCATATAAACTTTGTAGGAACTAAAAATGTAGCGGAAGCAGCTGCCAATTGTGGTGTTAGTAAAATGATTTATATAAGTACGGTGGCTTTTCATGGTTTTGGTAAAACCAATATGACAGAGACATCGCCTATCGCTAAAAAATTGATTCCATATGCTCAAACCAAATATATGGCAGAACAATGGCTTTGGCATTTCCAACAACAAACAAATTTAAAAATTACAGCGGTACGCCCCGGTAATGTGTATGGGGTTAATGATCGTACTTTTATGCTTAAATATTTAGAAGCTATGCAAACCGGAAAATTTATGGAAATTAATAAAGGAAGAAGTAAAACTTGTCCGGTTTTTATCGATAATTTGATTGATATTATTACTTTGGTCAGTCGTGATGATAAAGCTAATGGTCAAGCGTTTATAGCTACGGATGGATTGGATATTAATTGGCATACATTTAATTCGAAATTAGCTGATGCCATGAAACTGAAATTACCAAAAGTATCTATCCCTTATTCAGTAGCTTATTCAATTGCAAAAATCTATTATGGCATTCACAAAACTTTAGGCCTAAAATCTGAACCTTTTTTAACCCCTTATCGTATTAATAATGGCGGGAAAGACTATCATTTTAGTATTCAAAAATTACAAGAATATTTTGATTACAAGCCACAAACAGATTTAGATACCGCCATACAAAAAACGGTTAGGTGGTATAAGTCTATACCTCAAATATAATTTAAAATCTTTTTTACTTAATAAGATTGATGATAACTATTTATTAAGTACTTGACACAATCGGCTTATCTTTTGTATTTTTGTAAAAAGCCGAATCATGAGTTCATTTTTTAAATTAAACAGAAATAAAAAATTTTCTTATACGCCTCGTTACTATGACGAACGTAAAGAAAGATTGGAAAACCTCAAAAAACAATACGGTGAGGAAGAGACAACCGCCGAACAACGTATTCGCGGCAAATTTAAGCGCCCGCGTAAACAAACTATGCCGGGAATTTTTTCAGGTGCTACTTTGCGGACCTTTTTAATCTTAGGCATCCTCGTTTTGGTTGTTTATTATTTATTACGTAAATATGATTTAATTTAATGGATGCGGGAAGAATAAAACTTTTACCAGACCATGTAGCCAACCAAATAGCTGCTGGCGAAGTGGTTCAAAGACCTGCATCTGTGGTTAAAGAATTAATGGAAAACGCTTTGGATGCCGGTGCTGATCACATTAAACTCATAATTAAAGATGGTGGTAAAAGCCTGATACAAGTAGTCGATAACGGTATGGGTATGAACCCTATTGATGCTCGTATGGCTTTTGAAAGACATGCAACCAGCAAAATAGCAAATGCAACAGATTTGTTTCAGCTTCAAACCAAAGGGTTTAGAGGTGAAGCCTTAGCATCAATAGCAGCCGTAGCGCATGTTGAAATGAAAACCAAAACGACAAATGAAGCATTAGGTACATACCTAAAAATAGAAGGTAGTAAAATTATAAAACAAGAACCCGTTGCAACGCAAGAAGGAACTTCAATAGCTGTAAAAAATTTATTTTATAATATTCCGGCACGGCGTAAATTCTTGAAATCTATACAAGTTGAAATGCGGCATGTGAATGAAGAGTTTTACCGCTTAGCACTAGCACATCCGAACATTGCTTTTACCTTAATACATAATGGGCAAATCATATATCAACTTCCTCTATCAAACCGGTTACAGCGAATTAGCAATTTATTTGGTCATAAACTACAAGCACAATTAGTACCACTAAAAGAAGAAACGGATTATATTAAAATAGAGGGCTTTATTGGTAAACCCGAATTTGCTAAGCGCAAAAGAGGCTTACAATATTTTTTTGTCAATAACAGGTATATCAAAAGTTCATATCTTAATCATGCACTTTTAACTGCTTATGAAGGTTTGATTAAAGAGAAATCTTATCC
Organism: Flavobacteriaceae bacterium; assembly: GCA_015494075.1. Taxonomy (GTDB): domain Bacteria; phylum Bacteroidota; class Bacteroidia; order Flavobacteriales; family Flavobacteriaceae; genus WGBX01. Next base: position 6,513 of record WGBX01000149.1, read on the forward strand.
ACCATATTTCATTTACTTCGACATAGCACCCAAACATATTGATGTAAATATTCATCCAACTAAAACTGAAGTAAAGTTCGATGATGAACAAACAGTTTATTCAATTTTAAAGGTAGCCGCTAAACATAGTCTGGGGCAATTTAACTTATCACCTTCTATGGATTTTGATAGTCGGCCGGATTTGGAAGTGCCTTATGATTTTAAAAACAAAGCACCAAAAATTCCGGCTATTAATGTCGATCCGGAATTTAACCCTTTTAAAGATGTTGATGAAGGTTTGCCGGCCAAAATAAGGCCGCAAAAAATTGAAAAAAATTTGGCTTATTGGGATGCTTTTATGAAAGAAACCGACCAGTTGTCTCAAAACTTGTCAGATTTTCAATCTGTTTCTTCCGGTAATTTATCCTTAGATATTGAAAGCAGCCTCAACCAGCAGGCATTTCAGTTTAAGCAAAAATATATTATTACTTCCAAAGATCAGCAATTACTGATTGTACATCAACATAGAGCACATGCTTTAGTCTTATTTCATAAATTGCTACAACAATTAAAACATGAGTCTATTCCATCACAGCAGCTTATTTTTCCGGTAGAAATACAATTATTGCCGCACGAGCTTAATTTATTAAAAACTAATATTGACAAAATAATCCAAATGGGTTTTGACCTGAGTTTTTTCCAAGATGCAGTCTTAGTCAAAGGTGTGCCTATGCAACTCAAAACAATGGCAATAACACATATATTTGAAGATATTTTGCAAGAATTGGATCTAACTAATCCGGATAGCTTAAACCAAATTGAAGAAAAAATAGCTTTGATTATTGCAGAAAAATCCGCAGTTAAATCCGGACAAAAATTAGAATCGGCAACCATGCAAACTTTGCTGCAAGATTTATTTCAATTACCAGAACCGGCTTGGACATTAAAAGGAAAAAAAGTTTTTACAACTATAAGTTCCAAACAAATTGATTTAAAATTCGATTTATAAGAATAAAATGTTATTGCGCGCTATTATATATTAAAGTCAGTTTATATGAAAGAAGTTCAAAATATAATTCATAGTATAAAACAAGGTGATTATAAACCTGTGTATTTTCTAGCTGGTGAAGAAACATTTTTTATAGACCAGATTAGTCATTATATAGAGCAATATGTTTTACCTGATGAAGCCAAAGGTTTTGATCAGATGGTAGTTTACGGATTAGATGTCAATTTACCCGACCTGGTTTTGCAAGCCAGAAGATTTCCAATGATAGGAGACAAGCAAGTAATTATTGTTAAAGAAGCACAGCATTTATTTAAGAAAAAAACCGATCATGAAGCACTGGAAGCTTATCTTAACCAGCCGTCAGATACAACCATTTTAGTTTTCAATTATAAATACAAAAAGTTAGATAAGAGAAAAAAAATATATAAGTTGTTGATTAAGAAAGGAATATATTTTGAAAGTAAAAAACTCTATGAGTCTGACATACTTAATTGGATTATTCATACAGTGAAGCATATGGGGCATAGTATTGATTTGAAAAGTGCGCAAATGCTTATGGATTTTTTAGGAACAGATTTGTCAAAAATAAATAACGAATTAACTAAATTACAGATTGTTTTAGAAGGCCAAACAGCGATAACTCCTGAGATTATTGAAGAAAACATCGGAATCAGCAAGGATTACAACAATTTTGAATTAAAATCTGCCGTAGCTGCCGGAAATTATATAAAAGCCCAAAAAATAATTAATTACTTTACAGCTAATCCGAAAGAACATCCTATGGTATTAACCATAAGTGTTTTGTATAATTTTTTTAGAGATCTGTTTATTTATCATAGTCTTAATGATCAGTCGCCCTATGCAGCAGCTAAAGCTATAGGCGTAAATCCATATTTTATTAAAGAATATAAATCGGGGGCTCATAAATATCCCATGAAAAAGGTTACCCAAAATATAGCAGCCTTGCAAGAAGCCGATTTGAAAAGCAAAGGTGTTATGGCAGGAAGTATTACCTCTAAAGATATTTTAAATGAATTGTTATTCAAAATCATGCATTGATAGTTTTTAATACACAAAAGGTGATTTTATAAGATTAATAATTTATGTATAAAAAGTCTTTATTATGCTGATAAATTCTTATTTTTGAATCTAAAAAATAATAAAAAATGAATCAAACCATCAAACAATCTTTATCTAAAGAACAAGCCATCGCATATGAAGATAAATATGGCGCACATAACTATCATCCATTGCCCGTAGTCTTAACAAAAGGAAAAGGCGTTTATGTTTGGGACGTGGATGACAATAAATATTTTGATTTTTTATCTGCTTATTCTGCTGTAAATCAAGGTCATGGACATCCCAAGATCGTTAATGCCTTAACAGAACAAGCAAAACGCTTAGCTTTAACTTCTCGGGCTTTCTATAATGATAAATTAGGTCAATATGAAAAGTTTGCTACCGAGTATTTTGGTTTTGATAAGCTTTTGCCTATGAATACCGGAGCAGAAGCTGTAGAAACCGCTATTAAATTAGCTAGAAAATGGGCTTACGAAAAAAAGGGAATTCGTGAAAATTCGGCTAATATAATTGTGGCCAAAGGTAATTTTCATGGTCGTACAACTACAATTGTATCATTTTCCAATGATCCGGAAGCTCGTGATAATTTTGGCCCTTTTACCCCCGGATTTACCAAAATCCCATATGACGATTTGCAGGCTTTAGAAGAAGCTATTAAAGCAAATCCTAATACGATTGCTTTCTTAGTAGAACCGATTCAAGGTGAAGCCGGCGTTTATGTCCCCAGCGAAGGATATTTAAAAGGTGCAAAAGAAATTTGTGATAAATATGGCTGTTTGTTTATAGCTGATGAAGTTCAAACAGGTATTGCTCGTACAGGCAAATTGTTAGCTGTTGATCATGAAAATGTAAAACCGGACATTTTAATTTTAGGTAAAGCTTTATCTGGCGGTGTATATCCGGTTTCAGCAGTTTTGGCCAATGATGATATAATGTTGTCTATCAAACCCGGTCAGCATGGTTCTACCTTTGGCGGCAATCCTATTGCTGCAAACGTGGCTATTGCTGCTTTAACGGTGGTAAAAGAAGAAAATTTAGCAGACAATGCTGAAAAAATGGGAATTATCTTCCGTGATGAAATACAAAAACTTGTAAATCAATCCAAATTTGTTAAGCAAGTCAGAGGAAAAGGCTTGTTAAATGCTGTTGTAATAGACGATACCGAAGATAGCGATACGGCATGGAATATTTGCCTTAAATTGGCTGATAATGGTTTGCTGGCAAAACCAACACATGGTAATATCATCCGTTTTGCGCCTCCATTGGTAATAAATGAAACGCAACTGCGAGAGGCATTAGATATTATCAAAAAAACTATTGCTGATTATGAGCAAGAAAACTTATAATAAACCCAAACGCACACAATTTTTGTACTTCCTCCTGTTTTTTATTTCAGGAGGGGTACTTTTTTATATTAAAACTTTACCTGATGAAGATCAAAGTCTAGGTTTGATGTTGGCTTTGTTAATTATTTTAATGTATAGTTTGCTGAAATCAACTAGAAATTGGGCCTATGACAATCCTAAACCCAAAGAAGAGGAAACCGAATCCGATAAGCTGGTTTATAAAGAGAAAAATATTCCCTCATTAGAAGATATGGCAAAAAAATTGCGAGATAATAAGGCTCAAAAATCTTAATATGAAAATTGGTGACAAAGTTTCGGTTATTGATGATAATTTAGAAGGTATTGTAACGCATGTTAATGAAAATACGGTGTTTTTTACCAGTTCAGAAGGGTTTTCGTATCAGTATCCTAAGCACAAACTGGTGAGTCTTACCGATGAATTAGCCGAAAATATTCAGCAAAAATTTTTAATTAACAAAGCATCTAAAAAACCTATCCATTTACAGCGGTTAAACCCAAAGACGCCGCCGGTTTATGATCTACATATTGAAAAATTAATCAAAAATCACCGGCATTTGCCATCCGGACAAAAACTGGCAATTCAGCTTAAAGAAGTTGACAATATTCTAAATAGGTTTAAACGACAACACTATAAAGAACTGGTTCTAATCCATGGAGATGGTAAAGGTGTGTTGAGAAAAGAAATAGAAAAAATATTGCGTTATAAAGGTTTTAATTTTACTGATGCTTCTTATCAAAAATATGCCAATGGTGCAATTTTGGTATTAAAATAAATGGACTAGCTTAGTTTATATTTCCAATTGTTTTAAACTACTAATAGCGCTTTCTACATTATGATTTTTTTCAAATACTAAATACAACCGTTCTGTATTTTGTATTTTTTTTTCTTTAAACTTGCAACAATTAGTTTGCTGTACTTTTTGTAAAATACGATGAAAGATGCCTGTTTGATAATAGGGAGCATCCGGATTTGAGACAAAATAAGCCAACATTTTTCCTTTTTTAATAGTTATTTTTTCAAACCCGAGTTTTTGGGCTTGCCATTTTAGCTTAACAGACTTCAATAACTCTAAACTTGCAGGTGGTAATGGTCCAAAGCGGTCTTCTAGTTTGTGTTTAAAAGTTTCTAAGTCGGTTATTGTATTGAGGTTGGCCAATTCATTATACAAGTTTAGTCGTTCGCTGGAAACATTTATGTAATCATGAGGAAATAAAATTTCAAAATCGGTTTCTACTTGTGTTTCAATTTGATAGTTGATAGTTTTTCCTTCTTGTTTAAACAAATGCTTAAATTCATTTTGTTCCAACTCAGCAATAGCTTCTTTTAAAATTTTTTGATAAGTATCAAAACCCATTTCATTGATAAAACCACTTTGCTCTGCACCCAACAAATCGCCGGCACCTCTAATTTCTAAATCTTTCATTGCAATTTGAAACCCACTACCCAGTTCGGTATAAGTTTCTATGGCTTCCATACGTTTGCGAGCATCATAGGTGAGGCTTGAATAAGGCGGTGTTATAAAATAACAGAAAGCTTTTTTATTACTACGTCCGACACGGCCACGCATTTGATGCAAATCGGCTAAGCCAAATTGGTGTGCATTATTGATAAAAATAGTATTAGCATTGGGGACGTCCAAACCATTTTCAATAATTGTTGTAGCAACTAAAATGTCAAATTCTCCATTGATAAAATCAAGCATAATCCGTTCTAATTTTTTACCTTCCATTTGGCCGTGTCCTATACCAACACGGGCATCGGGGACTAAGCGTTGCAGCATTCCGGCAACTTCTTTAATATTATCAATACGATTATGAATAAAAAATATTTGTCCTTTTCGCTGAATTTCATAACTAATGGCATCTCTAATTATTTCTTCATTAAAACGAACAACTTGCGTCTCAATAGGATGGCGGTTAGGTGGCGGTGTATTAATAACAGATAAATCTCTTTCATTAATTAATGAAAATTGTAGGGTTCGCGGAATAGGTGTTGCTGTTAAGGTTAATGTGTCAATATTTTTGCGTATAATCTTTAATTTTTCTTTGACCGAAACACCAAACTTTTGCTCTTCATCAATAATCATTAAGCCCAAATCCTTATACTTAATTTTATCGCTTACTAAGGCATGCGTGCCAATAATTATATCAATTTTACCTTCGGTTAAGTCCTTTTTAATTTGCGTTTTTTCCTTAGCTGTTCTAAAACGGTTAAGATAGTCCACTACAACCGGAAAATTTTTTAGCCGTTCGCTAAAAGTTTTGTAATGTTGAAAAGCTAAAATAGTTGTCGGCACCAATACAGCTACTTGTTTACCATTATCAACCGCTTTAAATGCTGCTCTAATAGCAATTTCTGTTTTGCCGAATCCTACATCTCCGCACACCAAACGATCCATAGTTTTATCACTTTCCATGTCGGCTTTAACGTCTTGAGTTGCTTTATACTGATCCGGCGTGTCTTCATATATAAAAGAAGCTTCCAGCTCATTTTGCAAATAACTGTCCGGAGCATATTGTGTGCCTTTTTCCAATTTGCGTTCAGCATACAATTTAATAATGTCAAAAGCCAGTTCTTTAAGACGTTTTTTAGTTTTTTGTTTTAATAATTTCCATGCACCACTTCCTAATTTGCTGATTTTTGGTTCCCTGCCATCTTTGGCATTATATTTACTAATTTTGTGTAAACTATGAATACTGACAAACAAACGATCGCCATTTTTATAAATAATTTCAATAACTTCTTGTTCTTTACCATTTCGTTCTATGGTTTGTAATCCACCAAATTGACCAATACCATGATCAATATGAGAGACATAATCACCTTCTTTAAGACTGGTTAATTCTTTTAAAGTAACAGACTGTTGTTTGGCCGATTGCCGTTTAATTTTAAAACGATGATAACGCTCAAAAATTTGATGGTCGGTATAAGCTGCCAATTGATGTGTGCGGTCAATAAAACCGCTATATAGTGGTAAAATTAATGTTGTAAAGGCCACCTCAGTTTCCATATCATCAAATATAGCATGCAGGCGACGGGCTTGTTGATCATTAGAACAAAAAATTATATTTTTTAAGCCTTCCAATGTGTTTTGTTTTAGATTTTTGGTCAATAAATCAAAACTTTTATTAAAAGCCGGTTGCGGTTGAATTTTAAAATCAATAGCCGTTGATGAATTAGTCGTATTTTCAAGGACTTGAAAATCGGCTAGTTTTTTTTCAAAATTTTGAGATTGGCAAAATAAATCATTTGGTTTTAAATGTTGGGTTTCAGTATTTAAATTATCAAATTGATGAAGAGCTTTTTCGTAAAGCTTTTCTAAATCAGACAAACATACCGTTCTGTTTTTAAGGTAAATAATACTGCCTTTTTTTATATAATCTAAAAAGCTTTGTCTTTTTTGAACCAATGTTTTATTAGATAAATTAGGAACTATTTGAACAGCTTTGAGCTTACTATTTGACAGTTGTGTATCTATATCAAAACGCCGGATGCTTTCTATAGTGTCGCCTGCCAGTTCTATCCGGTATGGTTCATCATCACCAAAAGAATAAACATCTAATATTCCGCCACGTATAGAAAACTCTCCGGGTTGTGTCACAAAATCGACTTGTTCAAACCGGTATTCAAACATAACATCATATAAAAAATCCATCGACAATTGGTCACCGGTTTTGATTTTAAGTGTGTGATTTGCCAATTCTTTTTTAACGACAACTTTTTCAAATAATGCTGCCGGATAGGTGATAATAATCTGTGGTTTTTGCCTTGATTGCAAATGACTTAACACTTTTGCGCGCTGTAAAACATTTGCATTGTCAGTTTCTTCAATTTGATAAGCTCGCCGGTATGACTCGGGGTAAAATAAAACTTTATTTTCACCGGCTAATGTTTGAAAATCATTATAGAAATAGGCTGCTTCTTCTTTATTATCCAAAATAAGTAACAAAGTTTTATTTTGTTTTTGATGCAGGGCTGTCAAAACAAAGCTCAAAGCAGATTCTCTCAAATTTTGCAGAGTTGTTAGTTGATGTGAGTTTACATATTCTGACAGTTTTTGAATTATGGCGCTTTGCTGATAAATTTCTAAAAGACTTTCTTTTTTCAAGGATAATATTTTTGACAAATATAAGGTGCTTCATTCAAACTTAAAAACCCTGATTTTGCTTTGATAATATGTTTTTATATATGATAATGTTTTAGTAAAAATCCTTAAATTCGCACACACACAAAAAAAATATATCAATGGATAAAAAATTAATCATCATTGCTTTAGGTGGAAATGCACTTTTAAAAAATAGCCAAAAAGGCACAATTGACGAGCAAAATATGAATGTGCGTCAAACTTTAAAAAAGTTATTTCCATTGATACAACAAGGTCATAATCTAATTATTACACATGGCAATGGACCGCAAGTAGGATATATATTACTAAAAAATGATGCCGGAGAACAAATATATAATGTTCCACAAGTACCACTTGATGTTGCAGTAGCCGATACTCAAAGTGAAATCGGATATTTGATCCAAAGTGAATTGGCTAGTTTGCTTAACAAATTTCATATCAACCGTGAGATACTCTCGACTAATACGATGGTAGAAGTAGATGCTAATGATCCGGCATTTAAAAATCCGACTAAAAGAATTGGAAAAACTTATTATGACAAGACTGAAGTTGAAAAATTAAGAAAAGATAAAGGTTGGATTTTTAAAGAAGAAACAAAAAATGGCCAAACCGGATGGCGACGTGTAGTGCCATCACCTAAACCGGTGGACATATTGAGTAAAAACACCATTAAAAATTTGGCTACATTTGGTACTATAGTAATTGCCGTAGGTGGCGGCGGCGTTCCGGTAACCATAAAAGATGGTGTTGTATATGGTTCAGAAGCTGTTATCGATAAAGATTTGGCCAGCGCTTTATTAGCACAACAAATCAATGCCGATCAATTTATAATTTTAACTGACGTCCCTTATGTTTATATAGATTACGGCACTGCCGCGCAAAAACCATTAGAAACTATTACAGTAAAAGAGGCCAAAAAATATATGTATGAACATAAATTCGGAGAAGGAAATATGGCCCCTAAAATTCAAGCAGCTATAAACTTTATTGAAGCAGGAGGGAAGGAAGTTCTGATTACGGATTTAAATGGACTTAAGAATCAAAAAGGCACAAAAATAGTGGCTTAATTTTTGATTATATAAATTTATATATTTGTAACACATTGACTTTATTAGTTTTCTCTAATAATTAATTCTAACATATTTATGACGAATTTTGAGCAGCGATGGCATAAGGTTTTAAATTTTTTTAAAAAGAAATTTACCGATGGAGAAGAGCCTGATATTGATACGATACTTTTTTTGATTGGAATTCAAGAATTAGGAATGATTAAGCCTAAATTTACAAAAGATGAAAAAGTTAATTTGATGCATATTGCAACTTGCAAGATTTTAGAACCTTACGGATACTATGAGTTTTCACATCTAGATGAAGAGGCTTGGCCGCACTATAAACGCATCAAAAATCTTGAAGCCGACACGGATCAAGAAACATTAATTAAAGAAGCCATTATTAATTATTTTGATGATCAAGATCTTATTTAACTTATGACAAAATTTTACATTATAAGTATTTTACTTTCTTTTAGTATGCTTTCTACGGCTCAGAATTACAAAAAACGTTTGGAAGCCGGAGAAAATTTTTGGAAGCGTGTACCGGTACGAGAAGTTTTAGATACGATGCTTTGGCCAAGAGAAACCGCTATTTTTCATCAAACGGAAAAACTTTTTAAACAAAATGGTTTAGATATTAATAAAGACCATGATTATGATTTTTTTCAGTCACGTTTGATGCATCAATTTTTGTTTTCAAAACGTTATATCATAAAGCAAGTTGAATACCATTATAAACATCTGCCATATGACCAGCTAATTGCTTACAATAAAGCCTTAAAAAAAGGCCAATTACAAAAAGTAATTTATCAATCGGGGCTTTATGCGATGTTAAATCGCCTACTTGATGAAGAACTAACACAGGTGCAAGAGCGAACCATACCAAAATATATAGAATTTTTAGTAAGAAAACACAAACCGGTGCCTTTAAAAATTACGCATAACGGTCATTTGGCGAAAAGTCAAGATCTACCATTAAATATTTATGTAGAAACTAACAATGCCGATTATAAAAAAGTATCTATTTTAGACAAAAAAAATAGTCAAATTTTAAAACCGGAGGGATATACTTATGATCAGATTCAAAAAATTGTTATAGAGTATAAAGGTAAAAAGTTTGAATTTAAGCCAGATAAGGCTATTGATTTATATCCACATCAATTTAAAGAAGTCAATAGTATGGTTTCAGAATATAGTTTTAATCAAATACCGGTTTGGCAATTAGAAATTCTTGAACACAACCAAACTATTGGAATTAAGCTTACCAACGTAGTTGAGTCTAAGCTTATTAAAACACAATCTGCCAAAAGACAAATAAATGACACGTCAAAAATAGATTAATTTTATTCTGCTAATTTTTTCCAACCTATTTTTCTCATATTTCGTGTGATTAAGATTCCGGCAATAGCGGCAACCACAAAATAAAAAATGGCCCAATTATAATTTTTAAAAATTAATTTACCAATACCAAATAAAGTAAAAATAACCATCAAACTACCTAAAAACCAATTGGCAAACATTAATACAAAACCTTGGTCACCTTTTACTAAAGGTAATTTTTTGGCAATAGGTTCCCAACCAATGCCGCCCGGATGCACTTTGGTGTAAAATGCCTTTAGTTTACTTTCAGAGGTAGGTTTAGTTTTAAATGTAATCAATAGCCACCAAAAAGTTGACCATGCCACAACACTGAGCAAAATTACCGGATAATCATCACTTAAATTTAAGCCTAAACCAAATTTTGTACTGATTAAAAAGGGCAATAAGAAATATGGTGCGATCATGGCTGTTATTTCACTCCAAGCATTGATACGCCACCAAAACCATCTTAAAATTAAGACCAATCCGATACCGCCGCTAGCTACTAAAATAAATTGCCAAGCGGCACTAATTTGTGTGATTTGCGTAGTTATAATTAAAGCTATAAACATTAAAATAAAGGTAGTAATTCGCGATATCTTTACATAATATTTTTCAGATGCATGAGGTTTGACAAAGGGTTTGAATAAATCATTAACCATATATGATGTTCCCCAAACCGTTTGAGAAGCTATTGTAGACATATATGCAGCAAAAAAAGCAGCCAGCATCAAACCTAATAAACCACTTGGTAGCAAGTCTCTAATCAACATAACATATGTAGCACCTTTATCTTGCGCTTCAGGATATAACACTAAGGCAACCATAGCTGCCAATATCCAAGGCCAAGGCCTAAGTGCGTAGTGTGCAATATTAAACCATAATGTGGCAAATAAAGAATGTTTTTCATCTTTTGCAGACATCATGCGTTGTGCTATATAGCCACCGCCACCGGGCTCGGCACCCGGATACCAACTAGCCCACCACTGTACACCCAAATAGGTAAACAAGGCTGTTAAACTCAATTTTAACACCCCATGGTTGGCAGCGTTCTCAGCCGTTTGTATATTATCGGAGTTATTTCTAACATCTGGAATAAAATCAAAAATCCATTTTTGGTTACTCAAACTATCCTTTAATCCATCGATACCTCCAACATGTTTAACTGCATAATAGGCAAGGGCTATACTTCCGGTCATAGCCATAATAAATTGGAAACTATCAGTAATGGAAACCCCCATTAATCCGGACATGGAAGCGTAAATAGCCACAAAAAACATCATTAACCCAACATAAATCAAATGAGCAGAAAAATGTAAGCCTAATATATTAAATTCATGTAAGCCGAAAATGGTTAAATCGGGAAACATTACTTTTAAGATTTTTACCATTGCTAAATTAACCCAAGCAATAACGATTGCATTCATCAAAATTCCGATATAAACAGCTCTAAAACCGCGCAAAAATTTAGCCGGTTTACCTTCATAACGAATATCGACAAATTCGGCATCAGTTAGAATATTGGCACGCCTCCATAATCTGGCAAAAAAGAACACTGTTAAAATACCTCCAAAAACCATATTCCACCATAGCCAATTACCAGCAATTCCGTTTTTAGAAACTAATTCTGTAACAGCCAAAGGCGTATCTGCTGCAAATGTTGTGGCCACCATACTGGTACCTGCAATCCACCATGGTAAGCTTCTCCCGCTAAGAAAAAAATTACTGGTGTCTTTGCCTGCTTTTTTAGAAAAGTAAAAAGAAATGGCAAAACTTAAAATAAAATATGAAATAATGATAATCCAATCTAAATTTGAGACATGCATAAAAAGTATTTTTTAATTTCAGTTTTCAAATGTAGCAAATATGTTAGAAGACCACAATTTTTTTTGAAGTCACTTACGATTTATTTGATCAAATGTTAAATTAAAAAAAATATAAACTTTTCTTGACTTCGGTTATTTTTTTGTTGTATATTTGCACCACAATATCGCGGGATAGAGCAGTAGGTAGCTCGTCGGGCTCATAACCCGAAGGTCGCAGGTTCGAGTCCTGCTCCCGCTACTAAAAAAAAACTAAAATATTAATATTTTAGTTTTTTTTTATGTCTAAATTTATTATTAATTTAAAAATGCAATATATGAAAAGAATTATTTTTTTATTACTGGTAGGATTAAGTTTTAGTCTTTATGCACAAAATCATTTGGCAAAAGTATATAAAATCAATGGTATTGATGTATATATCCTGAATGAGCCACTTAGAGAATATGAGGTTGTATATGATAAAGGAACAGGTTTAAATTTTGGAAGCTATTTGACAGGTGGTTTATTTAATAAAAGTGTTTCTGGTAAAGTAACCAAATTTGTTAAAGGTGTTTCTAAAAAAGCAAAAAATGAGGAAAAACAAATTGATGCTATTATATATTCCGGTGGAAAAATTGTTATCGCTGTTAAATATATAGATCAACCAAATAAAGAAACAGATAGAATAGCACAAGTTCAAAGACTTAATGGTATTCCAATGTATGCCATGTGTGAGCCCATAAGAAATTTTAAAACAGTCGAAACAAAAGGAGGAGGCATTAAATGGAAATCGGCTGTAACCGGCGGTGTTATAAATAATAGTATTGAAGAAGATCTTGCTAAATTTGCTAGAAAATTTAAAAAGCTTTATAATAAAGAAAAAATAGACGCTTTACTTTATACCGGAGGCAAAACTTGTGACGGTATCAAATTTAAAGATTAAACAAAGGAGATAGTTAACTTTTACAAATATAAGTGATGCTTTTAAATTTATCACTCCCAACTCTTTTTTCTACATTAAAGTCGGTATTTTAACCGGCTTTTTTATGTATGAAAATTCATTTAAAAAAAATAAACTTACTATTAATAATTAATAAGAAATTTATTAATTTTGCAGGCGCTATCTGCAGGACGGAAAAGGATAGTAAACAAATTGATTTTCAAAGTTTAACAACTTTCATTTTAATTTGCCTTAGTTTTCCGGTTAAAATGAAATACAAAAAAGAAATCAGCATGTCTGAAGAAAAACAAAAACAAGAAGCCTTAACGCAAGAAGCTGCAGTTCAAAATGAAACAAAAGAAGTGCAAGCGCAAGAAGTTGAGGAAGTTAAGGAACAAGATCCGCAACAATTTTTAGAAAACTTTAATTGGGAAGCCTATGAAGAAGGTATTGAGCCCATTAAAGATGACAAACTTGTAGAGTTTGAAAAATTAGTTGAAGAAAAAATTAAGGTGCTTGACGAAAATGAAGTAATTGAAGGTACTGTAACTGCAATTACTGATCGCGATGTTATTATTGACATTAATTCAAAATCAGAAGGTGTATTACCTCGTAACGAATTTCGTTACAATCCGGACTTAAAAGTTGGTGATAAAGTTGAGGTAATGGTGGTCCGTAAAGAAGATAAAAACGGCCAATTGGTATTGTCACATAAACGTGCCCGTCAATTAAAAGCTTGGGAACGTGTTAACGAAGCGCTTGAAAAAGACGAAATTGTCAAAGGTTATGTCAAAGCGCGTACCAAAGGTGGTATGATTGTCGACGTATTTGGTATCGAAGCTTTCTTGCCGGGATCTCAAATTGATGTAAAACCTATCAGAGATTACGATCAATATGTAGGCAAAACCATGGAATTCAAAATCGTAAAAATTAACCCCGAATTCAAAAACGTAGTCGTTTCTCATAAAGCCCTTATCGAAGCTGACCTAGAAGAACAAAAACGTGAAATTATTTCGCAACTTGAAAAAGGTCAAGTTATAGAAGGCGTTGTTAAAAATATCACTTCTTATGGTGTATTTGTTGACTTAGGAGGTATCGATGGATTAATACACATTACTGATTTAGCATGGAAACGCATTAACCATCCTAGTGAAGTTGTCAATTTAGATGATACTTTAAAAGTGGTAATTTTAGATTTTGATGAGAAAAAATCAAGAATTCAGTTAGGCTTAAAACAATTGGAACCGCATCCTTGGGACAATTTAGATGAAAATCTTAAAGTTGGAGACAAAGTTAAAGGAAAAGTTTCTGTCATTGCCGATTATGGTGCTTTTGTAGAAGTTGAACCGGGCGTTGAAGGCTTAATCCACGTTTCTGAAATGTCATGGAGTACACATTTGCGCTCTGCACAAGACTTTGTAAAAGAAGGAGAAGAAGTAGAAGCAGTAGTTTTATCCCTAGATCGTGAAGAACGCAAAATGTCATTAGGAATGAAACAATTAACTCCTGATCCTTGGGCAGATATTGAGAAAAAATATCCTGTCGGATCTAAACACAAAGGTGTTGTTAGAAACTTTACCAATTTTGGTGCTTTTGTAGAATTGGAAGAAGGGGTAGATGGGTTAATTTATATCTCAGATTTAACTTGGAACAAACGCGTTAAACATCCTTCTGATGTTTTAAATATTGGTGATGAAGTAGAAGTAATTGTACTTGATGTTGATAAAGACGGCCGTAAATTAAGTTTAGGCTTAAAACAATTACAAGAAAATGTTTGGGATACTTATGCTGATAAATATGGTGTTGGTACAGAACATGAAGGTGAAGTAAAAGAAGCTGCCGGAAAAGGGGCGACCATCTTATTAGATGGAGAAGTAGAAGCCTTTGCTCCTGGACGATTAATGATGAAAGAAGATGGTACTAAACTTAAGAAAGGAGAGAAAGCAAAATTCAAAGTTATTGAATTTGATAAAGATGCTCAAAAAATAGTTGTATCACATACAGCAACTTATAAAGAAGAAGAAGCACGAATTGTGAAAGAAAACAAAGCTAAAATGGAGAGTGAGCAAAAAGCCACTTTAGGTGATTTAGATGCTTTGGCACAGTTAAAAAAGGATATGGAAAAAAAATAAATAAGTTTTTTCCATAATATAAATTAAAGCCGGTTGATTTTTAAATCAACCGGCTTTTAATATTCATTAATATAAAAAAGCGACTCATAAAAAGGTCGCTTAGAATTAAATTTGTCTTTTAAAGAAACTTATTCAAAGATTTCTCTACCGGCAAAATGAAAAGAAGCTTCAATAATGGCATTTTCATCACTATCAGAACCATGGATGGCATTTTCGCCTATAGAAGTTGCATACAAATTTCTTATGGTACCCGGAGCTGCCTCGGCCGGATTGGTAGAACCGATAAATGAACGAAAATCTTCGACAGCATTTTCTTTTTGTAATACAGCTGCAACAATAGGACCACGTGTCATAAATTGAACTAATTCACCAAAAAAAGGACGGTCTTTATGAATAGCATAAAATTTTTCAGCATCATGTTTAGATAATTGCGTCATTTTCATGGCAATAATTTTAAAACCTGCCTGATTGATTTTATCTAAAATAGCCCCAATGTGGCCATTCTCAACAGCGTCGGGTTTAATCATGGTAAAGGTTATGTTTCCTGACATATTTTGTTTGTTTTAAATTTTTGCAAATATACTAAATAATTTATAAGGAGTATGGTACTCTGAAATCTTATCCTTATTTTTGGGTTTTTACAAAAAAAATGAATATGATTCCCTCAAAAAAACAATTATTTGATAAAATAAAACCTGTCATAAAAGATATTTTAAATCAACAGGCAACACAATCGGAAAAATTGCAACAAATTTGCGATTTTTTGCAACAAAATATACCCTATTATGATTGGGTCGGATTCTATTTTGCCAATTTGCCTGAGCAAAAATTATACTTGCAAGAATATGCCGGTGATGAAACAGATCATAAAATAATTCCTTTTGGAAAAGGTATTTGTGGTCAAGTAGCACTTTCTAATCAAAATTTTGTGGTGCCTGATGTTAAAGCACAAGATAATTATATAGCATGTAGTTTGGCGGTAAAGTCAGAAATAGTTATTCCGTTATTTGTCAATGGGCAAAATATAGGTCAAATAGACATAGATTCACATACGCCCAATGCCTTTTCAAAAGAAGATGAAACTTTTTTGGGTTGGTTAAATGATCAAGTTGCACAAAAAGCTTTGTTAAAATCATAAGCAACCAAGCTTTTTTATTATTTTTGTTTAAAATTAACCTACATATGCAGCATACGCTCCAAGCATTTAAGCCTTTATTAAGCAAACCGGCAAATATTGCTATTATTATTCATCGAAATCCGGATGGTGACGCCATTGGATCCGGATTGGCTTTACAAGCATTTTTAGAAAAAACAGGACACAAAGCCGATCTGATATCTCCCAATGAAATTCCAAATTATTTAAAATGGTTACCAAGTACCGACCGGATTACAATTTTTGAAGAACAAGTTGCTGAGGCGCAAAAAATATTAAAAAAAGCTGATATTATATTTACATTAGATTTTAATGATTTATCCCGCCTGGGAGGTGCTTTTACAGATTTTCTCAAACAGATTGTCAAACAAAAAATTATGGTGATGATCGATCATCATTTAGAACCTTCCGATTATGCACATTTTCAATTTTCAAATTCAAATAAAAGCTCAACTAGTGAAATGGTTTACGACTTTATAGTCGATATGGGCTTTAAAGATTTGATTGATAAAAATATGGCAACTGATTTATATACCGGTATTATGACCGATACAGGATCTTTTAAATTTCCCAATACCACGCCACATACTATGTGTGTTGCAGCAGATTTAATGTCTCGAGGTATAAATCATAATCAAATACAAATAAAAATTTACGATTCATTTTCTTTAGATAAATTGCATTTGTTAGGAGAAGCTTTAAACAAATTAGTATTTTTACCACAATTTAAAACAGCTTATATTGCATTAAGTAAAGCTGATTTAAGGAAATATAACTACCAAAAAGGAGATACGGAAGGTTTTGTTAACTATGGCCTAGCCTTAGAAGACGCTAATTTTGCGGCCTTATTTTTAGAAAATGATGATGAAGGTGTCCGCATTTCGTTCAGATCTAAAGGAAATGTGCCGGCTAATGAATTTGCTAAAAAATACTTTAATGGCGGTGGCCATAAAAATGCAGCAGGCGGCCGAACTAAGAAAAGTTTGGCAGAAGCAGTGGCTTTATTTTTAGAAAAATTACCTGAATTCAAGTCTAAACTTATTCAAGCCAATGTTTAAATTATTTTCATACACAATTTTATTTTTTATGTTGCTGTCTTGTAAAAATAACAGGCAAACAGTAAGAGAACCGATCTCACATAGCCGGCAAATGATTGACATGCACTCAGTTAATCAAAACAAATTGTTAAATCAGCGTGAAGAGGCTTATATTGTTAAAATGATAGCCAAAGATACTTTACACCATTACATAAATTCAGGACATGGGTTTTGGTATTATTATATACAATCCAATCCCAAAGGGCAGCAAGTGCAAACAGGAGATCATCTAACATTAAATTATAGCATTAAAGATTTAAGCGGTAATAATATATATACTGCTGATGAAATAGGAAAAAAAAACTATTGGGTTGATCATGAAAATTATTTTCGAGGTTTTCATGAAGCTGTAAAACTGCTTAAAGAAGGCGAAGCAGCTGTCTTTATTTTCCCTTCAAATGCCGCTTACGGTTATCATGGCGACGAAAAGAAAATCGGCTCCAATATACCATTAATAGTTCAGCTTAAAATTTTAAAAATAAATAAACATAAAAAAGCATAATTATGAAAAAAATTAATTTAATTTTAATTTTACTCACATTGGGATTTATTGGTTGCAAATCATCTAAATACCCTGACTTGAAAGAAGGTTTATATGCCGAATTGCAAACCGATAAAGGAGATATTTTATTACAGCTGCGACCGGATAAAGCACCGGTAACCGTGGCCAATTTTGTTAGTTTGGCAGAAGGTACAAATCCTTATGTGTCAGAGAAATATAAAGGCAAACCTTTTTATGATGGTTTAACTTTTCATCGTGTGGTAAGCAAAGCAACTGGTGCTCAAAGTGATTTTGTTATCCAAGGTGGTGACCCTTTGGGAACCGGAGAAGGAGGTCCGGGCTATCAATTTAAAAACGAAATTTCAGATTTAAAACATACCAAAGGCGCTTTATCTATGGCGCGCGAACCAAAACCGGATACCAATGGCAGTCAGTTTTTTATAACATTGGCTGACACCCCGTTTTTAGATGGTAAATACAGTGTTTTTGGCTATACCGTAAAAGGCTATGACGTAGAGCAAAAAATTAGAAAAGGTGATACAATTAAGAAAGTGACCATTATTAGGAAAGGCAAAGAAGCTAAAAAATTTGATGCGGTTAAGGTCTTTAATGACTATATGAAAGAAAAAGTTGCTCAAGATCAAGAAAAAGAAGCTGCTCAGAAAAAATTAGCAGAAGATTTGGCTGCTAAGAAAAAAATGGCTCAAGCTGATGATTCCGGTTTAAAAATTTTGATAGAAAAAGAGGGAAACGGCAGAAAACCCAAAGCCGGAGAATGGGTAACAGTAGATTATACCGGATATTTGCCAGACGGGACTATGTTTGATAGTTCCAAAGGAAGACAACCTATTAAATTTACGGTTGGTAAAGGTCGTGTTATTGCCGGGTGGGATAAAGGAATTATGCAACTTAAGGAAGGTACAGAAGCAATATTATTTATTCCACCTTATCTGGGTTATGGCGAGCGCGGCGCCGGTGGTGTTATCCCACCAAATTCAGACCTAATTTTTAAGGTAAAATTAGTCAAAGTAGGAAAATAATTTTTTAATTATTGCAAAAAAAGTTATAACTTTATACAAATAAATAACCACTAAAAACTTGGGATTATGGAGCAAAAAGTGAATTATCTGAGTGACTTAGAGTTCAACTTGGATACTTGGAAAAGAGAGTTAAAATTTCATAGAGATGAGATGGACACCTTTCAAGAAAAATTAGACGAAGTTGCCGCCAGAAAAAATTTAGATAAGCAAGCCTTAATTGAATTGGAAGGATTTCAAAATAAGGTTTTAAGAGAAAGAAAAGTCATTTCAGATCTCTTGCATAAAATCAAACAAAAGCGCTTTGGGTTAAAAACTGCTGATATTAGTGAACCCTTAGATGGTCGTTTATACCGCGACCAAATTCCACTTCGAGATGAGATGCGTACTTACATTCGTTTACATTATGATTTAAAAGAATCTATGATGGATTTCTTTACGCATTGGTTAGATTAATTAAGAATATATAAAACATACATGCCCCGTATTTAACGGGGTTTTTTTATAAGTAGTTTTGAAATAAAAAAAACCGACTCTCAAATGAGTCGGTTTTGATAATGTGTGTTGTTAACCTAAAATTCACATTATGAAAATATGTTTTTCGCAATACTTTCAATACAAAGGTAAGAAAAAAAATGTTATCCCCGCATTTTTTTTATAAATTCTTCACCAATTCTTTTATAAACTCCGCTTTCTAATTTTTGTCTGATTTCAGAAAAAGCTTTTACGGTTATATCAATATCTTCTTGTGTATGTACAGCCGTTGGAATTAAACGTAAGAGAATCATTCCTTTAGGTATTACCGGATAAATAACGATAGAGGTAAATACGTTATATTTTTCACGTAAATCTTTAACCATAACCATGGCTTCGGGAACACTTCCTTGTAAATATACCGGCGTAATTACAGTATTGGTAGAGCCTAAATCAAAGCCGGCATCACGCAAACCTTTTTGTAAACTAGTCGCGATAGCCCATAATTTTTCTTTTAATTCGGGGCGCGTTTTTAATAATTCTAATCTTTTTAAAGCTCCTTCAACCATAGGCATAGGTAACGATTTGGCAAAGACTTGCGAACGCATATTGTATTTTAAATACTGAATAAGATCTTTGTCTCCTGCAACAAATGCACCGATTCCGGCCATCGATTTTGCAAAGGTGGCAAAATAAATATCAATATCATCTTGTATACCTTGCTCTTCACCTGCACCTGCACCCGTTTTGCCTAGGGTGCCAAATCCGTGCGCATCATCTACTAACAAACGAAAATTATATTGCTCTTTTAAAGCAACAATTTCTTTGAGTTTGCCTTGTTCTCCACGCATGCCAAAAACACCTTCTGTAATAACTAAAATACCACCACCATTTTTTTTAGCAACATTAGTAGCACGTTCTAACATTTTTTCTAAACTTTCAACATCATTGTGTTGAAAAGTAAAGCGTTTGCCTTGATGTAAACGGCAGCCATCAATAATGCTGGCATGAGAATCGCTGTCATAAACAATAACATCTGATTTATTAACCAAACTATCTATTATAGAAACATTTCCTTGATATCCAAAGTTAAGTAAATAGGCAGCTTCTTTATTGACAAAATCAGCCAGTTCTTTTTCTAATTGCTCATGTTTTTCAGTTTGTCCAGACATTGCCCGGGCCCCCATAGGATAAGCCATTCCCCATTTGGTTGCCGATGCAGCATCGGTCTTTTTGACTTCAGGATGGTTGGCAAGGCCTAAATAATTATTGATACTCCAAGTAATCATTTCCTTACCATTAAATTTCATTCTATTTGATATCTGTCCTTCAAATTTAGGAAAAACAAAATAGCCTTCGGCGACGTCAGCATAATTTCCTAAAGGACCTTTATCGTTTTTAAACTTTTCAAATAAATCTTTCATTATAATATATGTAAAAATTTTGCTGCTGCAAATGTAAGAATATTTTATCTATTTGTTAGGCAAGCATAATAACAACCTTAGTTATTTTTGAGGTATTTTATGTTTTAGGTCATTTTTGTTAAGTAAAATCATTAAATTTTAAGTTTTTAAGTACATACAACAATATATTTATTTTGTTTTTGAGGTTTAGCTAATTTTAGTGGTGTTTTTTTTTATATTTTTGATGAAAAATTTATAATTATGAAGCGATATCTTTATTTAAGTGCTTTTCTAATTTTATTTTATACTTCTTGTGTAAATAATTCCAATTCTAATAAACAATCTGTTGATATGAGTTCTGAAACCTCAAAAAATATTTTATTGCAAGATTGGGGGACTCCATTTGGTACACCACCTTTTGACCAAATTAAAAGTGAAGATTATTTGCCTGCTTTCGAAGCAGCTTTAAAAATACATGATCAAGAAATTGCTGAAATTATAAATAACCCTTCACCTGCCAATTTTAAGAATACTATTGTCGCTTTAGAACTAAGCGGACAAAAACTCAAACGCCTACAACACCTTTTTAGTGCTGTTGAATCTGCCAATACAGATGATACTTTAAAAGCGACTTCTAAAAAAATACAACCCGAACTAGCTGCGCATTATGATAAAATAACGATGAATCAAAAACTATTTGATAGAATCAATAGTGTGTATCAGCAAAAAGAGGCGCTACAATTAGATGCCGAAGATCAAAAATTATTGGCAGAAACTTATAAAAATTTTGTACGTTCAGGAGTTAATTTGCCCAAAGATAAGCAAGATAGGTTAAAAGAAATTAATAAATCATTAGCAAGTTTACAGCAAACATTTAATGATAACCTTTTGGCCGAAACCAATGATTTTGAACTTTATGTTACAGATAAAAAAGATTTGGGTAATATGCCGAAACAGGCCATAGATGCCGCTGCCGAAGAAGCTCAAAAGCGTGGCCATAAAACCGGTTGGTCTTTTACTTTGCAACGCCCGAGTATTTATCCGTTTTTAGACTATTCGCCCAATCGAGCGCTACGCGAAAAAATTTTTAACGGCTATGCTAACAGGGGCAATAACAACAATGCACACGATAATAAAAAGGTTTTGGAAAAAATAGTACAATTGCGTACAGAAAAAGCACATTTGCTCGGTTATGACAATTTTGCCCAATATGTTTTGACCGAAAATATGGCAGAAAAACCGGAAAATGTTTATAAGTTACTTAATCAAATTTGGGAACCTGCCTTAAAAACTGCTAAAAAGGATAAAAATGATTTGGCTCAGACCATGAAAAATGATGGTGTAAATGACGAATTTCAGGCTTCTGATTGGCGATATTATGTCAGAAAAATCCGTGAACAGAAATATAACTTTGATGAAAATGTAACCAAGCCGTATTTTGAGGTTAATGCCGTTAGAGATGGTGCTTTTTTACTGGCACATAAACTTTTTGGACTTAAATTCAAAAAAATGAATCTTGCTACTTGGCATAATGACCAACAGGTTTTTGAGGTAACCGATACGACCGGTAAACATATTGGCATACTTTACATGGACTTTTTTGCACGTCCCAGCAAGCGTGGTGGTGCTTGGATGAATGAACTGCGGATGCAGTCTAACGTTGACAATAAATTTGTATCACCTATTGTTACTACCAATTTTAATTTTCCGGCTCCTACTAAATCTATGCCGAGTTTGTTGAGTTTTTCGCAAGCACAAACCGTCTTTCATGAATTTGGGCATGCCCTACACGGTTTATTATCCAATGTCAAATATGCATCGTTGTCAGGAACCAATGTGCCGAGAGATTTTGTAGAATTCCCGTCACAAGTTATGGAAAATTGGATGAGTCATCCCGATATGTTAAAGTTGTATGCTAAGCATTACAAAACAGGAAAAATTATTCCACAAGACTTGATTGATAAAATGAATGCTGCCAATGGTTTTAACGAAGGATTTAGAAGTGTCGAATATTTAGCGGCATCGTTTTTAGATATGGATTGGCATACGCTTAATGATACATTGCCGCGAAAAACTTTGGATTTTGAAAAACAAGCCATGCAAAAAATCGGTTTGATTAAAGAAATTATTCCGCGCTATCGTTCTACCTATTATGCGCATATTTTCGGTGGGGGATATGCTGCCGGCTATTACAGTTATTTATGGTCAGAAGTTTTAGATGCCGATACCTTTGATGCATTTGTCAAGTCCGGCGATGTGTTTAATCCGGAATTAGCCCGCCGGTATAAGCAACTCGTTAGTAGCGGGGGCACCAAACCGGCTATGCAATTATATAAAGAATTTTTAGGACGAGAGCCAAAAATAGATGCCTTATTGAAGAAAAAAGGTTTTGATTAGTGTCAAGTATTAGTGTAATTGAAACTGTAATTTTTATCAAAAATATAATGCTATAATCTCGATGTTATATAGCGGTGTGACAATAATATGATTGGCATGATACTAGGTCTGTTTCAATTTTGGCAATCAATATTTTCTTTTTTTTACCCTAAAAGAATCGCAAAATTTCACTGTAATGATTGTTTTTATTCAATAGTTTAAAAATGTAGTAAAACTGAACTATTCCATCTGCTGCAATCAGAGCTGTAAATTTAAAAAAGTGTAGTTGTTGGGAAACAAACTCATTAATAACTTTATCCGGATATTTTCATAAATCTTTTAGATCCATTTTGTGTGATTTACTTCTTAAATATCCAAAATATACAGGCGGTTTTTTATCAAATAATCCGTTTGACATCACTCAACCGGTGTGAATAGCGTTGAAATTTCCGGCTCCAAATTCCTTTGTCGTCGATATCATCTATATGCGCATTGCCGTGTGAGTGGAAAATAGTGCCGTCTCCCAATAAAAACCCGACATGAATCACTTTACCGTTGTCATTGGTAAAAAATGCCAAGTCGCCGGGTTCGGCTTCCGATAATTTGATAGAAACACCTTGTGTAGCTTGGTCTTTGGCGTTGCGAAGCAAGTGATGGCCGCAGATTTTATAAGCCATTTGGGTTAAGCCGCTGCAATCCAGCCCGAAATGTGTTTTACCGCCCCACAGATAAGGACTGTTTTCATACGTAAAAGCAAAATCCAAAACTTGTGCTTTATCGTGTTTGCCGGTAATATAGTTACCGGTAAAGACGCCGGTTTCATTGCCTATTTTTAAGGTTAAGTTTTCAGGATTAAAATTAGGCAAAATACTTCCCATCGGTAGCAAAAATCTACCCGATTGCGGAAAAATCACTTCACTGACTATATCGGTAGTGTAGTAGGCTGGTTTTTTGTTAAGCGCATCAAATGCTTCATCGGTTAGTTCAAATATTACTTTTTCATCAATCCAACCTTCGTATTGGTCGTATGCGGTTTTGATGTATTTCCATTGTTTGTAGGTCTCTAATATTTCAAACGTATCACCAAAGAGCATTTGGGTCATAATTTCGGCTTCGTCTGCATGATTGGCACGAATGGGAACTATTGTGGCAAAGTTGAGGGCTTTCATAGGGTAGTTAAAAGTTAAAAGTAATTAGTATTACATATCAAGTGCTGCTGTCATTTCGAACGTAGTGAGAAATCTCTTATTTTGATTACTCATCCGACTATGGTCGGAATCTAAATGACAGCAGTACTTAAAACCAAGATTTTTTATTCATTTTCAATAATCATAGTGCCGGCACCACCGCCACCGTTACAGATACCTGCTGCGCCGTATTTGGCGTTGTTGCGTTTTAAAGCATTGATCAGTGCCATGATGATACGAGCGCCACTCACGCCAAGCGGGTGTCCGAGTGATACAGCGCCACCATAAATATTACATTTTTCGGGGTCTAAGTTCATCAACTCTATATTTACCAATCCTACAACGGAAAAAGCTTCGTTCAGTTCAAAATAATCGATATCGTCAAGGCTCAATCCTGCTTTTTTAAGCGCTTTAGGAATGGCTTTTGCCGGTGCTGTTGTAAACCATTCAGGTTCGTGAGCGGCATCGGCATAAGAAACAATTTTGGCTAAAGGTTTTAAGCCTAATTCATCAGCTTTTTGGCGGGTCATTAAAACTAACGCTGCGCCTCCGTCGTTAATGGTTGAGGCATTAGCTGCGGTGACAGTTCCTTCTTTGGTAAAAACAGGCTTGAGAAGCGGAATTTTTTCAAAACGCACATTTTTATATTCTTCATCTTCTGCGAAAACAATAGGATCGCCTTTGCGTTGCGGTATTTCTACGGGTACAACTTCATCGGCAAACATACCGTTTTTCCATGCTTCTGCTGAACGTTGGTATGATTTGATAGCAAAAGCATCTTGCGCTTCGCGACTGATATCATATTTTGTTGCACATAAATCCGCAAAAACACCCATATGTTGTTGCGAATAAACATCTAATAAACCATCGAGAATCAGGCCGTCTTTAAGAGTAATATCGCCAAGTTTTACACCTTTTCGACCTTTAAGATAATGCGGTGCTTGTGACATGTTTTCCATGCCGCCGGCTACTATAATTTCAGCATCGCCTGCTTTTAGGGCTTGTGCGGCCATACTAACGGCTTTCATTCCCGATGCACAAACTTTATTGACAGTTGTGGCAGGAACGGTGTTAGGAATTCCCGAAAAAATACTGGCTTGACGGGCAGGTGCTTGGCCTTCACCGGCTTGTAAAACATTTCCCATATAGACTTCGTCTACCAATGTGGGATCTAATTTTATTTTGTTTATAGCGCCTTTGATGGCAATAGCACCTAATTTGGGCGCTGGAATATTGGCTAATGTGCCGTTAAAACTACCAATGGGTGTCCTGGCATAGGATACAATAACTATATCTTGAGGTGATTTCATAATTATTAATTTTTTAAATTGCCTAAAATTACAAATATTTCAAATACCTGCCGGAGGTTTATAAGAAAAATATCTTAATTTTGAGCTTATTAATCTGACTTAAGTACACTTGAATGAAAAATTTATTAAATTTTTTTTATCGCAATTCAACTTCTATATATAAAGCATTGATTTTTGGCACTGCTTTAATATGGATAGTTTATTTTTTTGCACAAAATGGTCAGTTTCAATATGATTTTTCGCCAAATAAAGTATGGGCTTATAAAGATTTAAAGGCGCCTTTTGATTTTACGGTGCGTAAAACTGATAAAGTTATTCAGAGAGAAAAGGATTCCATAAAAAGTCATACACCTATTTTTTTAGAAAAGCAAAAAATTAATACAAATAAATTGGTTCATCAATTGAACCGTGCGTTTATTCAGTTTAACCTTTCTGCTACCGATTATCAAAATATTAAACATATCAATCAAATTGTAATACCTAAGGTTTATAAGGTTGGGTTAATTGATAGTTTGCCTAAAAATGCAGATTTGCTTGCCGTTATTGAAGATAATCATCTAAAATATATTTCTAAGCAAAGTGTTTATACCAAAGAAAAGTTAAAAAAGTTACTTGATGCTTACTTTGTAAATAGGCCTGATTTAGAAAAAATAGTTATAAAAACTTATGAACGTAATTTGCCGTCTAATTTAATGATAAATCAGGATTTCAGGCAATCGTTTGTCAACCAAAAAATAAGTGAAATAAGTATTAATAAAGGTTTAATTAGAAAAGGCCAAGTTATTATTAAAAAGGGCGAACGTATCTCTCCGAAAAAATATGAAATATTATGGTCTTTAAAACAATCGACGCAAGGGTATTCTAATAATAAAGTAAAACGGTATTGGGTGTTTTTAGGTTATGGCATATTAGTGGCAATGGTTTTGTTTATGCTTTTGTTATTTTTAAAGAAATACCGTCCGTCCATATATGAAAATAATATAAAAATCAGCTTGATATTATTTAATATGCTGCTGGTTATTATGCTTACCAGTTTTACAATTCGGCATTATCCGGCTTATGTTTTTGTTGTTCCGCTAATTATTTTACCTCTAATATTAAAAGCTTTTTTTGATGCTAGAGTGGCATTATTTGTTCATCTACTTACTATATTATTATTAGGTTTTGTCGTTGCTAATAGCTTTGAATTTATATATTTACAAATGATGACCGGCATTGTAAGCATTTTAACAGTTTCGGAATTGACCAAACGATCTAATTTATTTACCTCAGTAGGAAGTATTGTGTTGGTATATATTATTGGTTATCTTTCTTTTCATTTAATTTATGAAGGTAATTTATCGGCTATAAATTACAATGTGCTATTGCAATTTTTATTAAACGGCTTATTTGCAATTGCATTATCACACCAGTTGATTTTATTTTATGAAAAACTTTTCGGGTTGGTTTCTGATGTATCCTTATTAGAGTGGTCAAATACCAATACTAAACTTTTAAAACGTTTGGCAGACAAAGCCCCCGGCACTTTTAATCATTCTATGCAGGTGGCTAATTTGGCCGAAGCCGCTGCTAATGAAATTAATGCTAATGCTTTATTGGTTAGGGCAGGTGCTTTATATCATGATATAGGAAAAATGTTAAATCCGTTTTACTTTACCGAAAATCAGACCTCCGGTGTAAATTATCATGATGATCTGGATCCAGAAGAAAGTGCCAAAATTATTATTCAACATGTTTTTGACGGTATAGAGCTGGCTCGAAAAAACAATTTGCCGGATAGGATTATAGATTTTATCAGAACCCATCATGGTCAAGGTTTGGTGCAATATTTTTATAAGAAAGCTCAAGAGCAAAATCCGGATGTAGATCCTAATAAGTTTAAATATCCCGGACCAAATCCTTTTTCAAAGGAAACCGCTATTTTAATGATGGCCGATTCAGTTGAAGCTGCTTCTAAAAGCTTGCGCGAACCAACAGCCGAAAAAATAGATCATTTTGTTGATAAGATTATTGACCATCAATTACATACAGGATTATTGGATAATGCTAACATTACTTTAAAGGAAATTACGACCATAAAAAAACTATTTAAAAAGAAGCTTAAAAACATATATCATTTACGTATTGAATACCCGGAATAAGGACAGATGTTTTAAGTAAGTACTTGATATGATTTTATTTATAAAAACACACAGTGGATTTTATCAAAAAAAAATTTTTTTTCTTGTTTAATTAAATTTAGGGTGTTATCTTTGCACTCGCAATTCAGAATTAGTTTGTTGAATTTGCAACGGAGAGGTGCCGGAGTGGTAACGGAGCAGATTGCTAATCTGTCATCGCGCAAGCGATGCCAGGGTTCGAATCCCTGTCTCTCCGCACAATTTCGGGGTATAGCGAAGCCCGGTTATCGCGCCTGCTTTGGGAGCAGGAGATCGCAGGTTCGAATCCTGCTACCCCGACCAATGTAACAAAGTATCATGGCTGTTTATGTATTTGATGCTTTTTCGACAGGATTGGTCGCGTAGCTCAGCTGGATAGAGCATCTGCCTTCTAAGCAGACGGTCACAGGTTCGAATCCTGTCGCGATCACAATATAAAACATAATGGCTCCGTGGCGCAACTGAATAGCGCATCTGATTACGGCTCAGAAGGTTACAGGTTTGAATCCTGTCGGAGTCACCATTTATAAAAGCAACTTATTGATATTCAATGAGTTGCTTTTTTGTTTGACGTGATTTAGACCGTATTTAGACCGCAAAGGGTGTTTTTTTGACTTTAATATTCTTTACTAAACATTTCAGCTAAGGCTTCTCCTTGTCTTAAAACTCTGTCCGCTTCCATTTTTGCCAAGTCCGGTGGATAACCATATCGCATTAATATTTTCTTTACTGTTAATCTTAATTTTGCTCTTACATCATCTCTTTTGCTCCAATCAACAGTTGCATTTTTTCGGATTACATCAACAATTGTATGAATTAGTTCTTTCATTTTATCATCATCTAAAAAACTGGTTGATTCATTTTCACTTAATACGCTGTAAAAAGCGTATTCTTCGGGTGTAAGTCCAAGTTCTTCCGATTTAAAATCCTCCAAACGCATCTCTTTTGCAATCTCTGATAATTCTTGCAATACTTGTGCAGAATCAATTTGATTGTTATGATAGCGTTTAACAACTCTTTCCAACATTTCAGAAAACTTTTTGCCTTGAACTAAATTTTTTGTTTTGCGAACTCTTACTTCATCACTTAATAGCTTTTTCAATAGTTCAAAAGCAACATTCTTCTGTTGCATATTCTTAACTTCCAATAAAAACTCATCTGATAAAATACTTACCGAAGGCTTGTCTATTCCTGCGGCTTCAAATATATCAATTACACCATCGCTTGAAAGTGCATCATCTACAATTTGTTTTATGGCTGTTTCTACTTCGTAATCTGATTTTATTCCGTTGTTGGAAAATTTATTTATCCTTGCTTTTACAGCTTGAAAAAATGCAACTTCATCTTTTATCGCTTCTACATCAGGACTTGGAGTTGACATCGCGAAAAGCTTCGATAATGTAGTTACTTCTTTTAAAAATCTGTCTTTGAGTTTAACATCAGATAGAATAAAGTTTTGAGCACCGAGTAATACTTGTAATTTTTGAGCTGTATCAACTTTAAAATAGGATTTATAATCAAAACCATTGAACATTTGTTCTACAATTTCAAATTTCTCTTTCATTCCGGCAATAGCTTCTTTTATATCTACAATTGGTGTTCCTTCGCCACCGCTTTGCAGATAAGTTGCCATTGCATTTCTAAGGTCTTGACCAATTCCAATATAATCGACAACCAAACCGCCCGGTTTATCTTTATAAACACGGTTTACTCTTGCAATTGCTTGCATTAAATTATGCCCTTGCATTTTTTTGTCCACATACAAAGTGTGCATACTTGGTGCATCAAAACCTGTAAGCCACATATCACGAACAATGACCAATTTTAATTCATCATTCGGGTCTTTCATTCGTATTGCTAAATCTTTTCTCTGCTGTTTTGTGGTATGGTGCGGTTGAAACAGTTCGGGGTCGTCTGTTGAACTTGTCATTACAACTTTAATGGTTCCTTTGTTTATATCATCACTATGCCATTCAGGTTTTAAGGCGACTATTTCATTATATAAACGCACACAAATATTTCGTGTCATTCCTACAATCATTGCTTTTCCTTCAAAAACTTTTTGCCTTGCTTCAAAGTGCATTACAATATCTTTGGCAATATCTTTTAATCTGTCAGGGTGTCCAACTACTGCATCTATTGTAGCGGTTTTCTTTTTGGCTTTTTCTATTTGTTCTTCCGTAGCATCAGAAATATCATTAATTTCTTCATCTAACTTCTTGGCTGTTTCCTCATCTAATTTTATTTTTACCAAACGAGATTCGTAACTAATGGGAACAGTCGCTCCATCATCAACAGCTTGTTTAATGTCGTAAACATCAATATAATCTCCAAAAACTGCGGGTGTTGATTTATCCTCTTTTTCTATTGGTGTTCCTGTAAAGCCAATGTAAGAAGCATTTGGCAAAGCATCACGTAAATATTTAGCATTTCCGTATCTTATCTCAGAACCTTCGTCTGTCTCCACAACACGCCCCGTAAAACCATATTGGCTACGGTGTGCTTCATCTGCAACAACCACAATATTGGTGCGTTCTGATAATGTTTCGTAAATATTTCCTTCTTGTGGTGCAAATTTTTGAATGGTAGTAAATATTACGCCACCACCCGAAACTTTTAATAACTCTTTTAAATGTTCCCGACTATTGGCTTGCACAGGTGTTTGTCGTAACAGTTGCTTACAGTTTCCGAAAGTGCCAAAAAGTTGGTCATCTAAGTCGTTACGGTCGGTAAGCATTACAATAGTCGGATTTCCCATTTTAGGGTGCGTAATTATTTGACCTGCAAAAAAAACCATTGATAAAGACTTTCCCGAACCTTGCGTATGCCAAACTACACCGATTTTACGGTCGCCTTCTTTTGAATTTGTGGCTCTTAAAGTTTGTTCAACTGCCTTTTGAACAGCATAATATTGATGATAAGCAGCTACTTTTTTAATCTTAACTTGAAAAACCAAGCCCGTTTTTTCGTCTTTTTTTTCTTCTTGTTCAAAAACAGTATTGTATCTTATTAACTCAACCAATGTTTTTTTATTGAGCATATATTCTGTTAAAATCTGCAATTCTGTTCTCGGGTCATTTTCTATCTTTTCGAGTGATTTCCACGATAAAAAACGAGTAAAAGGGGCTGATATGCTTGATGTTTTTGCTTCTATTCCATCGGAAATTACACAAATAGCATTATAGTAAAAAATACTTGGAACCGCTTTTTTATAATTTTGAATTTGCGTGTAAGCTTTGCGAAGTGTTGCCTTTTCGTCTGTGGCAGATTTTAACTCTACAAATACCAACGGCAAACCATTGACAAAAATAACTACATCAAATCGTTTTTCATTGTTGTTTTCTTTAACTACCAATTGATTGACTACCCAAAAACTGTTATTTTCAGGATTTCCTACGTCTAAAAGCCTTACATTTATACCTTTTGTTCTGCCGTCTTTGGTATATTCAACGGTTACACCATTGGTGAGCAAGTTATGGAAACGCTCATTATTTTCCATTATATCATCTGTGCCAAGATTGATAACTTTTTGATAGGCTTCAACTCGTGCAGATTCGGGTAATGTTGGATTTAATTTTTTTAGCGACTGTTTAAAATGCTTTTCTAAGATTACCGATGCAAAACTTTCTCGCTGTGGATTCTCTCCTATTGGCGAAATATCTTTACCGTAAAAATAGGTATATCCTTGACTAACTAATTGGTCAATAAATGATTGTTCTATGGTGTTTTCAGTTAACATATTGTCTAAACTATGATTTTATTTGATTTTTGGATTGCCTTGATTTTTTTGTTTAAACGATTTATTGCTAATTCGTTTAAATTGCAAACTTTTTGCTCCGAAATTGATGAGTAAGCCAACTTCTAAATCATAAGCTTCTAAATAATTTATTGCTTGGGCAAGATGTACGTCTTGTAATTCAATAATTGCTTTTAGTTCGACAGAAACTACATTTTCTACTAAAAAATCTACTCTACGCAAGCCAATTTGTTGATTTTTATAAAATACCGGCATTTCGTGTTCTCTGGAAAATGAAATACTATTGTTGATAAATTCTATTTCTAAGGCACGTTGATAAATAACTTCCTGAAACCCATTACCTAATTGTCGGTGTACTTCCATAGCTAAGCCAATGATTTTAGAAGTTAAATCTGAATATTTATACTTTTCATTTATCATATATTTTTTCTTTTTTAATCACTTTAATCAAATAATCATTAAAATCATAGTTCAGACATTTTCACTCTTAACTGCCCGCTCATTAGTTTGGGTAATAGAGTATCGCGGGTTTGTTTTAGGGTTTGGATTTGATTATGATTAATTTCTAATTTACGGTAAATTGGTTTTATTAATTCTTTCCATTTATTTAAAGTTGTAATATCTGGAATATTAATTATAAGATTGTTTAAAACCGTAAGGCTAACATTTGCTTGAACTCCTTGTACAATATTGTTATTTATTTCATTTTGAATTTCTTTACTTTTTAACCATAAATGAACATATTCTCTAAATGAAGCTTTATCTTTTAGTCTAATAAATGCTAATGCTTGATTACAATTTGAGTTATTTAATTCATCATCAACTATTGCAACCCTTCCAATTGTACCAGCAATAGAGAATAAAATATCATTTGTTTTTAATATTGAACGTTGTAATTGCCTAATGTGTACTTCTTTGGGAATTAATTCTAAATTACTTTTAGATATTAACCCTTCATTAGAAATATCTTTAACTTTTAAAAAAGGAATTTCAACAGATAATCCTTCTAAATCTTTTTTTCTTGGTGTTGTTCCTTTTGAAATTTTCAAAGCCAATTCCCCCAACTTTCCAACACGCCACCCCTCAGGCAACTCACCTGCCTTGTCGGCAGACAGGTCGCCAATTTGATATTTTCCAAACCACTCTTTAAAAATGGTTTGTGCTATGCTCTCTAAGGTTTTGTTTTGGGCTTGTAGCAGTTCTATTTTATCATCAAAGGCGGTTAGTATTTTGGCTATGGCGGTTTGTTCTTCTGGTGAAGGAAGTATGATTGGAATAGTTCTTAACCCTGCGATAGTTAATGCACTTTGTGTTGAACCAATCGTAATCTTTTTTAATCCTTCTTTTCCTATGGGTGATAAAAACCAATTATAAAGGTATATTGGGTCAACTCCATTATAATTTCTAAACCAAGTTAAATTTCCATCTTTGAAGTAGAATTTTTCTTTTTCTTGAACAAGATATGGAATTCCAAGTGTGCCAACAGAAGTTAATAAAATGTCATTTTGTTTTGGTGCTCCAAATTGAGCTTCAATTTGGTTATACTTTTCTTCTGTGATAAATAATTTTGTTGAAATATTATTACCCTTTTGCTTTTCAATAATTTCTTTTGACCTGTAAAAAGGAACCCCTTTATCCACATAATCGGAAAAAAATATCCTTTTACTTGACCCAATTAAAGATATTTTCCCCAAAGTAGTTTCCACCCAACCTTTTGGTATATTATTATCTACACTCATAAGCTAAACCCAATTTTAGAAAGTTGTGTTGCAATTTCTTGGTTTAGTTCGGCTTCCTTGTCCATTTGCTCTTTTAGCTTAGCTGTTAAATCTGCCATTTTATCTTCAAATGGTATTCCGTCATCTTCTTCATCGGGTATGCCTACATAACGCCCCGGTGTGAGTACGTGAGAATGTTTGCGTATATCTTCAAGTGTAGCCGATTTACAAAAACCTTTTATATCTTCATAGTTTT
Organism: Flavobacteriaceae bacterium; assembly: GCA_015494075.1. Lineage (GTDB taxonomy): Bacteria > Bacteroidota > Bacteroidia > Flavobacteriales > Flavobacteriaceae > WGBX01. Next base: position 39,790 of record WGBX01000149.1, read on the forward strand.
CGTCATTTCGCCAATTGTGATAAGTATCTTTAATTTTATCAATATCTTCTTCCGATAAATCTCTATGCACACGGTCTTTCATAAAGCCCATTTCGGAAGCGTCAATAAATAGAATTTCATTGTTACGGCTGTTTTTTTCTCTACGCAAAAACCAAATACACGCAGGAATGCCTGTATTGTAAAACAATTGTTTTGGCAGGGCTACAATACATTCTACTAAATCAGCTTCCACAAAGTTTTTACGAATTTCGCCTTCTCCCGAAGTATTGGAACTCAACGACCCGTTAGACAAAACTGTTGCCATTACACCTCTTGGCGATAAATGATACAACATATGTTGCATCCAAGCAAAATTGGCGTTTCCGTTTGGTGGTGTACCGTATTTCCAGCGTGCATCATCTTGCAAAATATCAGCTCCCCAATCTTTTTGGTTGAATGGCGGATTTGCTAAAACAAAATCGGCTTTTAAGTCTGGGTGGGCATCTTTTAAAAATGACCCCTCGGTATTCCAAACTACAAATTTTGAATTGATATTGCGAATGGCTAAATTCATTTTAGAAAGTTTCCAAGTGGTTTGGTTGCTTTCTTGTCCGTAAACGGTAATATCTTTAATATTTCCTTGATGTTCGGTTACAAACTTTTCACTCATTACGAACATACCACCGCTACCACTCGCAGGGTCATAAACTCTGCCTTTGTAGGGTTCTATCATTTCAACCATCAGTTTTACAATAGCTTTTGGGGTGTAGAATTGTCCGCCCTTTTTTCCTTCGGCATTGGCAAATTCTCCAAGAAAATATTCATACACTCTACCAAAAAGGTCTTTTGAGTTTTCATTTTCAGCTTGTAGCTCTGTGTTAGAAATTAAATCGATCAGTTCACCCAAAGAAGTTTTATCTAAATTCGCTTTTCCATAAACTTGTGGTAATACATTTTTGAGTTCTTTGTTTTCCTTTTCGATTAATTCCATTGCTTCATCAATGGTTTGCCCAATGGTTGGCAATTTTGCTTGTGCGTGTATATGTTTCCCAACGAGCCAACTTTGGTACAAAAAAGACATTTTCAGCAATGTATTCATCTCTGTCTTCCGGGTCGCTCCATTCGTCCGCTTCGAGTTTTTTATATAACTCGGTAAATGATTCAGAGATATATTTAAGGAATACCAATCCCAATACAACGTGTTTGTATTCGGCTGCATCAATGTTTTTTCTCAGCTTGTCAGCTGCTTTAAAAAGTTTTTGTTCAAAACTGCTGTTATCTTTTTTTGCCATATATTTTAATTTCCTTATTCTTTTTCAAAGATACTATTTTCTGTATCTAAGGTTACTTGTAATAGTAAACTATTTATTATTTCGGGTGTTAAATTGTTTAAACCACCGGTTGCTAGCCAAAGAAAGCCGGGATAGAAGAAACTGTTTGTTTTGGTCAAATCAGACTATTCTTCTATTTTTTTAAATCCTTCCAAGGTTATATATTTCCGCTGAATATAAAGCCGGCTCAAACGATCTAAAAACCAATTTTTGCTCAAAAGTCCAATTAAGCCTAAAATAAATAAGAAAATAATACCATACAGATAGCCTGCATAATTTTTAATTAAAATAAATATAATAATAGGCACAAATAATTTAAGTATAGCAAAAGTAAAAGATTTAATTTTAAAACTTTCACGATTTTGAAATGCCTTTACTTTTTCATTTAACTTTATAGGTGTTTGGCGATAAGCGCCTGTCAAAAGTGTAAGAGGCAAATTAACACCTAAATTAAAAATTGCTAAGGCTAATATTAATACATAAACTTGCCAACTTATAAATAAAAAAGGAAGTGCTAAAATGCTAATGACTAAAATTGACACGGCCATCAACCACCACTTAGCCTCCAGGTATTGACGATAGCTAATACTTTGCGACATTAATAAAGGGTAATATTCACTATCCCAAGCAGGGATAAAATTACCAAATTGAATTACAAAAAAACCTGTTAACATTAATAAAAATAATACTTTATTAAAATCAGGTTGTTGGAAATGTTGTCCATATTTACTAAACATAAAAAAAACCATTACATAAAAAATAAAAAATCCGGGAAGTGCTTGCCGTGGTCTTATATTACGCCAAATTAAACGGACGTCATTGCGAACAAAACTGCCGATCAAACCGTATTTTTCTGTCCATGATAAATTTAAAGATTTAACTTTTTGTTTTTTTTGTTTTTTTATAGCGTCATCTAAATAAAAGTGATGCTTTAAATAATAATATAAAAAGGCGATGGCGCTTACAAAAAATATTAGCGGCCAAATAATCAAATACGGATCAGTATAAATTTTATAAAAAAATGCGCCTATAAAGCCTAAATGTTCGGACAGCCATTGCATTTTATAAATTATAACAAAAATCATTAACCCCATCAAAACATTAAAAAAACTATTGCGACTGCTAAAAAATAAAATTATTTCTATAAAAAAGGTGGTTAATAAAACAGATAAATACCAAGCCGTCAATCCGAATATGGAAGAATGCGGATTATAGACCAATATCAGTAATATTAGCAGCATCAGACTAAAAACCACATTAATAGGATGTACAATTATTTTGATAATTTGAAACAAAACAATTTTACTTTTTTTTAAGGGTAAAATCATAAAAGGTTTAACCTGCATTGAATCAAAACTCAAATACATCATCGTATAAAAAACAATAAAAAAATATACAAAAAGAAAAGTGTTTGATTTTTGAAAAACATCAACTTCGGGAAATTTCTTTTTAATTACAAAATATAGCAAAAAAGGTAGGATAAACATATATAAAGCAAAGAGTAAATACCCAAAAATAGATAATAT
>WGBX01000150.1 GCA_015494075.1 Flavobacteriaceae bacterium
AAACTAATTAAAAAAAGCGCTTTCATTAAAGAAAGTGCTTTTTTAAAGGTTAATTTTCACGTGAAAATTCAAGAATTTTTTTTATGACTTCGTTATTTTTTAAAATACGATTATGTCCCAAACCTTTGGTCTTTAAAAAGGTTCCGTTTTTTAAATATTTGTAATTATTCAAGGCATCGGTAATTGGCACTTCCTTATCAGCTTCATCATGAATTATCAAGGTTGGCGCCTTTATTTTCTGTGTTTGTTTACTTCCATGAAAATCAAATATTGATTGGCCGCTTACCTTTTCAAAAACAGCAATTAATTTTTTAGCAATCAAAGGTTTTAACTCTAATTTAGAAACAAATTCATTAAAAATATTATAAATTGAATCAGGTGTGCCCAGAACCACAATCTTATTAAATATTTCATGTTTTCCTTGAACATTTAATAACGAAATGCCGCCCATCGAATGGCCAACAGCTATATCAAAAGGACCAAATGTTTCAGATACTGTTTCAATAGCTTTAATAAATTCCGGCATCATGGTTTTATTTCCGGTAGACTTACCGTGAGCTGGAGCATCAAAACTAAAAACAGTATATCCTTCTGATAACAAAGCATTTACAATTTTATACATTTGTGTAGCCCGTCCTGACCAACCATGAATAATTAAAGCTTTTTTAGGACCGTTTTCCCATTTATATACAGCAATGGTTTTATGTATTTCGGGAAGGTCTAAATAGCTGATATGTGCCTCTTGTAAAATAGATTTTTCTGCTTCAGGCATTTTATGTCGAATAGGCTTTTGAAAAAGATAACGCACATATTTAACTGTCAAATCAGATGAAAAAAATTGTAGAAATTTGCCCAATCGAATTATATTTCGTGGAATGCGCATACCTCCTTGCTGTTTGTTTTTCTTTTGTGTCATAACTGTTTTGTTTGCGATAGCTAAATTACAAAATAAAACACCTATTTTTAACTAACTTTTAAATTGATGTAATTAAAATTTAGTTTATTTTTGACTAAAAGATTGAAAGATGAAAAAAACAATTCCAATTATTCGCTTCATAGTTGCTGTTACTTTTATATTTTCCGGAGTTGTTAAGCTTATTGATCCTATTGGTACTAAAATAAAACTCTTAGAATATTTTAGTGAAGATGTTCTTAATTTAGATTTTTTAAGACCTTATGCTTTATGGATTGGTATAGGATTGATTTTTTTAGAATTTTCATTGGGCATATGGTTGTTGTTAGGTTATAGAGCAAAATTTACTCTTAGAGCATTATTAATCTTAATCCTTTTCTTTCTGTTTTTAACAGGATACTCAGCTATTTTTAACAAAGTTACAGATTGTGGTTGCTTTGGTGATGCTGTCAAATTAACAAACTGGCAAACCTTTTATAAAAATATTATTTTATTGTTTCTAATTATATATTTAAATTTCTATGCTGATCAAGTAAAACCGCTTTTTAATAAACAAATAACTACTGCTTTTGCACACAGCTTTAGTTTATTATCAATTATTATAATGATTTATACAGTCAGGCATTTGCCTTTTATTGATTTCAGACCTTATGCCATAGGCAAAAATATTCAGGACGGTATGCGTATTCCGCCTAATGCGCCAAAAGCACGTTTTAAAGATATTTGGTATTATAAAGTTAATGGTAAAATTAAAACCTATTCTAACGCTGATGAACCTTGGAATATAGAAGGAGCTGAATTTGTCAAAAGAAAAACTATTACTTTACAAGAAGGTTATGTGCCACCTATACACGATTTCAGTATAGAAAATGAACAACAAGGCGATATAACAGAGCAAGTTTTAAAAGCTCCCGAAATCTATTTAATAATTTCTTACAACCCTTTAAAAATCAGTGATAAATCTCAAAAAATCGTCAATAATACTGCTAAAAAATTAATGAAACAAGGATATGAAGTTATTGGCTTATTTGCATTAACTGATAAAACCATTCAGCAAAAATTCAAATTTCCAATATATTTAACAGATGCTACAACTCTAAAAACAATGATAAGAAGCAATCCGGGTTTGATAAAATTGCAAAATGGCACTGTTGTTGACAAAAAAGCTTGGCGTGATTTATCTGATTACCAATAAAAAATAAGTTTTTTTAATTCTCCAAAATAACCTTTTAATTTGCGATATCGCTAATAAATTTAATACGGAATAAGCGCAACTCTTCTTCTTCATATTCTCCTTCAAACTCTTCCATTGCCAAACTAATTTTATCGGTTTCAGCTTCCATAAAATAGTCATGCAATTCTTCTAATTGATCTTCATCAAAAATATCATCCAAATAATAATCAATATTTATTTTTGTTCCCATATACACAATTTGCTCCATTTCTTTGAGCAGTTCATCCATATTCAAGCCTTTGGCTGCTGCTATATCATCCAATGGGATTTTTCGATCGGTACTTTTTATAATAAAAATTTTTAAAGCAGAACGATTAGCGGTTGATTTTACAATAAAATCTTCGGGTCTTAAAATATTATTTTCTTCTACATAATTATTGATAAGCTCTACAAACGGCTTACCAAATTTACGTGCTTTTCCTTCACCAACACCATATATACTGGCTAATTCTTCAATAGTCGTAGGGTATTTTAAAGCCATGTCTTCTAAGGAAGGCTCTTGGAAAATAATATATGGCGGTACACCTTTTTGTTTGGCAACATCCTTACGCAAACTTTTAAGCATTTTTATAAGCTTTTCATCTGATGCAGATGTTTTAGGCATACTGTAACTATTAGCAACAGCTTCATCATAACGATGATCTTCAGTCATTAAAAAAGACACCGGTTTTCTTAAAAACTGACGTCCTTTTTCTGTCAATTGTAAAACACCATAATTTTCTATTTGTTTTTTTAAATAACCGGCTACCAATAATTGACGAATTAAAGCCATCCAAAAATATTCGTCCTTTTCTTTACCCATGCCAAAAAACTCTTGTTCATGGGTATTATGCGATTTTATCAAGGCATTTTCCTTCCCTATAAGTGTATTTATAATTTCTTTTGATTTATAAATTTCCTTAGTTTTATCGACAACTTTTAAGACTTTTTCGGCCTCTGTTTGGGCTTCTATTTTCTTTTTAGGATTGCGCACGTTATCATCCATATCTCCGCCTTCTCCGGTTGCCGGATCAAACTCTTCACCAAAATAATGCAATAAAAATTGTCGTCTCGAAATTGATGTTTCTGCATAAGCTACCACTTCATTTAATAATGCAGAAGCTATTTCTTTTTCCGAAACGGTCTTGTTTTGCGTAATAAACTTTTCGAGTTTTTCAATATCTTTATAAGAATAAAAAGCCAAACAGTGCCCTTCTCCGCCGTCACGCCCTGCCCTACCTGTTTCTTGATAATAACTCTCTAAACTTTTGGGCATATCGTAGTGAACTACAAACCTAACATCCGGTTTGTCAATTCCCATACCAAAAGCTATTGTTGCTACGACTACATCTGCATCATTCATCAAAAACATATCTTGATGCTTAGAACGTGTTTTGCTATCTAAACCGGCATGATAAGGAATAGCTTTAATGCCATTAACTTGCAGTGTTTGTACTAATTGCTCTACAGACTTACGACTTAAAGTATAAATAATACCTGATGCGCCTTCTCTTTGTTTAATAAATTTTATCAGTTCTTTATCAACATCCTTAGTTTTTGGACGTACTTCGTAAAACAAATTCGGTCTATTAAATGATGCTTTAAACACATTTGCATTTTGTATATGCAAATTCTTTAAAATATCTTCCTGTACCTTTTTAGTGGCCGTTGCCGTTAAAGCTATAATAGGCAAATCGGGGTTGATATCATTAATAATTTTTCTCAAATTACCATATTCAGGTCTAAAATCATGTCCCCATTCAGAGATACAATGCGCTTCATCAATAGCTATGAATGATAGCTTTACAGATCGTAAAAATTCAACATTTTCTTCTTTTCTTAAAGATTCCGGCGCAACATATAATAATTTTGTTATACCGTTACTTATATCTTCTTTTACTTGACGGGTTTCTGTTTTATTCAAGGTCGAATTTAACAAATGAACAATTCCGGCATTTTCAGAAATACCCCGTAAAGCATCTACTTGATTTTTCATCAAAGCTATCAAAGGCGATACCACAATAGCTGTTCCTTCTTTTAATAATGCCGGTAATTGATAAGTCAGAGATTTTCCGCCACCGGTAGGCATTACGGCAAAAGTATTATGATCATCCATAATACTTTCAGTTACTTGCTCTTGCAAGCCCTTAAATTGATCAAATCCAAAATACTTTTTTAAAGCCGCTTTAAGTTCTTTTGATTGTGCTTCTGTCATAAATCCTTCTAATTACTTATTTCAAATACAAAAAAAATAAAAATATGAAAAATACTTTTCCATTAAATTTAATCTTAAATTTGCATTTATAGCTTATTTCAGCTGTTTGTTTATTCAAATATAAAAGTTTTTTTTGAAAGTTTAACAAAATATAAAGTTTAATTGTTTGGAAGATAGAAAAAAAATAATCAAATCAGGGCGACAAACTTTACAAATAGAAATTGAAGCAATGCAAGAGTTATACGAAAGCATTGGTGAAAATTTTGCTAATGTTGTCCAAGTTATTGCACAGTCAAAAGGACGTTTGGTCGTTACCGGAATAGGAAAAAGTGCCAATGTTGCAACAAAAATTGTTGCCACACTCAATTCTACTGGTACACCGGCTATCTTTATGCATGCAAGTGATGCCATTCATGGCGATTTAGGAATTATTCAAAAAGAAGACATTGTTTTAATGTTATCAAAAAGTGGCAATACTCCCGAAATAAAGGTGCTGATACCCTTAATTAAAAATTTTGGCAATAAAATAATAGGCATAACAGCCAATGCACAATCATACTTAGCAAAAAATGCTGATTACTTGTTACATACACCTATGCAAAAGGAAGCCTGTCCTAATAATTTGGCTCCTACCACCAGCACCACCTTACAAATGGCTATGGGAGATGCGCTAGCAATTGCTTTACTCGAATATAAAGGCTTTAATGAGCGTGACTTTGCCAAATATCATCCCGGCGGAACTTTAGGAAAAAAATTATATCTCCGCGTTAGTGATTTGATTGTGAATAATGAAAAACCACAATCGCGTCCTGATGATAGCATTAAAGATGTTATTATAGAAATAACTAAAAAACGCCTAGGCGCCACAGCTATTATTGACAATAATCAACTAACCGGTATTGTTACTGACGGTGACGTGCGCCGGATGTTACAACAAGAAACTAACTTATCACAAATAAAAGCGGCCGATATTATGAGTACTAATCCTAAAAAAATTTTAATGGATGCCTTAGCTGTAAAAGCCTTAAAAACAATGCAAACACATAATATCAGCCAGCTGATTGTAATTGATCAACAAGGAAATTATCAAGGCATGATTCATTTACATGATTTAATAAAAGAAGGTATTTTATAAACTCTAATAAATATGACAGATCAAAAAGAAATGAGTATTATTGATCATTTGAATGATCTCAGAAACTTTTTATTTCATTCAGCAATAGCAGTTGCCATTGGTGCCATAATTATTGCTATGAATATTCAATTTGTATATGATAAAATCATTTTTGCACCTAAAAACCCCGATTTTATAACCTATCGCTTATTTTGCAAAATAAGCGAAGCGCTTTGTATCAAACAAATTCCTATAAATATTATTAACCGGTCTATGTCCGGACAATTTTCGGCTCATATTTGGACTTCTATTATTTTTGGTTTGATAATAGCTTTTCCATATATTATTTATGAATTATGGAAATTTATTAAACCCGCTTTGTATGATAACGAAAAAAAATATGGCCTGGCATTTATCTTAGTCAGCAGTTTACTATTTATCTTAGGCATAATGTTTGGCTATTATGTCATTACACCTTTATCGGTTAACTTTTTAGGTAATTATTTTGTTACCAGTGAAATTAAAAATAATATTGATTTATCATCTTACAATTCATTGGTGCGTACAACGGTTTTGGCTAATGGCATTGTGTTTGAATTGCCCATCATTATATATTTTCTGGCTAAAATGGGGTTAATTGATGATAAATTTTTAAAACAAAATCGAAAATATGCTTTAATTCTAATCCTGATTTTAGCTGCTATAATTACACCGCCAGATATTGTAAGTCAAATTATTGTGGCCATTCCTTTATTAATTTTATATGAAATAAGTATTTATGTTGCCAAAATCGTTGGAAAAAAATACGCAACTGATCTAACCAAATCTTAAATCGCTTAGAAAAATATAATTTATGAAATTACGCGCCGAAAACTTAGTAAAAAAATATGGTTCTAAAGAAGTTGTCAGAGGCAATTCATTAGAAGTCAATCAAGGAGAAATTATTGGACTACTTGGACCTAATGGTGCAGGAAAAACAACAACTTTTTATATGATTGTCGGTTTGATAAAACCCAATAGCGGACATGTATACCTTGATCAAATGGATATTACCGATTATCCTATGTACAAACGCGCCCAATTAGGAATAGGCTATTTGGCACAAGAAAACTCGGTTTTCAGAGATTTAAGTATAGAAGACAACATAAAAGCAGCACTTGAATTTACCCCGCTATCAAAATCTGAACAAAAAGAAAAATTGGAAAGTTTGTTAGTAGAATTCGGACTTTCCGAAAAACGTAAACGTTTAGGCAAACTTTTATCCGGTGGCGAACGTCGACGAACTGAAATAGCACGAGCTTTAGCTTCCAACCCAAAATTTATTTTACTCGACGAACCCTTTGCTGGAGTAGATCCTATCGCAGTTGAAGACATTCAAAAAATTGTAGCTCACTTAAAGGATAAAAATATCGGTATTTTAATTACTGATCATAATGTACAAGAAACCTTAGCTATTACAGATAAAACTTATTTAATGTTTGAAGGAAAAATACTCAAACATGGAACACCCGAAGAGTTGGCTAATGATGAAATGGTACGAAAAGTCTATCTTGGGCAAAATTTCGAATTGCGAAAAAAAAATAAAATCTAAAATTAATCTTATGTCTGAACAAAATAAAGACACACAAAAACAACATAAAGCCGGATTTGTTAATATTATAGGAAATCCCAATGTGGGAAAATCTACATTTTTAAATGCTGTGATTGGCGAAGATTTGGCAATTACGACCCCAAAAGCTCAAACAACAAGACACCGCATTTTAGGTATTGTTAATGGCAACGATTATCAAGTTGTCTTCTCCGACACGCCGGGCATTATTAAACCTGCCTATGAAATGCAAGAAGCAATGATGGATTTTGTTAAAGAATCTTTTGAAGATGCTGATATCTTGATTTATATGGTAGAAGCCGGTGAAAAGGACTTAAAAAATGAAACATTTTTTAAAAAAATTGCTCAAGCTAAAGTTCCGGTTTTGCTTCTAATCAATAAAGTTGATCAAACTGATCAAGAAAAATTGGAAGAAATGATTAAATATTGGCAAGAAAAGCTTCCCAATGCAGAGATTTTCCCTATTTCGGCCCTCCATGGCTTTGGAATAAACCAAGTTTTAAATAGAATTTTAGAACTGTTACCTCCATCGCCACCCTATTTTTCCAAAGACCAACTAACCGATAAAACCGAAAGGTTTATTGTCAATGAAAAAATACGCGAAAAAATACTTAAACATTACAAAAAAGAAATTCCCTATTCAGTCGAAGTCGATACGGAAGAATTTAAAGATGAAGGCGATCGAATACGCATCAGATCAATTATTTTTGTAGAACGAGATTCGCAAAAAGGCATTATTATAGGTCACAAAGGTGCCGGTCTCAAACGTATCGGTACGGAAGCTCGTAAGGATCTCGAAAAATTTTTTGGAAAAAAAATCTATTTAGAACTATATGTCAAAGTAAATAAAGATTGGCGTAAAAAAGCAGATCAACTCAAACGATTCGGCTATAAAGACTAATCCAAAAAACATAATCTTTTTGAAAGTACTCTGTTTTTTTAATCCGAAAGCCGGTGGTGGACAAGCGGCTAAAAAATTATCAAAACTCAAACAACTATTTGAGCAACACGATATTAAAGCGGAAATAATCCTAACCGATTATTCGCAATTTGCCATGGCTAATTTACAATTTTATGACCTCAATAAATATGACGCCTTAATAGCTGCCGGTGGCGATGGTAGTTTTTTTGACTTACTTAATGCCTATATGAATAACAAACAAGGGGTTTCGCTCCCTTTGGGTCTAATTCCATTAGGTACAGGTAACTCATTATCAAGAGAATTAGTACAAGGCAAAAAAGATTTGACCGAATTTATTAAGATTATAAAAAACAGACAAACCAAACAAATCGACATCATTAAAGTCCGAGAACAAAAACAAACCTATTATTTTGCCAATATGATGGGTTTTGGGTTTACTACTGATGTAACCTTAACAGCTATTAAATATAAATGGTTAAAAAAGTGGGCTTATATCATTGGCGTACTAATTAACACTTTAAAACTAAAAACCTATCCTTTAAGTTATAAAATAAACAATAAGTGGCATAGTATTGATAATACATTTATCAGCGTAGCAAATTCCAAATTTTCCGGTAACGATTTTTTAATTGCCCCTAATGCTCAATTAGACGACGGTCTATTTGATGTTATCATAGTAAATAAAATCAATCGATGGAACTTACTCAAGACTTTCCCTCAAATATTTAATGGGAAATACATCAACAGCCCTTTTGTTACTTATTTTCAAACTTCCAAAATTTCCTTTAACTCGCCCCAAATTAAAATAACATCTCCTGATGGTGAAATTTTAGGACAATTGCCCATCAGTATTGAAATAGTTCCCCAAGCTATTCAACTATTAAGTAATTGACAAAATACAGAACTCAACAAAAACTCAAGTTTGAAAATCATCATATCATTCACATTTTTTTATTAAATTTGTCAAGCACTTAAAAAGAAAAAAAATGCCTCAAAATATACAAAATTTACAAGAAGACCTTAGTTTTGACGAATTTAAAGAAGAAGTATTAAATGATTATCGCTTGGCAAATCTAAGCCGTAATATGAGTATGGACGGTCGTAAAGAAGTTTTATCCGGAAAAGGTAGTTTTGGTATATTCGGCGATGGCAAAGAACTTCCCCAATTAGCTTGGGCTAAAGTTTTTAAAAACGGTGATTTCCGGTCCGGTTACTACCGTGATCAAACCTTTATGCTTGCCATAGACGCCTTAACCCCCGAACAATTTTTTGCCGCACTTTATGGACATCCCGATATTAATTTTGAGCCCAACTCAGCCGGACGCCAAATGAATAACCATTTTTCAACTCATAGTTTAGATGCCAATGGCGAATGGAAAAATTTAATGGCACAAAAGAACAGTAGTTCTGATGTGTCATCAACTGCTGCTCAAATGCCTCGTCTATTAGGATTAGCACAAGCATCAAAAGTCTATCGTGAGTTAGAAAAATTACCTGATAATGCCGATAAATTTACACATAATGGTGAGGAAATAGCTTGGGGAACCATAGGAAATGCCAGTACTTCTGAGGGACATTTTTGGGAAACTATGAATGCAGCAGGTGTTATGCAAGTGCCTTTAGTAATGCAAGTTTGGGATGATGAATATGGAATTTCAGTTCATGCTAAATACCAAACTACCAAAGAAAATATCTCAGAAGTAATGAAAGGTTTTCAAAGAGATGAAAAAAATAAAGGCATTGAAATCTTAAAAGTAAAAGCTTGGGACTATCCGGCTTTAATTGAAACCTACCAAAAAGCTGAAAAAATAGCCCGTGAAGATCATATCCCCGTTTTGATACATGTACAAGAATGCACACAACCCATGGGACATTCAACTTCCGGATCACACGAACGCTATAAGTCAAAAGAACGCTTACAATGGGAAAAAGATTTTGATGGTATCAAAAAAATGCGAGAATGGATTTTAGAAAATAATTTAGCAGACATTGAAACCTTAGATCAAATTGAAAAGGATACCAAAAAACAAGTTAAAGAAGCACGAAAAAAAGCATGGGCTGACTATACCGCACCCATGAAAGCCGAAAAATTGGAACTTATTAAAATTCTTGATCAAATCATTCAAGAAAGTACTAATAAAAATTTCATTTTACCTATACGTAATAAATTAGCACAAAATAAAGAGCCTAAAAGGGCAGATATTTTAGAAACAGCCCGTAAAATATTGCATTATATTCGTAAAGAAAATATTGCAAGCAAAACAACACTGGCAAAATGGATTCAAAATTATAAAGCTATACAACAACCTAAATATAGCAAATATTTATTTAGTGAAGGCACAAAAAAAGCCACACATATAAAAGAAGTTAAACCTGTTTATGATGCTGCTTCAGAGTTAGTAGATGGACGCGTAGTATTAAGAGATAATTTTGAAAAATTATTTGAAAAATATCCCGAATTGCTTGTTTTTGGTGAAGACAGCGGTAAAATTGGAGATGTTAATCAAGGATTAGAAGGTTTACAAACCAAATTTGGAGAGACTCGCATTTCAGATACCGGTATTCGTGAAGCAACTATTGTAGGACAAGGAATCGGATTAGCAATGCGAGGCCTGAGACCTATTGCTGAAATTCAATATCTGGATTATATTTTGTACGGTTTACAAACCATGAGTGATGATTTGGCTACTGTGCATTACCGTAGCTTTGGACGGCAAAAAGCACCTGCAATCATACGTACACGTGGACATCGCCTCGAAGGTATTTGGCATTCAGGGTCGCCAATGGGTGGTTTACTGCACCTATTACGCGGCATTAATATTTTAGTACCTCGCAACCTGACACAAGCTGCCGGCTTTTATAATACTATGTTAGAAAGTGACGAACCTGCATTAATCGTAGAAAGCTTAAATGGCTACCGACTTAAAGAAAAAATGCCTAAAAACTTAGGTGAATTTAAAATTCCTGTTGGTAAAATTGAAATTATGAAGCCCGGAAAGGATATCACTTTAGTTTCATATGGTTCAACTCTTAGATTGGTAGAAAAAGCTGCTAAAGAATTACAAGAAGCTGGCATTGATGCAGAAGTAATAGACGTACAATCATTATTGCCCTTTGATATTAACCATGATATAGTCAAAAGTATTAAAAAAACCAATCGATTACTAATCATAGATGAAGATGTCCCAGGAAGTGCTTCGGCATATCTTCTAGATAAAATAATTAATGAACAAGAAGCATGGAAATATCTAGACAGTAAACCACAAACCTTAACTGCAAAAGAACATAGACCTGCATATGGTCATGATGGCGATTATTTTTCTAAACCTTCAACAGATGATATTTTTGAAAAAGTTTATGAAATCATGGCCGAAGCTTATCCGCAAAAATATCCTGATTTGTATTAATTTTGATATTTGAAAAAAAATAACTTAAATTTGTTAAATAACCAAAAACTCAATACATATGTTATACTTAGCATCAGACAACTCAAGTATGTGGAATTTAGGCAATATAATGGGAGCTATCTTTTTTTTAGTAATCTTCATTCTGGGATTTGCCGTTTATAAAATGGTAACAGGTGGAAGCGGAAAATCAGCCCCAAACAATGATGAAGAATAAAATTTTTATAAATGAGAAATTCTAAAGCCTTTCTCACATTAGGCTTATTTTTGATTCTACAATATTTACCGGCACAAAAAATAGCTTTATTAAAATATAGAGGAGGTGGTGATTGGTATGCAAATATATCAACATCACTTCCTAATTTAATCAGTTATTCCAATCAACATATTCATACAGTTATAGACCAAGAACCAGCTACAGTATCTCCTGATTCTCCCGAAATATTCAACTATCCTTTCGTACATATGACAGGCCATGGAAATGTTTTTTTTAATGCGAGTGACATTCAAAATTTACGAAAATATCTTTTAAATGGTGGTTTTTTACATATAGATGATAATTACGGGCTGAACCCGTACATCAGACGAGAAATAAAAAAGTTATTTCCAAATTTACCGCTAAAAGAACTTTCTAAAAACCATCCTATATTTTCTGTTTTTTACAAATTTCCCAACGGTTTGCCCAAAATACACGAACATAATGGCAAGCGCCCGCAAGCATTTGGCATTACTGACCCAACGGGCCGCCTTATGTTGTTATATACTTATGAAAGTGACTTGGGAGATGGATGGGAAAGTCAGATTATTCATCACGACCCACCTGCTGTGCACGAAAAAGCTTTAAAAATGGGTGCAAATATTCTATATTATGTCTTTACCAACTAAAAATAAAACACTGTTAATAAAAAATATCGGGCAACTATTGCAAACTCAAACCGGTAAAAAAAGTTTGAAAGGAAGTGAAATGATGCAATTACCCTTTATTCCAAATGCCTATTTATTCATTGAGAATGGTATCATTAAAGATTTTGGATCAATGGATAATTGCCCTGAATATAATATAGAGACTTTTGATGCCCAACAAAAAATATTAATGCCGGCCTGGACAGATAGCCATACACATTTAGTATATGCAGCATCGCGCTCAGAAGAATTTGTTGATAAAATAAAAGGTTTAACATATGAAGATATTGCCAAACGTGGTGGCGGTATATTAAACTCTGCTGAAAAAATGGCGCAAATAAGCCCTGACGAACTATATGAAAAAAGCGCCAAATTACTGCAAGAGGCTATGACTTACGGTACCGGTGCCATAGAAATAAAATCCGGATATGGCTTAAATTTGGCTGCCGAATTGAAAATGTTAAGAGTTATAAAAAAATTAAAAGAGCATTTTCCTATTCCTGTAAAAGCAACTTTTTTAGGTGCTCATGCTGTGCCCAAAAAATATATAAATAATAAAAAAGCTTATATCGAATATCTTATCAATGAAATGTTACCCGCCGTTGCCCAAGAAAATTTAGCAGATTATATAGACGTATTTTGTGAAAAAAATTATTTTACAGCTAAAGAAACAGATCTTATTTTAAAAGCCGGATCTAAATTAGGGTTAAAACCAAAAGTTCATGTAAATCAGTTTAACAGTATTGGCGGGGTTAAAATTGCAACTCAAAATAATGCCATTTCTGTTGATCACTTAGAAATAATAACTGATGAAGATTTGAAATATTTAGCAAAATCTGAAACTATAGCCACTATTCTACCCGCCTGTAGTTTTTTTATAGATATACCATATGCACCTGCCAAAAAAATTATGTCTTATAACATTCCATTAGCTATAGCTACTGATTTTAATCCGGGCTCAACACCTACTTTTAACATGAATTTTGCAGTTTCCCTGGCTTGCATCAAACAAAAATTAACACCTGAAGAAGCCATTAATGCTGCTACTATCAATGCTGCCGCTGCTCTTGAATTGTCTCATGAGATGGGAAGTATCAGTAAAGGTAAAAAAGCACGTTTACTCTTATTAAAATCTTATATCAAAACTTATAAAGAAATTCCTTATTTCTTTGCAATAAATCCGGTAGAAAAAACATATTTCTTTTAAATTTATATACAAAACTATTCGACTTTATTTTTTAGAGGCTTTTTTAAAATTTAAATATTTTTTTAAAAAATAAACAAAAAAAAGTCTTTGCTTATAAAAAAGTCTTACCTTTGCGGTATTAATAAATTAAATTACAATAATGAAAACAGGAACAGTAAAGTTCTTTAATGAAACCAAAGGATTTGGTTTTATTATTGAAGACGATTCAAACACAGAATATTTTGTACACGTTACAGGATTAATTGATGACATCCAAGAAGGTGACAAAGTAGAGTTTGAACTCAAAGAAGGAAAAAAAGGATTGAATGCAGTAAATGTTAAGCAAGCTTAATTTTTATTGAATAAATTTTTTACCAAGCCCGCTTTTAGCGGGTTTTTTTATACATTATTTTTTAACCATATATCAATATAATGTTGCGCAACCTGCTTATAATGATGATGTTCTTCAATAAACCGGCGAGCATTTTTTGAAATTTCATGTATCACATAAGGATGTTCAATTAAATAAGATAATTTTTGGACAATATCTTCTACGTCAGGCAAAATATTAACTGCCACCGGCGACTCTAAACGATAAAATTCTTCAAATTCTTTCTCGGCACCGGTTAAAACGCATTTTCCTTGCGCCATAGCTTCTAAAGCATTATAACCTTGATCATAAGAAAATGCTTGGTCAATCAAGATATGGGCTTGTTCATATTTCTTCAGATATAAATGATAAGGCAAGTTTTCTGCTAGCGTAATTTCAACCTTTTTAGAATACTTTTGATTGATAATTTCTAAAGCTTTTAAAATTAAATGGCTTCCTTTTTTATAATAACTTAACCGGTTTATACCAAAAAAAATTTTTATAGGCCCAATTTTTACCAATGGTATATACGTAAGCAAATCTGTATTAATAGGATTAGGAATCATAGGTAAAGCCTTAGGGTGATTCTTATAAGGAATTGCATAATCCAAATCCGAAGGAATAAGTCCACGGATATGTTTAATTATAAAATTATGTAAATTTTGATATGACGGCTTTAAATATTTGATTGAAAAAACAAATTCATTTATCAAAAACGGATTGTCGATAAACGGATCTAAAATACTATACCGCATGCCACCATTTTGATAAAATGATATGACCTGATGATCTTCACCACAAGCTGATAAATAAACATTTTTATTATGTTGAAATAATAACTTATAAAAATTAATTTCATCTGTTGGATCAATTAAAAAAGCATCCTCGTTGATTAATTGAATCACATCAAAACCTTTAAGTTCCGGTAAAATATTTAAAAGATTTTTGTATACATCCTTCTTGAATCGATTATAGCCCGTTAATTTATAAATCAACAGCCACCATTTATTTAAAAGGAAATGATGGTGTAAATTGGAAGATACATCCTTATCAATAGGATATTTTTTAAAATTATCACCTGTACCAACCAATAAAACTTCATGCCCCAAAGCAATCAAGCCTTCCTTTAAAGAATTATGTAAACGGCTATACTCACCTAATAACAATACTTTCATATATAACAAAGATAAAAATATAAATCCAAAGCAGACAAGTTGCAAAACGACTTGACCACAACTATTTACTAAGATACCAACCCAAACATAAACAATATTTAAAACGAATTTTATAATGCTGATTATCAACATGTTAAAAAGCTATTTATTATAGCTAGAAATAGATAAAACAACGCAAAAAGCTTTCTAAAATCGAAAAAAAAATGTATATTTGTAGATAGTAATTTTTTGAAAAAAGGCATTTATGAGCGAAGAAAACAAACAACCGACACAAAATTATTCTGCAGACAGTATTCAGGCCTTAGAAGGTATTGAACATGTAAGAATGCGTCCCTCAATGTATATTGGAGATATAGGCGTTCGAGGTCTGCACCATTTGGTTTACGAAGTCGTTGATAACTCGATAGATGAAGCTATGGCGGGACATTGTGACCGTATTGACGTGGTAATCTATGAAGATAATTCTGTTTCTGTTAAAGACAATGGCCGTGGCATCCCTATAGGTATGCACAAAAAAGAAGGTGTTTCAGCTTTAGAAGTGGTAATGACCAAAATTGGTGCCGGTGGTAAATTTGACAAAGATTCTTATAAAGTATCCGGTGGATTGCACGGCGTGGGCGTCTCGGTAGTAAATGCACTATCCGATCATGTACTGGCGCAAGTTTACCGTGAAGGAAAAATATGGCAACAAGAATATGAACGAGGAAAAGCTTTATATCCTGTTAAAGTAGTCGGCAAAACAGAAGAAACCGGAACTTTGGTAAAATTTCATCCGGATAAAGAAATTTTTAAACAAACTATTGAGTTTGACTATGAGACACTGGCTTTAAGAATGCGTGAATTGGCATTTTTAAATAAAGGTATTACCATTACTATTACAGATCAACGGCAAAAAGATGAAAAAGGTAATTACATAAGTGATGAATTTTTCAGTAAAGAAGGCTTAAAAGAATTTATTAAATTTTTAGATGCCCATAGAGAGCCTATCATTAGTGATGTTATCAGTATGGAAGGAGAAAAAAATGGTATTCCCGTAGAAGTAGCTATGATTTATAATACATCCTACACCGAAAATATTCATTCGTATGTTAATAATATTAATACACATGAAGGTGGTACACATTTATCGGGATTTAGACGAGGACTAACCAGCACACTTAAAAAATATGCTGAAAAATCAGGCTTGCTTGACAAACTAAAATTTGAAATAGCAGGTGATGATTTTAGAGAAGGCTTAACCGCCATAATTTCCGTTAAAGTTGCTGAACCTCAATTTGAAGGACAAACCAAAACAAAATTAGGAAACCGGGAAGTAAGTGCGCCTGTAAGTCAGGCCGTCTCTGAAATGTTGACTAATTATTTGGAAGAAAATCCAAAAGATGCCAAAGCTATAGTAGACAAGGTGATTTTAGCAGCACAAGCCCGTCATGCAGCTAAAAAAGCTCGAGAAATGGTTCAACGAAAAACCGTTATGGGTGGCGCAGGATTACCCGGAAAATTATCAGATTGTTCAGAAACCGATTCTGATAAATGTGAAATCTTTTTAGTAGAGGGAGACTCGGCAGGTGGTACAGCCAAACAAGGACGCGACCGGAACTTTCAAGCCATTTTACCTTTACGAGGTAAAATTTTAAATGTTGAAAAAGCTTTACAACACAAAGTGTTTGATAATGAGGAAATTAAAAATATATTTACGGCACTTGGTGTTACCATAGGCACAGAAGAAGATAGTAAAGCTTTAAATCTTGAAAAACTCCGCTACCACAAAGTTATCATTATGACTGATGCCGATGTTGATGGTAGCCATATCTCAACACTGATTTTAACTTTCTTTTTCCGTTATATGCGTGAACTGATTGAAAACGGACACGTTTATATTGCAACACCACCACTCTATCAAGTAAAAAAAGGACAAAAAAAAGCATATGCATGGAGTGACGAAGAAAGAGATAAACTATTAGAACAATTTGGTCAAGGAGCACATATTCAACGTTACAAAGGTTTAGGAGAAATGAATGCAGAACAACTTTGGGAAACTACTATGAATCCTGAAAGTCGTATTTTAAAACAAATCACCATTGACAATGGCACCGAAGCCGACCGCGTTTTTTCAATGTTAATGGGAGATGAAGTGCCTCCAAGACGTGATTTTATTGAAAAAAATGCTATTTACGCTAATATTGACGCTTAATTATTTAATATTTTTAATACAAATGCCTTAAAAACAACCTACCTATAAGTTGAAATTTTAAGGCATTTTTTTTAATCCTGATGAAAAATCCCCAGTTGTTTATAGAAATATTCTTGGCAGCTTACTTACTGTTTCTTTTTATTCTTTGGCTTATTCCTGACACATATTATAATAAATTTTATGAAATTAAAAATACCGACGCAACAAAACAAACTTTCAAACCGGATTGGAAAAAAATATTGACGGAAAAAGTACTGTTTTATAAAAAACTAAATCCGTTACAAAAGGTTCAATTTGAACAAAGATTGATAGAATTTATCAATACATATAAAATTAAAGGGGTTGATACATCAATAAACGATTTAGATAGACTTTTAATAGCTGCCAGTGGTATTATTCCGGTATTTGCCTTTCCTACTTGGTACTATAAAGATTTGAAAACTATATATTTATATGACAATTCATTCCAAATAAATCACCCAATGTTGCCCAATGGAACAATGCTAAACGGCTTGGTAGGCTATGGCGTCATGAAAAATAAAATGTATTTATCTCGCAAAGCTTTATATGAAAGTTTTAAAAGAGATTATGATGGACAACATACTGGCATGCACGAGTTTTTACATTTAATAGACATGGAAGATGGCCAAGCAGATGGTGTGCCGGATATATTAATTCCAAAAGCTTATATTAAACCATGGAAAGAATTGATACAAAAAGAAATAGAAAGAGTATGTAATGATGATTCTATTTTAAGTGATTATGCCTGTGAAAATGCAGCTGAATTTTTTGCAGAAGCAGGTGTATCTTTTTTTGAAAATCCTGATGAACTCCAAACGAATCATCCTGAATTATACCGTATTTTGGAACTTATTTTTATGTATAAAACCAAATAAAACTATGTCAAAAAAGAAGAAAACCTTAAATGATTTGAGCCAATTGGCTTCTTTTGCTTATTCTACAAATCCTGACTACCAACCACAAGAAGATGAACCCATTGAAAATGATGTACCTGAAAAGCAATATTTAGAAGCTCATTTTTCTAAAAAAGGTCGTGGTGGTAAAATTGTAACTGTTATCAAGGGGTTTAAAGGTAGTGACCAAGCTTTAAAGGCATTAGGCAAAAAACTTAAAAACAAGTTAGGTGTTGGTGGTAGTGTTAAAAATGGAGAAATTATCATCCAAGGAAATAACCGTGAAAAAGTAGTAAAACTTCTAATAGAAGAAGGCTTTAAAGTCAAAAAAATTGGGGGATAATACTCTTAAAAAATACTTTTTCATGTATATTATAAAAGCCGCCTAAAAGGCGACTTTTATATAAACTTAAAATGTTTACTAGGAGTGTCCAAATGCAACAATTCTTAAAATTTTAAGGTTCAAAACCAACCATCTCCAAGCTTGCCATAAAAGACAACGACGCATAAATCTAGTAAATTTGGTAGGAATGGTTGCATAAGAAAAGTCTGTATAACCTCTTGTAATGCGGGTTAAATAGTTTTTAGTATTTGCCATAATAATTTATTTTTTATGATATTTTTATAATATTGTTTAAGTGTAATAATCTATTCAGGTAATAACCACCAGAATGGATACCCTTTAGCCTTATGCAAGAACATATAATGCATAAACCATTTCAGCCAATGTCCGGCTAATCCGGCTTCTCCAACGGTATAGGTCAACGAGCGTCCAAATTCGGGATATTTTTCCCAATTCTGTACAATAGGGAAAACGGTCATTGTTGCTGCCATACCATTTGTCATACCGTACCCGGCAGATACGATACAAGCAGCCCCCATTTCAGACATAGAAGCTTTATGTTTTAATTTATCTAAAGTTGCTTTACCTTTAATAACATCCCTAATATTTTGCGCAACAACTTTACCCATAACTCCTGATGGCATACCTGTTCTTGGTGGCGCAGGCACAATCTTAGTGCCATTTGGTGATGTAAATGGTTTAGAAATAGTATGTGGCGGAGCGAAAGCAATACCGGGAGCAAAAACATTTTTATATTCAGGATGTTGTACTACTTCGGGCCAATCACTTGCTTTCCATTCCTCATAGGGTTTAGGAGTATAATCGGCATCTACTATCATAAAACCGTTAGGCTTAAACATTTTATCGGTAATATCTTCTCCTTCTTTGTTATAAGCTTTAAAGCCGGGTCCACTAAATGCCGGAATAAGCATGGCAAAATCATATGGAATTTCTTTGTACTCTCCGGCTAAGTTTTCATAATAAATTTTTTCATCATCTACTTTGTAAACGCCTGCACGTTTTACCCAAAATATTTCACGTTCAGCTAAAAATGATTCAGCAAAAATTTTAGTTGGTGTGATATAACCATTTCTTTTGATATATGCACCGCCCATTGCAAAATCACCAATTTCATATTCATTGGTTATGTATGTGATATTAGCCAAATCAGATAAGCCACGTCGCTCTATTTCATGATAGACATTCAATATATATTCAAAAGCAGCACCTTGACAAGTTGCGCCAGGATGTCCTATCCCAATTACAATATTTTGTTGTTCCCCGGCTTCCATCTTTTTAATGGATTTTTGCAATTCAGCCCAAGCATGTGCTGCATGATTAAAATTACAAACCGATACCGTATGATTATGGTCGGGGCCCAAGCCTTCGGTTTTATCAAAACGCAACTGAGGTCCGGTAGCATTTACCAAAAAGTCATAATCTACCACTTCAGTCTGCCCATCTTTTCCTTGTCCAACATATTCAATGGTTACATAAGGTTTGTCTGCATCTTTACCACCTTCCGGGTGAATGGTAAGTGCCTTAGCTTGTTTAAAATTTATACCCCATTTTTTATATTTTGGTTCCAATTTGAAACGGATTTGCTCCGGTTTCATTCGGCCTACACCGACCCAAATATTAGAGGGGACAAATTGATAATATTCATTTGGTGATATAACTACCACTTCATGAGATTTGTTTAACCACTTCCGCAGATATGCAGCAGCAGTATGTCCGGCTATGCCCGAACCTAAAACTACAATTTTTGCCATATTTCGAGTTATTTTATGTTTAATGGTTACAAATATAACATAAATATGACAAAAATCATAATAAAATTAAAAACTATATATAATTACAGACACTATAATATTTTTAAAACATTACAAGTGTTGTAATATTTATT
>WGBX01000151.1 GCA_015494075.1 Flavobacteriaceae bacterium
GGAAGTAAACTCAATTGTTGTTGAGTGTAATTTTTAAATCTTATATTTGTTGAACTTTGCATACCTAAAGATACAAAATTTTTAGGGACGGGAGAAGAAATTCTCCCGTTTTTTTATATAAAAAAGGCTGCCTTTTGAGACAGCCTCTTTTTCATATCAATAATTAATTTTAACGCGCGATATTAACAGCTCTGGTTTCACGAATAACCGTAACTTTAACCTGGCCGGGATAGGTCATTTCAGTTTGTATTTTTTGGGTGATTTCAAATGATAATTGTTTGGCTTTTTCATCATCTACTTTTTCGCTTTCAACTATAACCCGTAATTCGCGACCGGCTTGAATTGCATATGCTTTTTGGACACCGGGAAAACCAAAGGCGACTTGTTCTAATTCTTTTAAACGTTTAAGATAGGATTCTAAAATTTGGCGCCGTGCTCCGGGACGTGCGCCTGATATGGCATCTGCAACTTGAACAATCGGCGCATATAGTGAGGTCATTTCTATTTCATCGTGGTGTGCCCCGATAGCATTCACAACGTCAGGACTTTCACCGTATTTTTCGGCCCATTGCATGCCTAATAATGCATGTGGCATTTCTGTTTCATCAGTGGGCACTTTACCAATATCGTGTAAAAGACCTGCACGTTTAGCTATTTTAGGGTTTAAACCCAATTCTGAAGCCATAATGCCACAAATTTTAGCAACTTCACGTGAGTGTTGTAATAAATTTTGACCGTAAGACGATCTGTATTTCATTCTTCCAACCGTTTTTACCAATTCGGGATGTAGCGAATGTATTCCTAAATCAATAATAGTTCGTTTTCCTATTTCTATAATTTCTTCATCAAGCTGGTTTTTGGTTTTTCGTACTACTTCTTCAATTCGTGCCGGATGAATGCGTCCGTCAGTAACCAACTTATGTAGAGATAAACGGGCTATCTCTCGACGTATAGGATCAAAACCAGATAATAAAATACTTTCGGGAGTGTCATCCACTATAATTTCGACTCCTGTGGCGGCTTCTAAGGCCCGAATATTACGTCCCTCACGACCAATGATGCGACCTTTTACTTCATCAGATTCGAGATGAAAAGTTGTTACAGTGTTTTCAATAGCTTCTTCGGTACCTATTCTTTGTATTGTACTGATAACAATTTTTTTGGCTTCTTTTTGCGCTGTCATTTTAGCCTCTTCAATTGTATCTTGGATGTAACGCATTGCTTCAATTTTAGCGTCTTCTTTTAAAGTTTCGATAAGTTCACTTTTAGCTTCGTCTACTGAATATCCGGCAATTTGTTCTAATAGTTCTAGCTGACGCTCATGAGTTTTCTTAATTTCATCAGTTTTTTTGTCTAAAAAATTAAGTCGTTCTTGATAAAGTTTTTCTTTCTCAACTAGGTCTTGACTCAATTTTTTATTTTGAGCCAATTCCATAGCTAATAATGATTCTTTTTCTTTGGCTTTTTTTTCAAGATCTGAGACGCGCTTTTCACGTTCTATAACATGTTTTTCATGTTTTTCTTTTAGTTCTAAAAACTTTTCTTTGGCTTGTAAAATTTTTTCTTTTTTAAGCGCTTCGCCTTCTTTATCTGCTATTTTTTTTATTTGAGCGGCTTCTTCTTGTGCTTTAACTAAAATTTCATCAGCTTTTTTATATGCTTTATTAATAATACTGCTTGAGCGTTTTTTGTCAAAAGCGCCTTTGAGTAAATAAGTAAGCACAAAGCCTACAATTATTCCTATTGATATGTATAATAAGGTTTCCATAATTTAATTGTTTGATATTTATAAAAAAAGCCTGCACTTATTTATTAATTTTGATTAAACCCCGATAATACAGGTTTAGGGCTAACGAACTGCTCAAACTTCCACCGGCAAAATACTTATTCAAATGAATAGTGTGGCCTGTTTTTACAATTACGACTCACCCTTTTTAATGAATTTGTGTTGAGTTTAACAAATTTCAAATAAGTGCAGGCAATTTATAAAATGATGATCTATTTCTTTTTAAATGTTCAACAATTGATTTAATTTTTGTGTTATCAATTTTTGTTCATTTTCAGTTTTTCTTTTTAAAAAATTTAATTCCGAAGCCAATTCCAATAAAATTAGAGCTTGAATATCTTGTATGTCTTTAATTGCATATTTCTTTTCAATTATTTTAATTCGATCTTCAATAAATTTGACAGCATCACGTACATGTTCTTCTTCCTCTTCGGTAACTTTTAAAGGATAGGTGCGTCCTGCTATTGAAACTTTTATGTTAATTTTCTCTTCCAACATCAATCCTTTAAAGCAGCAATGCAAATATTAATTTCTTTGATTAAACTGTCAATTTTTTGTTTGGCTTCTTGATTATTTTCTTGTTTGCCTGCAAAAGCTTTTCCTAATTTTAAGCCTTTGATAGTTTCTTTCAAATCTGCAATTTCCTGTTCTTTTAAAACTAACAAATCGGCTTGGTCTTTTAATAATATTTCAAAATTAGCTAATTTTTGTTTGTAATCAAAATTTTTAGACACTAAATTTTTAATTTTAAGGTCTAGTTCTTCTAATTTCAAAATAATTTCTTTGTCCATTATTAAATATACTATTAGCAAAAGTAAGCTTTTTTACAAAGATTTACAATATAAAAATCGAGCAAACCGATAAGCCGGATTCTGTCTGGTCTTGTCATTTATCTATGACAATCGTTACCGATTATCTTTAGCTGCCTACCCTCCTACTTGGCCGAGCAAGCCTCAAACGCAGGTTTATTTGGCATTGCACCGCATAGAGTTTAGCCTTTTCACTACAGCCGAACTGTACTTGGTTTCTGTGCCACTAGTCCTCACCTCACGGTGGACGGATGTTATCCGCTATGCTGCTCTATGGTGTCCGGACTTTCCTCACCGGTCAAAGCCGGCGCGACAAGATAGTTTGCTCGATTTCTAAACGCAAAAATACAATAATATAAAGGGAGAAGCAATATTTTTTTATTCAGAATATTTGATTTATTCAGAATATTTCTATAATTTTAGGGAAAAAAATTAAGGATTATGGAAAAATACAGAGAAGTCGTTGGGCATATTATTAAAGAAGAGAAAATTAGTTTGCTTAATCATCAAATTTTACCAAATTCGGTTGTGGTAAATATCGATCATCCATTTCCCGGATTTCATGGCTGGGATTTTGATTTGGCAGCCAAACCACGATCAATCATTATTTTAACAGCTCAATTATATTCTTGGGCAAAAATTTTAAGATGGCAAGCAAGTGTTAATCAAAATACGGATTTGAATATTTATGCTTCTTTTGCCAAATTAATTATTGGAAAAACTATATATTATGGTATTAGAATTAAGGGGTTATGTCATTATAATCAAATTCCTGAACTGCAAAAAGATTTAGAAAAACATGGTTTTGAATTACTCAAAAATAAAAATCTTAAAACAGACCGGCCTGTTTCTATAAAAATAAGCAAATTTTTTCATATTAAAAACCTAGATAACCAAATTTTTGCCGATGAAACAATTGAACATATGTATTATATAGAAATTCCGCAATATTTATCATGGGAAAATTTTAGGCAATCTACTGCACATGTCAAGCAAAATGTAAGTAATCATAATTTTGATGTTGCCAAAGGCCTTTTTTATAAAGATGATACCGTAAAAGATATTATTAGAATATTTAAACCGAAAATGTCTTTGGATTTATTACAGGAAATAAAGAACAGATATGAGCAAGCAATTAAAAAATTATAAATATGGATCCCAACGAAGGCTTGCCATTACACTGGCAAATTGATGGTTTTGATATAGAAATTAAATATCCGGGTAAACTTTATTGGCCTGATGAACATATTACCAAGTTAGAATTGGTAACTTACTACAAAAATATAGCTGATATAATGATGCCATATTTGGCGCTAAGGCCGGTTACTTTAAGGTATTTTCCAAGAGGTATTCATAAAATTTCGTTTTATAAACGGGATTATAGTGCGCCCATTCCCGGTTTAATTGACACATATCCTTATGATGAAATCAGTCAAAATAAAACTATTAATGTACCTGTAGTAGCCAGTAGTGCCGGAATAATTTATTTAGCCTCAAAAGGCTGTATCGAGTTTCATACTTGGGCATCTGTAATTACAGATATTTATCATCCTACATGGGCTGTTTTTGATTTGGACATACCTGCAAAAGATGATTTTCCTATGATTTTAGAAGCCGCCGGCAAATTATATGATTTTTTGACTGAAAAAGGAATTCAATCTTTTGCAAAAACCTCAGGTGGCTCGGGAATGCATGTCTTTGTACCTATCGAACCCAAATATGATTTCTCAGAAGTTAAAGATTGGGTTAAAAAAGTCGGTGAACAAATGCAATTACGTTATCCGGACTTGTTTACGCTACCCAAAAAATGCAATCGCACTCATGATAGTGAACAAGTTGTAATTGATTATATGCAAAATGTTATTACCCGTAATACGGCTAGTGTTTACTCAGTCAGAGCCAAATCGGGCGCTCCGGTTTCTACGCCTGTACTTTGGAAAGAAGTCAAAGAAAAATCTTTTACCCCTGCTGATTTTACAATTAAAACAATACCTGAAAGAATAAAGCAAAAGGGAGATATTTTTAAAGATGTATTAATCCTAAAACAACAGCTTCCCGAATTATAAAAAATGCAACCTGATTTAAGGTTGCATTTTTTTTAACCATTCTTTTGCTCTAACAGCATCTTTTTTAAGCTGCGCTTTTAAGGCTGTCAAATTGTCAAATTTTTGCTCTGCACGAAGTCTTTTCAAAAAATAAATTGGAATAGTTTGTCCGTAAATATCTTTATTAAAATCAAAAAAATGCACTTCCATTATCATTTTTCTGCCATCAATAGTTGGTCTTATACCTAAATTCATCATGCCGTAAACAGGCCGGTTTTCTATAATCGATTTAACTACATACACACCTTGTTTTGGTAAAATTTTATTAGGATGGTCAAACTTTAAATTGGCAGTAGGAAAGCCTAATTGACGGCCAATACGATTGCCGGCTACTACCTCTCCACTCAGGTAAAAAGGATGCCCTAAGAGTTTATTAGCTAAGGCCACATTGCCAGATTTTAATGCATCTCTTATTTTAGTAGAACTTATTTTAATACCATCGATTAACATGGGTGTTATTTTATGTGTTTTAAACCCATATTTGTGTTCTAATGAACGAATAAAATCAAAATTTCCTTGACGGTCCTTACCAAAATGGTGATCATAGCCAATAAGTAAATCTTTCATTTTTAAATTTTCTAC
The DNA here is from genome assembly GCA_015494075.1 of Flavobacteriaceae bacterium. Taxonomy (GTDB): domain Bacteria; phylum Bacteroidota; class Bacteroidia; order Flavobacteriales; family Flavobacteriaceae; genus WGBX01. The sequence continues at coordinate 5,283 of WGBX01000151.1, forward strand.
TAATTGCCTTACAAACTCTTCTGGTGATTGATTAGCAAAAGCATGATCAAATTTTTGTAAAATAAAATAATCAATACCATGTTGTGCCAAAAGGTTTGCTTTTTCAGTATTGGTTGTAAGCAACTTTAGATCGGCGTGTGGGTCAAAAAACAGACGTGGATGTGGCTCAAAACTTATCACCACGGTTTTTTCATTTTTTTGAAGTCCTAAAGATTTCAAATCTTTAATAATTTTTTGGTGTCCTAAGTGAACACCATCAAAAGAGCCAATTGTAACCACGGTGGGTTGTGTCCCGGTATAATCTTTTAAAGATCTTAAAGTTTTCAATTATTGCAATTTAATAACACAAATGCAAATTTAGCAGATTATTCGGCGAAACATAAATTTTTTTGTAATTTTATAAAAAATTAATTTGTTTCAAACATATGAAGTATATACAAGTCATTTTATGGAGCATGCTTTTATTGATGTCTTGTCAAAATACTTCACCGCCACTAAAACCGGCTGAAAATCTTATTTTAAATCATTTAGATCTGTATCCTAAATATCCGACTTGTCCTAACTATTACGAAAAAAAACAACAATTAAATTGTTTGAGGACCCAAATATATCATTTTCTTTCAGAAGAAATTAAAGCATTACCCAAAAAACAATTTATAGATGTTCAGGATAGTCTCTGGTTAAAATTCAGAATAGATACTTTAGGCTTGACCCACTTAATTAAAATTACTTTTAAACATGCTGTAAAAAAAGATACAATTCTATATCCTGTTTTTAATAAAATAGCACACAAAATACCACAAATGCAACCTGCAATTTACCATGACCAACCAGTTAATTTTGAATTTAAAATTCCTGTTTATATCCAATCCATAGAAAAAAGTGACTCAAATGACTAAAGAAGAAGCTAAGAAAAAAATAGAAACGCTCCGTAAAGAGCTCCGCGAAGCCAACTATAAATATTATGTACTGGCTCAGCCCGATATGTCCGACTATGAATTTGACAAAAAACTTGAAGAACTTCAAAAATTAGAACAAACCTATCCTGAATTTTATGATCCCAACTCCCCTACTCAACGAGTGGGTGGCGAACCTACTACTGAATTTAAAACGGTTAGGCATAAATATCCTATGCTATCGCTCGAAAAATCTTATAATATCCAAGATTTAAAAGATTGGATAAAACGTATTTCAAAAATGGTAGCTGAAAATTTTAGCTTTTGCGTAGAATTAAAATATGACGGTGTGTCTCTTAGCAATCAATACCTTGACAAAAAGTTAGTTCAATCTCTCACGCGCGGTGATGGTATATACGGTGATGATGTTACAACTAATGCTCGTACTATTCGCACTTTGCCTATGATTCTTAGGGGTAATGATGTGCCTCGGGAAGTTTTTGCAAGAGGGGAAGTTATGATTTCAAAAAAAAACTTTGAACGCATTAATATAGAACAAAGAAAAACAGGTTTGCCAACTTATATGAATGCACGAAATCTGGCTTCAGGTACTTTAAAGTTACTTGATCCAAAAATTGTTGCTAAAAGAAACTTGGACTTCATTGCCTATTTTATGTTAGGTGAAGAATTACCTGTTGACAACCAATATGATGCTTTAAAAAAATTAGAAGAATGGGGATTTTTTGTACCTCATGACTACAAAAAAGCCAAGAATTTAGATGAGGTAATGGATTTTATTTTGGACTGGGGAGTTAAACGTTTTGATTTTCCTTATGATACAGATGGTATTGTTGTAAAAGTTAATGAGTTTGAGGTTCAAAAAAAATTAGGTTATACCGCTAAATCACCTCGTTGGGCTATGGCTTACAAATTTCCGGCAGAACAAAAGCTTACTAAATTATTGGGGGTAGATTTTCAAGTTGGCCGAACCGGTAAAGTTACGCCGGTAGCCAACCTGGCGCCAGTTAAATTGGCAGGAACAATAGTAAAACGAGCCACACTTCATAATGAAGATAACATGAAAAAATTGGATTTACATGAAGGTGACTATGTTTATGTTGAAAAAGCCGGTGAAGTTATTCCACAAGTAGTTGGTGTTGAAAAATCAAAACGTCAACCGGGTGCAAAGCCTATTAATTTTATTGATCATTGTCCTGTTTGTAATACACCGTTAGTAAAACAAGGTGCAGATTATTTTTGTGTTAATACCACAACATGCGAACCTCAAATAAAAGCACAAATTGAGCATTTTGTAAGTCGAAAAGCTATGGATATCGATGGGTTAGGCCCCGAAACAATAGAGCTGCTCTTTAAAGAAGGTCTCATCCATAATGTAGCAGATTTATACCAGCTTAAGACTGATGATTTAAAAGATTTAGAACGTTTAGGTCAAAAATCTGCTAAAAATATCATCAGTAGCATAGAAAAATCAAAAAATCAGCCATTTGATCGGGTATTATTTGGCTTAGGCATCCGTCATGTTGGTGCCACAGCGGCTAAAATTCTGGCTCATCATTTTAAAAATATAGATAATTTGATGCAGGCCTCCAAAGAAGATATCATGGCTATAAACGGTATTGGTCCTAAAATTGCAGAAAGTATTCAAAATTACTTTTCAAATCCACAAAATCAAAAATTAATTCAAAAATTACGTCAAGCTGGTTTAAATTTTGAAGAAAATCAAGAACACAAAGTTATAGATCAAAAATTAGACGGCAAAAGATTTGTTATTAGTGGAAGTTTCGCACATTTTTCAAGAGATGGCCTAAAAGAAAGTATTGAAAAGCACGGCGGTAAAGTTATGAGTTCGGTCAGTAAAAACACCGATTATTTATTGGCAGGTGAAAAGCCCGGACCTTCCAAAGTAAATAAAGCGCAAAGTTTAGAAATTCCAATAATTTCGGAAGATGATTATCTCAAAATGATTTCTTAATTTAACTTTAACACTAAAATATGTTCAAACTAATTATTGCAATTTGGATAATAAGTACGCCTGTATTATTTGGGCAAGTAACTTACGAAATTAAAGATTTTTCTTCCCGTTATAAAGGATTGGTACATTTAAATAAAGAAACGGCCGATGATATTTTTAAAAAAGGCAAAATTGAAATTATAGACCGGCAAAATCAGAAGGTTATCATTGAGGTAACTTCTGATGAGTTAGCTTTTGATTTGGATGATTCCGGTCATGTCCAAACTAATATATTAGATTTACCTTATGGTACGCAAAGCCTTCTTATTTATGAGGATGTTAATTTTGATGGGCATAAAGATCTGGCTATAATGGATGGTCAGTTTAGTTGTTATCACGGACCTTCCTATAAAATTTATTTAAAAACACCAACCGGATTTAAGTTTAGCCCATCGTTTACACGTTTATCGCAAGATTATTGTGGTATGTTTCAAATAGATTCTGATAATAAACGGCTTTTTACCATGACAAAAAGTGGTTGTTGTTGGCACAAATTTTCAAAATTTAAAGTTATCAATAATAAGCCGGTTCCTGTTTGGGTAGAAATAGAAGATATGACACATTTTCCCTATTATATCACACGAAAAGAAACATGGAAAAATGGAAAAAAAATACTACAAGAAAATAAAGTTTTTGAAAATGAAGACGTTATTAAACCTGTCATGTCCTTTCTATTGCAAAAAAGCCATAAAAAAGTTTTGCTATTTATAACAGATGATCAAACTTTAAATTATTGTTTGATGCGACCGGATCAAACAATAGAATTTTCCTTTCCATATGATGCATATAGTGAACCAAATACATTTAAAATATCTAATGACAAAACTTATTTAAAATTTACAAATAAACAAGTTACGTATGTTATATATGAAGAAACAAAACCTCACAACAATAAAAAAATTGGCGTAAATGTATATATTAACGGTAAAAAATATCAATTAAAGGGCGATCCAAACAGCCTTAAAGGCAGCCTGTCCGACTTAAAAGATACAGAATTAGAAAACCTACAAAAGCTCTGAATTTAACGTGGTGATAAATGAACAAACGGCACCAACATTTCTTGCATTGAAATACCTCCATGTTGAAGCGTTTCGGTAAAATAATCAACATATTTATTGTAATCATTGGGATATACAAAAAAATAATCTTCTTTTGCAAAAATAAAAGGGCTATTGATGCCTAAGCTCGGTAATTTAATATCTTCGGGACGGATTACAGCATAAACATCTTTTTTATCATATGTCAGACTACGTCCGGTTTTATAGCGCAAATTAAGGCTGGTGTCTTTTTGTCCAATTACTTTTGTTGGTTTTTTCACGTTTATAGTACCATGGTCGGTTGTAATCATCAATTTCATTTTATGTTGCGCTGCCAGTTTAATTAATTCTAAAATAGGCGAATTTTCAAACCATGATTTTGTCAACGACCTGTAAGCTTTATCATCAGGAGCCAGCTCTTTAATCAAATCCATATCAGTTTTTGCGTGTGATAACATATCTACAAAATTGTACACGACAACATTTAAATCATAATTCTTAAAGCGCCCAAACTGACTGATAATTTTTTGACCGAAATGGTAATTTAAAATTTTGATATAATTGGTTTTTAAAGACAATCTTAAACGCTTTATTTGTGCATCCAACAAATCTTTCTCAAAGAGGTTTTTACCACCTTGCTCAGGGTCATCTTTCCACCATTGCGGATAGTATTTTTTGATGTCTGCAGGCATCAAGCCACTAAAAATACTGTTTCTAGCATACTGTGTGGCTGTCGGTAAAATAGCATAATATAATTCTTCTTGATCAATATGATAATAGTCATTGATTACCGGTGCTATACTTAACCATTGATCATAGCGTAAATTGTCTATCACAATCAGTAAAACCGGTTCTTCAATCTTTGGAAAGGCATATTTTTTTAAAATGTCAGGTGAAAGTATTGGCGCCTCATCACCTTGTATCCAACTTTGATAATTATTTTTTATAAACTTAAAAAAAGCGCGATTAGCTTCCTGAAACTGGCTTTTTAAAATATCTTGCATTTGGTTATCTTTGATATCGTCCATTTTTATTTCCCATTGAACCAAACGCTTATACATCTCCGCCCAATCATCAGCAGACTGTATCATATTGATATCCATAGATATACGCCTAAAATCTTGTTGATAAGACAAATTGGTTTTTTCAGACACCAATTCTTTTTGATTTAATATCTTTTTTAAGCTTAATAATATTTGTTTCGGATTAACAGGCTTTATAATATAGTCTGATATCTGTGCACCAATAGCTTCTTCCATAATATTTTCTTCCTCGCTTTTGGTAATCATCACAACAGGAATTTGTCCGTTTTTTGCTTTCATGCGCTGTAAGGTTTCCAAACCATCCAATCCGGGCATATGCTCATCTAAAAACACAATATCGAAATGATTTTGAGACAACATATCCAATGCTTCCAAACCACTTTGTACAGGTACGACTTCATAGCCTTTTGACTCTAAAAAAAGAATATGTGGCTTTAACAAGGCTATCTCATCATCTACCCAGAGTATTTTTTTTACCATTATATCATTTTTAATTTAAACGTTGCTTCTCAAAGATAAGTATAAATTTGTTTTAAAAAAGCCTCTAACAATTCTTTAACGAATAATTATAAATTTTAAAGCTTAAAAATGTCTTCTTTGTCAAATAATATAAATTGTATATTTACGTTTTGAAAAGTTATAAAGCTAATGCCCTTGAAAAAAATTTTTCTTCTTCTTTTTTTATTTACTTTTTATAATGGTTTTACACAAGCTTACCTCAAAGGACAAGTTGTTGATAGCCTTGAACAGCCTTTGTCACAAGTCAATATTCAATATAAAAATACAGGAACTACAACCGATAATAATGGTGAATTTTCTTTAAAGTTGCCTGCAGAAAAGACTATTGAATTGCTTTTTTCTCATATCAATTTTAAGAAATTTAAACTTAAATTATATTTACAGGCGCAAGAAATAAAAACTGTAAAAATTATAATGAGCTCTCGTAATGAAAAAATCTCTGAAATAGTTATAAAAGGGAGAAAAATTCAAGAAAAAGAGGGTGGTATAAAAATCGGTTCTACAAATATTGTTGTTACACCGGGGGCACAATCCGGCGTCGAAAATTTGTTAAAAACTTTGCCATCAGCAAGCGGTTATGATGAAATGAGTTCACAATATATGGTCAGAGGTGGCAATTTTGATGAAAATCAAGTTTATATTAATGATATTGAAGTATACCGGCCATTTTTAATTCGTAGCGGACAACAAGAAGGCTTAAGTTTTGTCAATTCCGACTTAGTGCAAAATATCTATTTTTATCCGGGAGGTTTTGGTGCCGATAAAGGTGACAAATTATCTTCCGTTCTTGATATCACCTATAAACAACCCACAACGAATCAAACCAATATCAGTTTAAGCCTATTAGGTGGTAGCATATCTAACGAATTTAAAAAGGGAAAATTTAGTAGTTTAACCGGCATTCGTTATCGTGACAACAGTTTACTGGTTCGCAGCAAAGATGTTCACGTTGATTATGACCCACGTTTTATGGACGCCCAAAGTCTTTTACGCTTTGATTTTTCGCCACAATGGCAAACCGAATTTTTAGGAAATATTTCATATAACTTATATAATTATGAACCCTTAGTAAAAATTACAAAGTTTGGTTCATTTCAAGACGCTAAAGTCGTTGTAATTGATTATGAAGGACAAGAAAAAGATTATTATAAAACTTATTTCGGTGCGCTTAAAACTACTTATACACCTCGTGATGGCGTTCAATTTAAGTTTATAGGTTCTATCTATAATACACAAGAAGAAGAATATTATGATATAGCCGGTCAATATAACATAGGTGAACCCAATGCTGATTTAGGGAGCAGTGATTTTGGCAATCCTGAAAATCTGGAAAGCTTAGGAAGTGAAATAGATCATGCCCGGAATGACTTAGATGCTTTGATTAGTAATTGGGAATTAAAATTTTCAAAAAAATTATCGGCAACCGGTAACTTAGAAGGCGGCTATAAATATACTAATGAAGATATTAAAGACCGTATTAATGAATGGCAAGTAATTGACTCTGCCGGATTTAGTTTATATCCTCCGGATATTTCTCATGGCGAAGAGCCTTATGATATTGATACTGTTCCTATTTTTCCTTACCAACGCACTAAAGGTTTTAATCATGTCAGTATTACACGCCATACCGCTTATATGCTTTGGCGTCAAAAAACTCATATAAAACAAGCTGAAATATGGACCAATGTAGGTATTCGCAGCCAAATGTATACTGTATGGGACAAAAATACAGGACAAAAGAAAACTAATTATCTGATTAGTCCACGTCTTTTATTAGGATATAAACCTGCATGGGACCAAAACATGCATTTTAGATTTGCTACAGGCCTATATCAACAAGCACCATTTTACAAAGAATTCAGAACCCAACAAGGTGACTTAAATATCGATGTAAAATCACAAAAATCATTTATTTTGTCCTTAGCCAATGATTGGTTTTTTAGTATTTGGGAACGTCCTTTTAAATTGACTTCAGAAATCTACTATAAATATTTATGGGATGTTAATCCTTATACTTTAGAAAATATTCGTATTCGTTATTTTGCCACAAACAATGCTACGGCTTTTGCTTATGGTTTTGAAAGTCGTTTAAATGGTGAATTTATTCCGGGTGTAGAATCATGGTTTAGTTTGGCTTTGATGAAAACTATGGAAAATATAGATCATCGAGGTTATATATACCGCCCTACAGATCAGCGTTATAAATTTGCCATGCTTTTTCAAGATTATGTCCCCAGAATGCCCAATTTAAAAATGTATTTGAATATGGTTGTCAATGGCGGCATTCCTACCGGTTCACCTTCATATGCCGACCCTTATACCTATCAATATAGAACTGATGGCTATTTTAGAACTGATATCGGTATTTTTTATGTCTTATCAGAAAAAAAACAGCCTTCTAAATGGGTTAAAAAATTCAAATATTTAAGTGTCGGAATCGAAATCTTAAATATTTTTGATGTACAAAACAGTATTTCCAATATTTGGATAAGAGATATTTACAGTAAACAAATGTATCGAATTAAAAACTACCTGTCAGGACGCGTTTTCAATTTTAAAGTAAATTTAAAAATTTAAGAGGTATTACCTGTAAGCCTTCTTAACTTGATCTAATTGCCGTTTAATATCTCTTTCTTTTAATAAGTTGCGTTTATCATAGTTTTTACGACCACGTGCCAAGCCAATTTCAAGTTTGGCAAAGCCTTTATCATTGATAAATAAACGAAGTGGTACGATAGTCATACCGTTTCGATCTACTTCACGACGTAATTTTTTAAGTTCTTTTTTGTTGAGCAACAATTTTCGCTCTCGTTTGGGTAAATGGTTATAATGTGTTCCATGACTATATTCATTAATATACATATTGACCACAAACAATTCACCACGATCATTAAACTCACAAAAACTATCAGCCAAACTGGCTTTTCCTTCTCTAATAGCTTTAATTTCTGTTCCTACAAGTTGAATTCCGGCAACATATTTATCAATAATCTCATAATCAAAACGTGCCCGTTTATTTTTTATGTTTATGTAATTTTTAAAATCCTTTTTCTTTTGTGACATAACATTAAGAGTTCTACAAAGCCTTTTGCCTTTCCTTGCAAATATACATATTCAGTTTGATAAAATAAAAGCAGCCCAAAACAAAGTTTTGGGCCACAAACAAATTTAAAAATATATTACCGACTACTTTTGACTTTATCTTTGATAGTTACAATTATTTTTTCAACTTCATCTGGTGTTATGCCTACAATTTCAGCAATTTCGCCATATGACAGGCCGCCTAAAGCGTTTAGATCCAGAACACGGCGTGCCATTTCCGGTAGTTGACTATAAATACTACCAAAAATACTACGCAATTTTTCATCTCGAAAATCATCAGCTGTAAGGCCCAAACTTTTTGCAAAGGCATTTTGGCTGTCATAATCAAAAATAAACACCTTTGGTTTAAATTCATCTTGTTGATAAGAAATATCTTCATCCTTTAGATCATTGACGAGAACGACCTCTCCGTCAGCATTAACTGTTAAGTCTTCTAGCATAAATTTGAGTTCTTCTTTTACCAATTGATTTACAGGAAGTTTTTTAGAATTGGGTATTTTATTTTCTTTTACTGCATAATCTCCTATAATTTGATCAGCCCAAGAAAACAAACGTATTTTTAAATCTTGCGGATTATTAATTCTTTCAAATTCTGTATATGCATTCATGTATACATCTGCTAAAACATCTTGTGGCGCATAAAAATTTTTGGGCAACCATTTTTTTGCTTCATACATTTTTATACGATGTTCTATATATTTTTGCAAGCGTGGAAGCATTTGCATCAATATTTTATCAAATTCAGTCTTATTATCTGCTGCTTTATGACGTTGCAAGTCTTTAAATTGTGTTTTCATAATTGGTTGTTTTGTCATTCCGAAATTTAATCTTCAAAAATTTCGCCATATGCATATCTTCTGCCAAATTGACAATTTCCAAGTAATATTTTCAATTTAAAAATTACAAATTATTTATTATATTCTCTAATATAATTTAAAATTTTGGTCATTAAATGCACTCTATCAATACCGCGAACATTATGTTTTGCTGTCGGATATAAATAAAAATCCATTTGAATACCTTTTTTGATAGCTTCTCGGTGTAGTGCAATATTATGTTGAGGCACCACCACATCATCTTGATAGCCGTGAATGGTCAATAAATGTCCTTTAAGATTTTGAATTTTGTTTAAGACGCTGGTTTCTTTAAAGCCATCGGGATTTTCTTGGTAACGATCCATATAGCGTTCGCCATACATTACTTCATACCATTTCCAATCGGTTACCGGGCCACCGGCAACGCCTGTTGTAAACACATCAGGGTAAGTTGTCATAAGAGAAGATGTCATAAATCCGCCAAAACTCCAACCATGTACAGCTATACGATTGGAATCTACATAGGGTAATGATTTTAAATAATCAACACCATGTATTTGGTCTTTCATTTCGACACGACCCAAATGACGATGAATAACGCTTTCAAAAGCAAAACCGCGATTATCAGAACCATGACCGTCAACAGTAAATACCAAATAACCTTTTGATGCAAGCCAAAGCATCCAAAGACGTGCGCCACCCAACCAACGGTTTGTGTTCATCTGTGCATGTGGGCCACCATAAACATATACCAAAACCGGATATTTTTTGTTCGGATCGAAATCTGCCGGTTTAAACAAACGGGCATAAATTTTATCGCCATATTCGCCCATAATACTAAACATGTCGGGTTTAGGGTTAATCTTATAGTCTTTTAATGGGTTATTTGCTTTTAACAAAACTGTATTTTTCTTACAATCAACATCTTGCAAAGAAATCACACGTGGCGTATCAATATTTGAATAGTTATCAATATACATGGTTTTGGCATCATTCATCATAATATAATGCTGTCCGGATTTTGGTGTTAAAGTCGTCATTTTGCCAGTTCGCGTATGGACCTTAAACAATTTTTTGTCACGCGGGTCTTTTCCTGTTCCTACAATATATACATATTTACCGTTTTTTGAAAAACCCAAAATATCATTGGTAACCCACTTATTATGTGTCAATTGTTTTAATAATTTACCATCTGTATTATATTTATACAAATTCATAAAACCATCGCGCTCGCTTAACCATATAAATTGATTTTTAGTATTCGGAATAAAAAATGCCGGATGTTCGGGCTCTACCCATTTATCGTTAGTTTCTTCAAACAAAGTTTTGATAAATTCTCCGGTTTGCGCATTATATTGGTTAAACCACATATGGTTTTGATCACGGTTGACCTCAGCCAAATAAATGTATTGTTCTTCATTGTGTCCGTTGGGTTGCCAAGTGAGGTTGGTAACATAATGTTCCTTACCGGCGCCTTTAAAGAGTTTGAGATAAATCGTTTTTTTACTCGATAAGTCGTAAACACCAACTGCCGGCTCTTCACTGCCGCGACCATTCATCGGATATTTGATGTTGTGCAATTTGGCAGGCGTAACGGTAATATCTACCAAAGGATAATCATCAACATTGGTTTCATCTTTTTGATAAAATGCCAATTTGTCGGCTTTCGGCGACCAAAAGGTGCCTTTGGTGATTCCAAATTCGCTACGAGCAATTGCTTGTCCGCTTACGATATTCTTATTGTCGTTGACTGCTACCGGAATTTGTTCCGAATCTAAATTTGCTAAATACAGATTATTATCTATTGTGTAAGCTAAATGTTTATTGACAAAATTATAATCTAGATTTTCGGCGTTTTCAGGATAGGTAAGTCTTGCTGTTTGTCCGGTGTTATAATCATATAAGATTTTAGTATGTTCTTTATCAAATATCAAATGTTGGTCGGTAGCCATTTCGATGTAAGGTATATATTTCAAATCCTTTACCTGCTTAGACAAATCATCTAGGGTAATGGTTTTGGCAGTTTGATCTACGGCATTTTTTATCACAATTTTATTAGCCTCATTGTACATAAAATTATTGCTTCTTTTAAGCCATTGAATATTGCGTAAGTTTTTGGGATACAATCCTTTATAATAGCCTAACACTGCATCTTTCAAGCTTAATTCTTTTTGTTGCGCACTGACTTGCCATGTCAGTATAAACAATAAAATATAGGATATTTTTTTCATTTCTTAAATTTTTAATTTACACGAATTTAATTTATTTTTTTTAATATGCAGAGTCCTTAACAAAAATTTAGGGCAATACTTTTATTGCTCTTAACATTTCGCGTTTTCCGGGAGGTCCCGGTAATTTTTCAACTGTAAATCCAACTTTTTGAAGCTTACGCCGCACACTGCCTTTAGCCGAATAAGTTACTAAAATTCCCTTTGGGTTCATCAAATTAAAAATTTTATTAAAGATTTGTTCTGTCCAAAGTTCAGGCTGCTTGTCAGGAGCAAAAGCATCAAAATAGACCAAATCAAACAAGTGGTCAGATTTATAATCTTTTAAATCAACTTTATTTTTAAATAATATAAAGTTAGGGCTCAGCGGTACAGGTTGTTGCCAAGCAACTTGATGAATATTTTCAAATAATTTTCTTTGTGATAAACTATCAAAAGTATTGAGTAAAGGAATTAATTCAGGTGTTAATGGGTATTTTTCTAATGCCTCGTAATAAATCTTAACCGGCTTGTTTTGTATTGCATTGTGGCTTAAAAATGTATTCAATCCGGTACCAAAACCTATTTCTAAAATGTTGATTTTATTTATATTAATGGCATCCAATCCGGCTTTAATATAAACATGCTCCGACTCGGTTAGCGCACCGAATTTAGAATGATAAGTTTCGTTCATTTCAGGTAAGTAAAGGCTTTTTGAACCATCTTTTGTAGTTATGACTTTTGCATACATAAATAA
>WGBX01000152.1 GCA_015494075.1 Flavobacteriaceae bacterium
AGATTAAAGTGTCACTTTGGCTTACTCAACGCAGTAAAAATACATAATTAACATTTCTTTGTCAATAAATATTTTATGTTTCATTGAAAATAGTTTATTTTTGCCTGCAATAAATTATTTTAACAGAATGAATTCTACATTAATTATCATATTTCAATTATTTTTAAGTTTAAGCATTTTAGTTGTTTTACACGAATTAGGACATTTTTTGGCTGCTAAATTTTTTGGTGCCAAAGTCGAAAAATTTTATTTGTTTTTTAATCCCGGCTTTTCCCTTTTTAAAAAGAAAATAGGCGAAACAGAATACGGAATCGGTTGGTTACCATTAGGAGGTTATGTCAAAATAGCAGGTATGATTGATGAGAGTATGGATAAGGATTTTTTAAACCGTGAGCCACAACCTTGGGAATTTAGAAGCAAACCGGCTTGGCAGCGATTGATTATAATGCTTGGCGGTGTTACTGTAAATATTCTTTTGGCTATTGTTATTTATATAGGCCTTGCTTATGCTTATGGAGAACAGTTAGTACCGATGAACTCCTTAAAGGGTGGGTTGCAAATTGTTCATCCGGCACTTAAAGAAGCGGGCTTGAAAACCGGTGATAAAATAGTAAAAATAAATAATGAGCCGGTTAAATATGCCAATACGGTTGATGCCAAATTAATTGCGGCTAAGCAAGTGGAAGTAGAACGAAACGGACAAACTGAAAAGCTAAATTTTCCGGTGAATTTTATTGAAAAATTGGTAGAAAGTAAAAATAAAGGACAAAAAACGTTAACGTCAATTCGTTTTCCTTTTATTGTTGAGAAAGTCGCTTCAAAAGCTAATGAAGATCAACTCAAAAAAGGAGACCAAATAATAGCTATAAATGGCCAACCGGCTGAATATTTAGATCAGATTAAGCCTTTGTTAAGTGATAATAAAGGGCAAATAATTTCTGCCACAGTTTTACGCGATGGCCAACCCGTAAAAGTAAATTTAAAAGTAGATGATACCGGTAAATTAGGTGTTCAGTTAAATGGAGACTTTAAAGAGTGGCAAAAGCGAGGCTATTTAAATATTGTGAATAAAAAATACAGTTTACTAAGTGCCATTCCGGCAGGTTTGAAGCGTACAAAGGAAACTTTCTTGAGCTATATTGATCAATTAAAAATGATTTTTAACCCTAAAACGGGCGCTTATAAAGGTGTGGGCGGCTTTATTTCAATAGCAAAAATATTTCCTGACACTTGGGATTGGGGACGTTTTTGGACAATAACAGCCTTTCTTTCTATCATGTTGGCAGTTTTAAATGTTTTGCCTATTCCGGCGCTTGACGGCGGTCATGCCATGTTTACTTTATATGAAATGGTAACAGGACGCAAGCCAAATGAAAAATTTTTGGAATATGCACAAATAGTCGGTTTTATTCTGCTATTAGCTCTAGTGCTTATTGTTAATGGAAATGATATTATAAAAAACTTTTTTAAATAGTTTTACCTGTATTTAGGCAAAATAAGTAGTGAGAATCAAGGCTTATAATTTTATCTTATATTTGTAACATGGAAACAACCAGACAAAAACGTATCGCTAAAATAATCCAAATGGATTTAGCCGAAATTCTACAAGGTGAAGTAAGAAAAGCAGGTATCAGAAATCTTATTATTACAGTGTCAAAAGTAAAAGTAACGCCGGACCTAAACTTAGCAAAAGTATATGTCAGTATATTTCCCTCCTCAAAAGCTGATGAATTATTACAGGCTTTAACTAGCAATAATAAGCAAATTAAACATGCTGTAGCTCAGCGAGTGCGTCATCAATTGAGAAAAATGCCTGATCTGATTTTTTATCGTGATGATTCATTAGATTATATTGAAAAGATTGATGAAGAACTGAAAAAAGGAGACAATCCCATTGATTAAATCCGGCAGTTTTGAACTATATTCGATTTATTTCAAAAAGATATCTTTTTTCAAAAAGTGGTAATAATGCAATTAATGTAATTGTAAAAATAGCTTCTTTTGGTGTACTGATTGTGTCAGCTGCTTTTATTATTGTTTTATCAGGTTTTTCGGGTATAAGAACTTTCAATTTGAACCTGATAAAAATGACAGATCCTGATATAAAAATCACTGCTAAAAAAGGTAAATTTTTTACATTTACAGAAGAATTATCCGATTTTTTAAAAAAAGATCCCGCTGTAAAAGCTTACACTAAATGTGCCGAAGAGAAGGTTTTTGTATTATATCAAAAAAAACAAAAAATTGCTAAGTTAAAAGGAGTTGATAGAAATTTTAATCATGTAGTACCAATAGATTCTACTCTGATTGCCGGACAAATGCCACAGCCCGGTTCTAATGAATTGCTTTTAGGTGTTTCATTAGCTAATGATTTATCATATATGCTATCTGGCAATACTTATGATTTTATTCAATTATTGGTTCCAAAACCCGGTAAAGGACTCATAACCGACCCGCGAAAGGCCTTCAAGGCGCAAAATTTTTTACCGGTGGGAATATATCAAACCACACCGGATCATGACCAAATATATCTTTACACATCTTTAAAAGCAGCACAAGATTTACTGGATATGGCACCTGATCAAATTTCTTCGGTAGCTATTGCTATAAAGCAACCGGAACAAATGACTGATTTTCAAAAGCGTTTGCAATACAAATTCGGCGAAAGTTTAAATATTCGCAATCGTCAACAGTTAAATAAATTGCTTTATAAGATGCTGAATACTGAAAATTTAATGGTTTATTTCATCTTTACACTAATTTTATTGTTGGCTTTATTTAATATCATTGGTACAATTATTATGATTATTATAGATAAGAGTCAAAATATTGAAACATTGCGGATATTGGGGCTAACGCCGGCAGAAGTTAAACAAATATTTATGATACAGGGTTTTAGTATGACCCTAATGAGTGGTTTGGCCGGAATGATTTTAGGCTTAATACTAGTAGGCTTTCAGCAACTATTCCCTTATTTATATATACCGCAAACAAATATGCCCTATCCGGTAGAATTTAGATGGACTAATGTTTTATGGGTTGTGCTGACTATAATTTTTATGGCTGGTTTTGCTACTTATATTGCTTTGTTGAAATTAGATAGAGACAAATCATTGTAAAATATTGAGTATTTATTGTTTTTGTAACATTTAATTATAAAAATCGTTCAAGTAACCTAAAAACTTTTTCATGCAAAATATATTAAAAGTCAAAGACTTGACAAAAAAATTTGGAAAACTGACCGCAGTTGATCAGTTGAGCTTTACTATTAAAAAGGGGTATGTGTATGGGTTACTGGGGCCAAATGGAAGTGGTAAATCCACTACATTGGGTATGATTTTAAATGTGGTAAACAAAACATCAGGAACCTTTGAGTGGTTTGACGGAAATTTGTCAACAGCGCAAGCCTTAAAAAAAATAGGTGCCATTATTGAACACCCTAACTTTTATCCTTATATGAGTGCTTGGCAAAACCTATCTTTGGTTTGTAAAATTAAAGAAATCAGTACTCAAGCCATAGATAGTAAATTAGATTTGGTCGGTTTGTTAGATCGCAAACATGATAAGTTTAAAACCTATTCGTTAGGTATGAAACAACGTTTAGCCATAGCATCAGCTTTGCTTAATGATCCCGAAATGCTTATTTTAGATGAGCCTACAAATGGCTTAGACCCACAAGGCATTCATGAAATAAGGCAAATTATAAAAGATATTTCTGCAACAGGAACAACAATTATATTAGCTTCTCATTTATTAGATGAAGTAGAAAAAGTTTGTGACCAAGTTATTATTTTGCAAAAAGGGCATAAAATTTTTGAAGGTGCCGTACAAAATTTTCAATGGGAACGACAGTGGTATGAAATTGAAGTGGAAAATTCGGATAAAGTCATAGAACTTTTGCAAAATAGCAAACATATAAAAAGTTTAAGGCAGGCATCAAATCATATTAAAGTATTTCCGTCTAATCAAGATTTCACCGGTCAAGATCTGAATCGGTTTTTGGTTGCAAATGGAATTTATATAGAAAGTTTAGTAAAAAAACAACCGCGCTTAGAAGATGAGTTTTTAAAAATCACTAAAAATTAATAGCGCAAAAATCATCTATGTTATGAAAAATATTAAACGACTTCTGTCTATCGAATTTTATAAAATCAAACCACACAAACTAAGCAGGATTTTATTTTTGACCTACTTTATCTTACTCAGTGCTATTGCATTAATAGCAGCAGTTCAATTTAAATTGGGCAAAATAAAGATTAATTTAGCCGAACAAGGGATATTTAACTTCCCGTATATCTGGCATTTCAATACATGGGTTGCCGATTTTTTAACCTTCTTTTTGGCTATTATGGTGGTTTCTATGGTAACAAATGAATATACATATCGAACCTTAAAACAAAATTTGATTGATGGTTTGACAAAAAAAGAGTTTGTGCTTTCTAAATTTTATTTTTTGATATCATTGGCATTATTAGCCAGTTTTTTTGTTTTTGTAATTAGTTTTATTTTAGGTTTAAGCTATTCAGACTTTACCAGTCCGGGTATTATTATCAAAGACCTTTATTTTTTAGGAGCTTTTTTTCTCAAACTTTTAGGAATATTTAGTTTTATAATGTTTCTGGGTTTTCTTTTAAAACGGTCAGCATTGGCTTTAGGCTTCTTTTTTGTGTGGATGGTAGTTGAAAGTATCTTATATGGTTTATTGCGTTGGAAATTTTTTGATAAAATAATAGCCGACAAAATAGCAGCTTTTTTTCCTTATGCAGCTATGCGTAATTTATTACCGGAGCCTATATCCCGGCTTAGTGCTGCTAAAAATATAGGCAGGCAGTTAGGGGAAGAGGTCACCGGATTTGAGGGAATTCCGGCAATCAATTTTATAATTGTATCTATTTGGATAGGTGTGTTTGTATATGCATCGTATAAAATTTTACGAACAAGAGATTTATAGTTAAAAATATAAATTTGTTTACACAATACCTTATCTTTGCTTTATATGTCTTTTAGACTGATCTTGTAAGTAAATAATAATAAGAATAAATTTATGAAGAAGAAATTATTTTTAGTCACCTTTACAGTTTTTATGTTTAGTGTATCTGCACAATATGAAGCGGCACATTGGTTTTTCGGTTCATACGCAGGCTTAAACTTCACCAGCGGCGTGCCGGTTGCCGAATCCGGCAGTCAAATAAATACAGAAGAAGGTTGTTCTTCAATTTCAAATGCTTGTGGTGATTTGTTACTTTATACCGATGGAATAGTTGTATGGAATGCCAATCACCAAGTTATGCAGAACGGCACAGGATTAAAAGGAGACCCTTCTTCTACCCAATCCGGTATTGTGGTCCCTAAACCTAACGATAAAGACAATTATTATGTATTTACTGTTGATGCTGCCTTTTCCGCACCTTCTAGTGCGGGTTTACAATATTCATTAGTAGATATGACTTTAGATGGCGGATTGGGTGCTATTGTTACCGGGGAAAAAAATATTCAGTTAGTTGATTCAGCCAGTGAAAAAGTGACGGCAGTAATGAGTTCGGATGATGAATCTGTTTGGGTCATTACATTGGCACCGCGAACAACTTCTACTACCGCGCCATATGTGACAATTGGCGATAATATGAATACAATCTATGCTTTTAAAATAACGGCATCCGGTGTGCAACTTAATGCAACAGTAACAACATTACCGGTGAATATTTATTATGGTGCCGGTTATATGAAAGCGTCACCCGATGGAAAAAGATTAGCAATTGCTAATATGGAAGATAACTCAGTTTATCTATTAGATTTTAACGATATTACAGGAGCTGTAAGCAATCCTGTTTCTTTACAACTTAACACCACAAACTATATGCCCTATGGTTTGGAATTTTCTCCTAATAGTACCAAACTTTATATCAGTGATAAAAATAGTGCTTTAACTCAATTTGATTTATCTGATAACAATAAACCGACTATTATTAGTACAGACTTCAATTACCGTTCTGCCTTACAATTAGGCTTAGATGGTAAAATCTACCAAACGTTTACAAGAGGATATGGCAGAGGCTCTAATTTGATGAGTGTTATAGAAAAACCCAATGAAGCGGGCTTGGATTGTAATTACAATTATCAAGCAATCACTTTACCAACAGATATGGAAGTCCATCAGGGATTGCCGCCTTTTATTCAATCGTATTTTGTGCAAATTGCCGCCCCGGATGTTACGGCTGAGTTTGAAAATAATTTTGAAGTAGAGTCCAATGAAGAAATTTCTAATGTAGACTGGGATTTTGGCGATGGCGCAACAACTAATACATTGCCCGACAATCCGCCGAATAATACACATGCTCATACGAACCATACTTATGATAATCCCGGAACTTATACTGTTACAGCAACTATTCATTTAGCAGTTGGTTGTGATGTTGTTGTCACCAAATTGATGATTGTCCCGGACATAATAGACACACGTTTAACCACGCTTTGTTTGGATCCAAATAGCTCGGTAACCGAAGTTGATTTACACCAGTTTGACGATGAAATTATAGAGCAACAAAACACCAATGGCTCATATACAGTTAAGTATTATATATCTGAAGAGGATGCTTTAAACGATCAAAATGAAATTACCGGCTTATATACTTTCATTACTCATAATGATCAGTTATATTATGCCATTACCAATATAGCGACTGGAGTAACATCTTATGGAACCTTTTATTTGATCATCAGTGAAAAACCCGAAATTTTACCAATTACGCCTTATGAAATTTGTGATGTGGATACAGATGGCTTTACAGTTTTTGATTTAACGACAAAAACCGGCGAAATTTTAGATAGCAGGTCAAATGCATTATTTGAAGTGGCCTATTTTACAACACAAACCGATGCACAAGACGGGGCTAATGCCATTGCAAATCCGGAATCATTCTCAAATACGACTTCCGGCAACCAGCAAATATGGTATCGGATAACTAATAAAGAAAGCGGCTGCTTTGATATAGGTTCTTTTGAATTATTTGTGTATCCATTGATTGATATTGATATAGACGAGCAATATCTTTTTTGTATAGGTCATGGTATTGAAATTACGGCCCCTTCGGGTTTTGTTGCTTACCAATGGTCCACAGGAGAAACAACACCAAGTATTTGGGTAAATCAAGCCGGAGAAATTACTTTAACCGTTACAAATGATAAGGGGTGTACAAATTCAAAAAGTTTTAAAGTCGACGCCTCTGATGTAGCCAAAATACAAGGCATAGATATTAAAGACTTTAGCGAACCGGGCAATAATGCAATTATTGTATATGCAACGGGTATTGGTAATTATGAATATTCAATTGATGGGACTAACTACCAAGACAGCAACATGTTTTTAGGACTGAGAGCTGGTGAATATATAGTTTATGTAGCCGATAAAAATGCTTGTGGTATTGTTACACAACCGGTTGTTATTTTGAACAATCCTAGATTTTTTACTCCTAATGGCGATGGTTACAACGATGTATGGCAAATTGATAATATTTCTACCAAACCGGGGTCTATTATTAAAATATATAACCGTTTTGGAAAATTGGTCAAAATATTAGATGCAAGTAGTCCCGGTTGGGATGGGACCTTTAACGGGCAAAATTTACCGCCGGATGATTATTGGTTTGTCGTAGAAATAAAAGAAGCTGATGGCAGTATCAGACAGCAAAAAGGCCATTTTTCCTTAGAAAGGTAAAATAGTTATCAGTTTATAATGTTCAATATGTTCCGGCTAAGGCATGCATATTGTTTAACCGATACAGCATAATAAATGAAAGCATTTAAAATTAAATCTGATTTTTTGCCTACCGGTGATCAACCCGAAGCTGTTGAACAATTATCTAAAGGTATTTTCTCTAACGAAAAACATCAGACCTTGTTAGGCGTAACAGGGTCGGGAAAAACCTTTACAATAGCTAATGTCATTGAAAAAGTACAACGTCCCACATTGATTTTAGCACATAATAAAACCTTGGCAGCTCAGCTCTTTCAAGAATTTAAACAATTTTTTCCGGATAATGCTGTCGAATATTTTGTTTCATATTACGACTACTATCAGCCAGAAGCTTATTTGCCTACCAGTGGTACTTATATTGAAAAAGACTTATCTATAAATGAAGAAATAGAACGTTACCGTTTAAGTACAACGTCTTCATTATTATCCGGTAGGCGCGATGTTATTGTGATTGCATCGGTATCATGTTTATATGGCATTGGAAATCCTTCGGAGTTTAAAAAAAATGTAGTAAAAGTTAATAAAGATATTCAAACAACTCGGACCAAATTGCTGCATCAGTTGGTAACAAGTTTGTATAGTCGAAGCGAAATACCTAAGGCGGGCAGCTTTATTGTTAAAGGTGATACCATTACGATTTATCCACCTTATACCGATCGATATTTTCGTATTAATTTTTGGGGAGATGAAGTTGATCTAATCGAAGTTTTTCATGCCGAAACCGGTACTTTAATTGATACAGTGGAAAGATTGGATGTTTATCCGGCAAACTTATTTGTAACTTCTCCGGATAAACTCCATCAAGCAATTCAAGATATTAGAATTGATTTGGGTAAACAGGTTGACTATTTTAGAGAAACAGGTAAGTATCTAGAAGCAAAGCGTTTAAAGGAGCGAACAGAATTTGATTTAGAGATGATGGCAGAATTGGGCTATTGCTCCGGTATTGAAAACTATTCACGTTATTTAGACGGTCGTCCTCCCGGAAGCCGTCCGTTTTGTTTATTAGACTATTTTCCGGAAGACTATTTAATGGTTGTTGATGAAAGTCATGTTACTATTCCTCAAGTTCATGCTATGTATGGCGGAGATCGTTCCAGAAAAGAAACTTTAGTAGAATACGGCTTTCGATTACCTTCGGCTATGGACAATAGACCCTTGAAATTTGAAGAGTTTGAGCAAATGCAAAATCAAGTTATTTATGTCAGTGCAACTCCGGCAGATTATGAACTTCAAAAGTCAGGCGGTGTGGTTGTTGAGCAAGTTATCAGACCAACAGGATTATTAGATCCTGTGATTGAAATACGCCCCAGTCAAAATCAAATCGATGATTTATTGGAAGAAATTCAAAAACGTATTGAATTAGACGAACGAATATTGGTTACTACTTTGACCAAAAGAATGGCAGAAGAGTTGACAAAGTATTTATCTAAAATAAATGTACGAAGCCGTTATATACATTCTGATGTTGATACACTTGAACGTGTTGAAATAATGCACGATTTACGTAAAGGTTTATTTGATGTGTTGGTTGGTGTTAACTTACTTAGAGAAGGTTTGGATTTGCCCGAAGTTTCTTTAGTAGCCATTTTAGATGCCGATAAAGAGGGTTTTTTAAGGTCTCACAAATCTCTAACCCAAACTATTGGCAGGGCAGCTCGACATATCAATGGTACTGCCATATTGTATGCTGATAAAATAACTAAAAGTATGCAAATGACTATTGATGAAACCAATAGACGCCGTGAAAAGCAAATTGCTTATAATATAAAACATAATATTACGCCTACAGCTATTAAAAAAAGTTTGGAGAATATTATGAGCGCAGCTGAGCCGAAAACTTATGTATATGAACAAGATTTAACACAAAACGTAGCTGAAAATAAAGCTTTATACCAAAGTGTTGAAAGTATAGATAAGCAAATCAGAGCACTAAGAAAAAAAATGGAAGATGCTGCACAACAACTGGACTTTTTGGCCGCAGCCAAATATCGGGATATGATAGCGGCTTTAAAAGATGCTAAAGAAAAGAATAAGCATTAACCTTAAAATACATTTATAATTTTGTTAAATTTACATAACAATCTTTTATTTTAAAGAAGTAATTATGCATAAAATAGAACACATTGGAATAGCAGTTCAAGATTTGGAAGAAGCCGAAGAACGTTGGAAAAAATTATTAAATACGTTATCATACAAAAGAGAAACCGTTGAAAGTGAAGGGGTCATAACATCTTTTTTTAAAATTGGGGAAAGTAAAATTGAATTATTAGCGCCTACACGACCTGATAGCCCTATTCAAAAATTTTTGGATAAAAAAGGTGAGGGTATTCATCATATTGCTTTTGATGTTAATGATATTGAAGTTAAAATGAAAATTTTAGCTCAACAAGGCTTTATTTTGATCAATGACCAACCCAAAAAAGGTGCAGATAAAAAAAAGGTCGCTTTTTTGCATCCCAAATCAACAGGCGGTGTTTTAATAGAATTATGTCAAGATTTATAAAATGACAAAAAAAACTTTATTTATCAAAAATATGGTTTGTGACCGGTGTATTGCTGCTGTTAAGAAAACTTTGGCTGCCCATCAAATTCCGGTACAACACATAATTTTGGGACAAGTACAAATAAAAACTGTTGACATAGATTGGGAGCAACTGGATATAGATCTGAAAAAAATCGGCTTTTCTGTAATTCGTGATAAAAATCAAATTTTGACGGAAAGGGTTAAAGCTTTACTCATTGAATATATTCATTATATGAATGAACCGGTAAAAGTCAATATTTCAGATTACCTAAGTCGTTCATTAAAAATGGATTATATTGTTATTTCAAAAATATTTTCTAACACTGCAAAAATAACGATTGAAAAATTTATCATTATTCAAAAAATTGAAAAGGTAAAAGAATTTATTGAATATGGGGAATTAAATTTTTCTGAAATTGCTTTTAGATTGCATTACAGTAGCGTATCGCACCTGTCTAAACAATTTAAAAAAATTACCGGCCTGACTTTATCGGAATATAGAAAACAGCAAAATAATGAAAGGCAACCATTAGATAAATTGTGATAATATTTATAAGACATTGCCACTTAACCTGTTTTAATTTGTATAAGACTACTTTAATCAAAATTATACCAATTTTTCTCAAAATTGTATAATACACATAAACTTCTCATAGTGTAATTTTGTTTTATAAATGTTACACATGAAGCAAGCTTTTTATTTACCGGTTATACTGGTTCTGCTTTTTAGCTTAGGTATGGCTCAGTCAGAAGTTTTAATAGACAAATTGCCCAATCAAAGTTTAAAATCGGTTACGCGATATGATTGTTGTCAAAAAGACTTATGTCTAATGCCTGATAAAGTTGCCCGGTTAATGCTTGAAAAATCTGACTGCTCTTGCAAAAAGCATCAATCTAAACCACTTATAGAAGCCGTTTTAACTTATACACCTTCTTTTCAAGTCAAATGCATAAAACCCTTATCTGTTTCTTCCTTTTGTGTTACTGACAATAAGTTTTTTTTCGAAAAAACCATTGTGGTTAAAAACCATTGTGATTTTAAATCTTTTGTAATTTATAAGCATAATCGTTGTCAGGCTTTTTTGGGAATATTTATTATTTGATAACAACTTTTCTTTCTAAACTCTTATTAATTCAAATTAAAGAGGTATCAATTTTTTAAATGAATTGAATGCCCGATATAACTATACCCTAAAAAAAATAAAAATGAGATATTATAAAAATATACAGTTAAGCTTAAATATTGATGAAGCTACAATATTAGTAGAAGAAATAGTACGAACCCAAGGCTTTGGAATAGTCAGCCGTTTTGATGTTGATAAGGCTTTTGCAGAAAAGTTGAATCTAAAATTTCGTCCTTACCGTATTTTAGGCACTTGCAATCCGGCATATGCTCAGAAAGCTATAGCCGTTGATGATAAAATTGGTGCTATAATTCCATGCAATATAATGTTACAGCAAAAAAAAGATAGTGTTGAAGTCGTTATTATTGATCCTGAAATATTAATTAAACCTTTGAATAATAAAATTTTAACGCAAATAGCTCAAGAAATTTCTGTTAAAATGGATTTGATTATAAACCAACTGAAATCATATAACAATGCTTAAAAATACGATTAATTTTTTTCTTAGAAATAAACTTGTAACTGTATTATTATTGGTTTCGATGATTGTATGGGGATTGGTTACATCTCCTTTTGGTTGGCAAATAGGTGTTTTACCCTCAGATCCTGTGCCGGTAGATGCCATTCCTGATATTGGCGAAAATCAACAAATAATTTATACTGAGTGGCAAGGCCGTTCACCACAAGATATTGACGATCAAATTACATATCCGTTAACAACAGCTTTATTAGGTATTCCCGGTGTAAAAACCATACGTAGCAGTTCTATCTTTGGCGTTTCCAATATTTATGTCATTTTTGATGAAGAAATTGATTTTTATTGGAGTAGGAGTCGTATTTTAGAAAAATTAAATTCTCTTCCAAATGGTTTATTACCATCTGATGTTACACCTACATTAGGTCCGGATGCAACAGCTTTGGGGCAAGTGTTTTGGTATACTTTAGAAGGAAGAGATAGTATAGGAAATCCTACGGGAGGCTGGGATCCACAAGAATTGCGATCATTACAAGATTTCTATGTAAAATATGCTCTAACATCAGTAAAAGGAGTTTCGGAAGTGGCTTCTATTGGAGGTTTTATAAAAGAATATCAAATAGATATTAATCCGGATCGCATGAAATTCTTTGGCATCAAAGTTAGTGAAGTAATTAGTGCAGTCAAAAAATCTAATTTAGATGTTGGCGCTCGTACTTTGGAATTTAACAGGGCTGAATACCTTATAAGGGCCTTAGGGTATATTAAATCTACCAAAGATTTGGAAAATGCAGTAGTCAAAATACACAAAAATGTTGCTGTACGTTTAAAGGATATTGCCAAAATACAATTGGGACCGGCATCGCGTCGGGGAGGTTTAGACAAAGGTGGATCAGAAGCTGTTGGTGGAGTAGTGGTGGTGCGATATGGTGCCAATCCAATGGCTGTAATCAAGCTGATTAAAGCTAAGATTAATGAAATTGCTGATGGATTGCCAGAAAAAAAAATGCTTAATGGCAATATGTCAAAAATTAAGATTATCCCTTTTTATGACCGGTCAGTTTTGATACAGGAGACATTAGGAACCTTAGAGGAGGCCTTGTCATTAGAAATTTTAATTAGCATACTCGTAGTATTACTATTAGTATTCAATTTGAGAGCTTCTTTATTAATTTCAACTTTACTACCTCTGGGTGTATTAATGACTTTTATAGCTATGCGTTACTTTGGAATAGATGCCAACATTGTAGCACTCTCAGGTATTGCTATCGCCATTGGTGTAGTCGTTGATGTTGGCATTGTAATTACTGAAAATATTATAAGACATTATGAGATGTCATCTAATAATAAACTTAAAGGTGAGGTTTTATTACAAGTAATTTATAATGCAACAATTGAAGTGGCACCGGCTGTATTAACTGCTATTGCTACAACAATTATTAGTTTCTTGCCGGTTTTTGCTTTACAAGATGCAGAGGGTAAGCTGTTTAAACCATTGGCTTTTACCAAAACATTTGTCATGTTGTCAGCATTATTTGTAGGACTTATTTTTTTACCAATGCTTTCCTATTTAATTTTTTCTGTCAATTTAAAAAGACAAAAAATACAAATTTATTCGCAAATAGCTTTGGGTGTTGTAGGTTTAGGCCTTTTTATAACAGGAATTTATTTTGTAGGCTTTATTGTAATATTAATTGCTGTTAACAATTATTTTGATTTTTATTGGAAAGCTCACGGATATCCCCGGATGACCAACTATATTACGATTAGTGTGATTTTACTGTTGGTACTGTATTATTTATCAAAAATGTGGTTGCCATTAGGGGTAAAATATAGCTTAACAAGTAATATTAGCTTTGTTGCTTTAAGTGTAGGTTTAATTTTAGGTTTCTTATCAGGGGTGATTTATTTTTATCCAAAAGTATTAAAATGGAGTTTAGATCATAAAATTAGATTTTTAAGTCTGCCTGTAGTAATCATTGTTTTGGGAATGATGGCTTGGCAAGGTGTTGGAAAAGTGTTTTTGCTTATGCCTGATTTTGTTCAAAATACAACGATGTGGCAATTTTTTGACAAAACTTTTCCGGGAATAGGCAAAGAATTTATGCCGGCCTTAAATGAAGGTGCTTTTTTATTGATGCCTACAACTATGCCACATTCCGGAGTGGAAGAAAATCGAGAGGTAATAGCGCTATTAGATAAAAAAATAAATAGTATACCGGAAGTATATAGTGTGGTTGGAAAATGGGGACGTGTTAATTCGGCATTAGATCCGGCACCTATTTCTATGTTTGAAAACATTATAAATTATAAATCGGAATATATCTTAGATGAAAAAGGTAGACGGATTAGATTTAAAACCAATAACAAAGGCGCGTTTGTTTTAAAAGATGGACAAATCTACAATCCTGAAAATGCTTATCGCAATATTGATTTAAATTTATTGATAGAGGATGAAAATGGCTTATATTTCAGGCAATGGCGTGATAAAATTCATACTCCGGATGACATTTGGAAAGAAATTGTTATGCAATCTAAAATCCCGGGTTTAACATCTGCGCCTAAATTACAGCCTATACAAACCAGATTGGTAATGTTGGCTACCGGAATGCGGGCGCCTATGGGGATTAAAGTTTTTGGCCCTGACTTGAAAAGTATTGAAGAAGCCGGATACGAGCTCGAAAAATTTATGAAACAAGTTCCCGGTGTTAATGTGCAGAGCGTATTTGCCGATCGTGTAGTTGGAAAACCTTATTTAGAACTTAAACTAAACAGGATAGCTATGGCACGATATGGTTTAAAAGTCAATGACTTGCAGAAATTTATAGCATCGGCCATCGGTGGCATACCTTTGAGTTTTTCAGTTGAAGGGCGTGAACGATATCCTATAAGAATGCGATATGCCAGAGATTTTAGAGATAGTCCGGATAATTTAAAAAAATTATTAATAACCACTCCGGCAGGTCAAACTGTACAATTGCAAGAAGTGGCTGACTTAAACTATGAGAAAGGACCTCAAATGATAAAAAGTGAGAATAGTTTTCCTGTAAGTTATGTTATATTTAACAAGTTATCAAATTTTGCCGAAGTAGATGTTGTTGAAAAAGCTCAAGAATTTTTGAAAATGAAACAAAAAGAAGGTAAACTGAATTTACCATCCGGTGTGCATTATAAATTTACAGGCAATTATGAAAATCAAATAAGGGCTACAAAACGCTTAAGTATTGTAATACCATTGGCACTTTTAGTTATTTTTTTTATTCTGTATTTTCAATTTAGATCAGTAGTTGGAGCAATTTTGATTTTTTCAGGTATTTTAGTTGCATTTTCTGGTGGTTTTATTATGTTATGGTTGTATGGTCAAGAATGGTTTATGAATATAGATATCGGCCAGTTAAATTTGCGTGATTTATTTCAAATCAAACCTTATAATTTAAGTGTGGCAGTTTGGGTAGGCTTCATTGCCTTATTTGGAATAGCTACAGATGATGGTGTATTAATTTCAACTTATATTAAACAATTATTTGATAAAAAAACACCGGAAAGCAAAGAAGAAATTCGTAAAAATATATTATTGGCAGGCAATAAAAGAGTTAGGCCGGCCATTATGACTACGGCAACTACACTAATTGCGCTTTTGCCGGTAATTACTTCTACTGGTAAAGGATCAGATATTATGATTCCAATGGCAATACCTATTTTTGGCGGTATGGTTATCGCTACTTTAAGCATTTTTATCGTGCCTGTTATGTATGCCATATGGCAAGAATCTTTATTAAAAAAACGTTTAAAAAAATAATTTATGAAATATTTTTATATAAGTACTTTCACTTGGCTTTTTGGAATATTCTCTGTATTTAGTCAGTCGTATTTAGCTACTTATTTGACTACTGCTGCTGAAAATAACCCAAAACTAAAAGCCGGTTTCCAGTCCTATTTGGCTGCTTTAGAACGCATACCGCAAGTTAAAGCTTTACCCGACCCACAATTGGCTTTCGGCTATTTTATTCAACCTGTAGAAACTAAAACAGGACCGCAACAATTCAAATTAACTTTAACTCAAATGTTTCCTTGGTTTGGTAGTTTGCAGTTGTCTGAGCAGACGCAAACATACAGGGCTAAAGCTGCTTATGAAGATTTTTTACAAAACAAAGCTTTACTTTTTAAGCAGGTGAAGTTTGCTTATTATGAATTGTTTTTTCTTCGTAAGAAAATAGAAATTTTAAAAGAAAATATAACCATAATTCAACGATTTAAATCTTTATCACAACAAAAATTAATGACCGGTAAAGCTTCATATGTAGATGTTTTAAGAGCTGATATGGCTTTAAATCAAATTAAAAATGATTTAAAGTTTTGGCAAGACCGGATTAGAGCCACCTCTATAAAATTTCAAAATTTGATAAACAAACGAAAAATAGAAATTATGCTCCCAGAGCAATTATCTCAAACCATTCTTCCGCCTATGGCTGTTTTAGAAAAAAAACTAATAAATAACCATTTGGTATTGAAGCATGATTTAATATCTCAGCAATTTGAAGCCAAAGCTAAATTAGCATACAAAAAAAGTTTGCCAAAATTTTCTTTAGGATTAGACTATACAAATGTAGGTTCTGATATAAATGACAGTTTTAAAAATGATGCATTGTTTTTTAAAATAGGCATGAGCCTGCCTGTTTTTCGATCTAAGTACAAAGCTGCTGTTAATGAAGCCAAATATTTGCAAGATGTAAGTAGCCAAAAAAAAGAAGCTGTTCGCAATAATGTATCTACGCAATTAGCAGATTTTTATAGTATTTATGAAAACAATTTGCGTAAAATTAATTTGTATCAGAAACAAATCAAATTAGCCCGACGAAGTATAAGATTATTAGAATCAGATTATTCCAGCGGACTACCTGTCTTTGAAGAAGTTTTGAGAATGGAACAAAAATATCTTCAATATCAAATTCTTGAACAAAAATCTTTTACTGAGCTTCATAAAACTGTAGCTGCAATCCAATTTTTAATTGGAAGTTTAAAACCCTAAAAAACACTATCATGAAAAGTAAAAAAACATTATATAAAAAATATAAGCAAAGTATAAATCTTATCCTTGCATTGATTTTCGGACTTACCTTCGGTGCTTGGTTGTTTGGAGGAGAAACATCAAAAACGATGTCTAGAGACTCTATAAATACTAATATTGATACAGGACATATAGAGCATCAATTATGGACCTGCGCTATGCACCCTCAAATTAAACAA
The DNA here is from genome assembly GCA_015494075.1 of Flavobacteriaceae bacterium. GTDB lineage: Bacteria > Bacteroidota > Bacteroidia > Flavobacteriales > Flavobacteriaceae > WGBX01. The sequence goes on from WGBX01000152.1 coordinate 17,127, forward strand.
GAAGCGCCGGGACAATGCCCGATTTGTGGTATGGATTTGATCCCTTTAAAGGAAGATAGCCAAACTAATGAAATGGATACTAATGCCATAATGCTGAGTGATGCAGCTATTAAATTGGCTGAAGTGCAAACATATACAGTTCAGAAAGCCATTCCGAACGCTAAAATCGAATTATCAGGTATAATTGAAACGGACCCGCGACAAAGGGTAAATATAACAGCTCGTTATGGCGGAAGAATTGAAAAACTATTAGCCAATTTTACGGGTCAATATGTTTCGAAAGGACAAAAAATAGCTGAAATTTATGCTCCTGACTTGCTAATTGCGCAACAAGAACTTTGGGATGCTGCCAAACATAAAAAAATTAATCCGGTATTATATCATTCTGCCCGTGAGAAACTTAAATTATGGGAACTGACTGATAGGCAGATTGATGTACTAGAACATTCTCAAAAACCTGCAATCCGCTTTCCGGTGCTTTCTCCTTTCAGTGGCTATATTAAGAAACTATTAATAGCAGAAGGTGATTATGTCAAAGAAGGTCAGGCTTTATTGAGTTTAGTTTCATTAAATCAAGTATGGATTATGTTAGATGCTTATGAACCGGATTTGTCATTAATAAAAACCGGTAATAAAGTTAATTTTAGATTACATGCAATTCCAGGAAAAGTTTTCCAAGGTAAAATTACATATATTGATCCTTTTGTTAATAGACAAACTCGTGTGGCAAAAGTCCGTGTTATAGCTAAAAATCAAGCACAATTATTAAAGCCCGGCATGTTCGTTTCTGCCAACATCGTAAATCAATTATCTGGTAAAAAGATACTTATTCCTAAAAGTGCGGTTTTATGGACAGGAAAACGTTCTGTTGTATATGTTAAAAAAGCCAATACTTTTATATATCGTGAAATTATTTTAGGGTCAGAAGCCGGAAATTATTATATTGTAAATGAAGGCCTTAAAGCGGGCGAAGAAATTGTCAGTCATGCGGTCTTTAAAGTAGATGCTGCCGCACAATTATTAGGAAAGCCTAGTATGATGAATGCACAAGGTAGAAAAATAAATATCATGTCCGGTATGGATATGACTGATTAATATTGATTTTAGTCGTTTTGGAAAAGCCTGTTTAATTTGGTTTAGTAAACAGGCTTTGATAATTAAAATTATAGAGATTTGTTTTTGAAAAATTGATAAAATTTCCAACGTAAACTAAATGCCCGAAAACCAATCCATAGTAAAAATGCCAGCCAAACGGCATATAATTTTAGCCCCATATGATCTAACAACATAAGACTGGGAACGAATACTAAAAAGGTCGCAATCAATTGCATGTTTCTTAATATTTTAACCCAACCTAACCCTTTAAAAATGCCATCAAAAATAAAAGCAATTGCACCAATAGGTTGCATGAGAATGAGTAACCAAAAAACTTTTTTATAAAGACTAAGTACAGCTTCTTCATTTGTAAATATCAATCCTATAGGCTTATAAAATATAATAAAAATTATAGCCAAACAACTTGATACATATAAGCCATATTTGGTTAGTCGACCTGCTAAAGCTTTTAAATGATACCAATCTTTTTCTCCATATAATTTGCCTGCCAAAGAGTTGCCTGCATCGGCATATCCATCTAAAAAGAAAGTTGTAAATAGCCAAATGTTGGTTAAAATAACATGAACGGCAATATAATTTTTACCATAAGATGTAGCATAACGGTTTGAGAGAAATATCGCTAAATTTAAGGCAATTGTACGGATAATCAAGTTGCCTGTCATTAGCAAGAAATGTCTTATTTCAGGATGTATTTGCCAATATATTTTTAAATTGAATGGTGTTTTTCTTAAAAAAACATATATAGCCAGAAGCATCATTATAAATTGTGCAATTAAACTAGCCCATGCAGCGCCTTGAATATGTAGCGGTGGTAAATACCCTTCGACGCCGTAAACTAACAAATAATCGAGGATAATATTAATTATGCCGCCTGTAAGACTGATTAGCATTGCCCAATAGGTGTTTTGAAGCCCTCTGAAAATTCCAAATAAACTAAAGGTAATTAAAGTAAAAATCAACCCAAAAACTCTTATTTTATAGTAGGATACGGCAAATTGTAAAATAAGCCCTTTGGCAGCGTATAATTCAAAAATAGGATGCGCCCATAACCGAGTTAATATAGCTAAACTTATGCCCGTAATTAAATTCATAATCAACACCTGAGGAATCAATGTTTTAATTTGATTTATTTTTTGGGCACCTAATTTTTGACTAACAATACTTGAAATAGCATTTTTGGTTTGAGCTAAAATCCAGAAAAGTGCTGACATAAATGAGCCTACTAAACCCACAGCAGCCAAGCTTTCTGTGGGGAAGCTTTTTACGTGACCTATAATAGCCGTGTCAGTAATAGATATTACAGGTTCTATAATGCCCGCCAAAATAGAAGGAACAGCCAATTTGTTAATGATCTTAAAGGAAATTTTATCTTGCATGCAATAACCCGAATTTGAGCGGTAAAATTAACTAATAATTCTGTTATTTGATTTAAAAATAACTTGTAAAACTTGATTTATAAATATTAACTTTTAGCCTATTAAATTCCAAAAACCTGTTTTTTGAACCTGCTTTTGCAAAAAGTAACGCACTTGCTTGTGTTTAGGATGTTTTAAATAAAAGTCTTCTTGAAGTAATTGATATGCAAATTGTCTTGCCGTATGCATTAGCGGTGCGTCTTTTATAATATCGGCAATTCTAAATTGCATAAGTCCACTTTGTTGGGTGCCCAAAATATTTCCGGGACCTCTTAATTTTAGGTCTACTTCGGCAATTTTAAAGCCATCATTTGTGGCAGTCATTGTTTCAATGCGCGTGCGGGCTTCTTGTGATAGTTTATAATCTGTCATTAAAATACAATAGGATTGAGCCGCACCTCGTCCTACGCGACCACGTAGCTGGTGTAGTTGAGACAAGCCAAAGCGTTCAGCACTTTCGATAAGCATAATAGAAGCATTTGGTACATTAACGCCAACTTCAATAACTGTAGTTGCCACCATTATCTGAGTTTCATTATTTTTAAATTTAAGCATTTCAATTTCTTTATTTTCAGGTTTCATTTTCCCATGAACCATGCTTATTTTAAAATCAGTTTCTTTAAAAAATTCTTTTATTTTCTCATAATTACGGGTAAGATCTTGATAGCTGAGCTGTTCACTTTCTTCGATTAAAGGATATACAATATAAGCTTGTTGACCTTTTTTTAATTCCTTTTTTATAAATTCAAGTATTTTAGGTTTGTCTTTTCTGTATCTATGAAGTGTTTGTACAGGTTTTCGTCCCGGTGGCAATTCGTCAATAATTGAAATATCTAAATTGCCGTAATGTGTCAGTGCTAAGGTGCGTGGTATGGGGGTTGCGGTCATAACCAACATGTGAGGTGGAATAAGGTTTTTTTGCCACATCTTGGCACGTTGTGCGACGCCGAAACGATGTTGTTCATCAATTATGGCTATCCCCAAATTTTTAAATTGTACTTTTCCCTCGAAAATAGCATGTGTGCCGATCAAAAGATTCAAACTGCCATCTTCTAATTGGGTATGTATCACTTGACGTTCTTTTTGCTTGGTAGAACCTGTCAGTAAATGTATATTTAAACCCAATGCTTCGGCATAAGTTTTTAAGCCTTTATAGTGTTGTTGCGCTAAAATTTCAGTTGGTGCTACTAAGGTTGCTTGGTATTGATTATCTATGGCCATTAACATGCTAAGCATAGCTACAATAGTTTTTCCACTACCGACATCTCCTTGTAATAAGCGATTCATTTGTGCGCCGCTTTTAACATCTGCTCTTATTTCTTTTAAAACTTTTTTTTGAGCTCGGGTCAGATCAAAAGGAATAATATCATGATAAAACTTATTAAAATAAGGCCCGATCTTTTCAAAAATATGTCCTTTTATTTTCTTTTTATGTTGAAGGTTTTTTTGCAGAAGTTGTAGTTGCAAATAAAAAAGTTCTTCAAACTTAAGTCTTGTTTGTGCTTTATGCAGTAAGTTTATATTTTGAGGAAAATGGATATTAAATAAAGCTTGATTTTTATCTAATAGTTTTAATTCTTCTAAAATTTCTAATGGAAGGCTTTCTTTAAAATTTAGACCGGTCTCTTTGAATAAGCCGGACATAATTTGTGTCCATAAACGTGTATTGAACCCTTTTTTAATAAGTTTCTCGGTTGAGGGATATACCGGTTGTAATTTTAAAAAAGATTTTTTTTTGCGCTCTTCTAAAGTTTCCACTTCGGGATGTGCAATATTTAATTTATGGTTAAAAAGTGTGGGACGACCATATACAACATAGATTTGATTGGGTAGTATCTTTTTAATCAGGTATTGGTAATTTTTAAACCAAACCAACTCTAATTGACCGGTTTCATCTTCAAAAATAGCTGTTAAGCGTTTTTTTCTGCCACTGCCTACTTCTGTTATGCGTGATATTTTTCCGGTGAGTTGAATATCGGTATTAACGGCTCCTAATTCGTTAATTTTATAAAACTTTGTCCTGTCTATGTATCTGTAAGGAAAATGATTGAGTAGATCTTCAAAAGTTTTTAAACCCAACTCTTGCTCTAAAAGTTGTGCTCGGACACGACCAACACCGGGTAAATATTTAATACTTTGTTGTAACACCAGACAAAAGTAAACAATTAAAATTTCAGAATTATTTTTTTAGAAACACTATTTTTCTTATTGATAGAACCACAATTTAAAAGCCAACAAAACTACAACAGCAGCAATTATACGCCGTAAATAAGTTTCATTAACATTAACTGACCAGCGACTTGTAAGCCATGAGCCGGTGGCAGTGCCAATGGCAATTGCGACACCTGCTTGCCAATCTACATAGCCTTTAACGGCAAACATATACAATGTTGGAATGGTCAAAATGAGTACTATTAAAGCTTTAATACTATTTGATTCGGTTAAATTAAAATGATTTACCAAAGTGCCGGCTAAAATAATCATAAACCCCATTCCTGCTTGTATAAAACCACCATACATGCCAATAATAAAATAAACCAAAAAACTTATCCAAAGCCATTTACCAATTATTCTGTGTTGATTAAAAGTCTTTTTTAATTTGGATTGAATCAGAATTAAAATTGCAATTAAAATCATTACTAAGGCTAAAATACGGGTTAAATGTTTGGCTGTTGTTTGTAAACTTATCCAAGCACCTAGTAAACCACCAAACATGGCTGCTAATGCTACATATAAATTAAAAGGAAATAAAAATATACCTTTACTTTTGAATCCGGCAACAGAAAAAATACCTTGTGCCAAAAAACCTACCCGGCTGGTACCTATGGCTGTGTGAATAGGCATTCCCATAAAAATCAATACCGGATACAAAATACTTGAACCTCCACCTGCTAAGGTGTTTATAAAACCGACAAGCATACCGGTTAAAATGAGGAGCAAATAGTTTAATAGCATAAAAGCAATTTATTTTTTTCTGAAATATATTTCAATAGGCACGCCGGTAAAATCAAAATTTTCACGCAATTTATTTTCTAAGAACCGTTTGTAAGGCTCTTTGATATACTGTGGTAAATTTGCAAAAAAAGCAAATTTCGGACTATGGGTAGGAAGTTGGGTCACAAATTTTATTTTGATATATTTTCCTTTGTGTGCCGGCGGTGGATTTTGTTGGATATAAGGCAACATTACCTCATTGAGTTTGCTGGTTTTAATTTTACGTTTACGATTTTCAAAAACATGCATGCCTTCTTCAATAGCTTTAAAAATACGCTGTTTGTTTTTGGCCGAAATAAATAAAATCGGAACATCATTAAAGGGCGCTATTTCTTTTTTTATTTTTTCAGTAAAAGCTTTAGCTGTATGTGTGTCTTTGTCTACCAGATCCCATTTGTTAACTAATATGACAATTCCTTTATTATTTTTACGAGCTAAATCAAATATTTTTTGGTCCTGACTTTCAAATCCCCGGGTGGCATCAACAACTAAGAATACAACATCGGCATTCTCAATAGCCCGAATAGCCCGCATTACCGAATAAAATTCTATATCTTCTTTAACTTTGTTTTTACGCCGAATGCCGGCAGTGTCAATTAAATCAAATTCTTGATTAAATTTTTTATATCGGGTTGTAATTGTATCACGTGTTGTGCCGGCTATGTCAGTTACTATATTTCGTTCTTTTCCTAATAAAGCATTTATAAGTGTGGATTTTCCGGCATTGGGACGCCCCACAACTGTAAATTTTGGGATATTACTTTCTATTTCTTCCTTTTCTTCGTCGTCTGTAGGCAATGCTTGTACCAAATCGTCTAATAATTCACCGGTTCCACTACCATTTATAGCCGAAATTGGATAAATTTCTCCTAACCCTAAGTTATAAAATTCTAAGGCATCATTTTGTCTTTTAGTGTTATCCACTTTATTGACGACTAAAAATACGGGTTTTTCGGTTTTACGTAAAAGTTTAGCAACTTCTTTATCTAAACCTGTAATACCATCTTCTACATCAACTATAAAAAATATTGCATCAGCCTCATCAATGGCCAGTTCGACCTGTTTTCTAATTTCATCTTCAAATATATCATCACTACCTTTAACATAACCTCCTGTATCTATAACAGTAAACTCTTTTCCATTCCATTCAGATTTGCCGTAGTGCCGATCTCTGGTCACACCACTTTCATCATCGACAATAGCTTGGCGACGACCGGTTAAACGGTTGAATAATTGTGATTTTCCTACATTTGGTCTGCCTACGATGGCTACAATATTTGACATGTTTGTTCTAACTTTTCTTTAGACGCAAAGTTAAGAAAAAATAAGCTTTAAAAAACTTACAAAACTTTTAAAAGCCTGTTGTCAATTGGTAACTTTTAATAAATATGATAGCGTTTTTTTAATTGATGGGACTACTAATTAAAATTCTTCAAACCGTTTATCAACCAATTATAATACTGGTCAATATCGGGGGTATATCCAATCGGTTGATTTAAATTTTGTTCATTATGGTCTATCATAATATATAAAGGTTGCGAATTGTTTTTATATTTAAAAGTTTCCATTTCACTCCATTTTTGTCCAATAGTTGTTACTTTTTGTCCGGTATAAGGCGAAATATATTGTTTGTCTTTTGGTAATTTGGTTCTTTCATCGACATATAATGAAACCAAAACTACCTTATTTTTCAAAATAGGTAAAATTTTGTCTTTACTCCATACATTTTCTTCCATTAAACGACAATTTTGACATGCGCGACCTGTAAAATCAATGAGTAAGGGCTTATTAACTTTTTTAGCATAAGCTAAAGCTGTATCGTAATCTTCAAAAGCCACAATGTTGTTCGGGCCATATTCAGCTCCTTCCGGTAAAGTAGCTGTTGTTATATTTTCTGAAGATGTTTTGGTATAACCCACCCCAAATTTAGATTCGGCATATTTCATTGGCGGCGGAAAACCACTGATAATATTTAAAGGGGCACCCCATAGTCCGGGTAATAAATATAATCCGAAAGATAAAGTGAATAAGCCTAACAAAAATCGGAAAACACCTATGGTATCAGTATGAGCATCATGTGGCAAACGTATTTTTCCAAATAAATACATAGCCATGGTTAAGGTAATGGCAATCCAGATGGCAATAAAAACTTCCCGATGTAAAAAATGCCATTGATTAACCAAATCGGCATTGGATAGAAATTTAAAAGCAAAAGCCAATTCAATAAATCCAAAAATAACTTTTACACTATTTAACCAACCGCCGGATTGAGGTAATTTTTTTAATAAAACAGGGAAAAAAGCTAGTATGCCAAAAGGTATGGCAATGCCCAATCCGAAACCTAACATAGCATATGTAAAGGTCATAGCGCCTTCGGCTCCGGAAGCGGCATTTCCTAAGATAAAACCTAATGCCGGACCGGTGCATGAAAAAGAAACAATTACTAAAGTTAAAGCCATAAAAAAACCGGCTAAAATTCCACCTTTGCTTGATTGTTTATCGGCAGAACTTACCCATGAATTAGGAATTAATCTGACAGGATCGAGTTTTTCTACGCCAAATAAGTTTAAGGCAAACAAGATGAAAATTAAAAAGAAAAATAAATTTACCCAAGTATTGGTAGCTAAACCATTAAAAATACTGCTGTCTACTTTTTCTAATAAATGGAAAGGAAAACTGAAGGCAACATAAATTAAAACGATAGAAACGGCATAGACAATAGCATTGCGTTTGCCGGCACCGGCTTTTTCTGATTGTTTGGTGAAAAAACTAATGGTAAGTGGTATCATAGGAAATACACAAGGCGTTAGCAAAACTAAAAGTCCGGCAATAAAAGCCGTCCAAAAAACAGCCCAATTAGACCCGCCTTCCGGAGTTTTGGATATGGGTTTTTCTGTTGTTTGTAATTGTGATGTCGCTTGATTGGCTATTGGTACAGGTGTATATTTGCCATTTTCTGTTAAATCTTTGACAGGTTTAGGATCATTTTTTTTATTATTGTCAGTTGTATGCGTGTCAGATGATACTGATTTAACAGGTTCAACTGGTGATTTTTCTGTACTATTATTCTTAGCCTGAGGTACTATTTTAGCTTGTGTCAAGTCAAATGTCAAATCTTTTTGAACTTGAATACAAGCTTCTTTACAAGCTTGGCCATATAAAGTAACGACAATCTTTTTTAAATTTGGATTTATAATTTCAATAGGTTGAATTAGCTTAGCATGTTTTGAAAAGAAAGTTTCGGTGGCTTTAAAAACCTCATTGTAGGCTTGATGTGTATCTATTTCTTTAGCCTTTCCAAGGACTTTATATTGGCCTTCTGCATTGTGCCACTCAAATTCAATTGGTAATGACGCATTCGGATCATTAAATTGTGAATATAAATGCCAGCCGTCTGCAATATCAGCTTCTATAATTAAATTATAGGTGTTTTGACCGGTTTTTTCAACAGATGTATGCCAAGTCAGAGGATCTATAACATCTTGTTGCACACCAAACTGTGCCCATGTTTGAAGGCTGAGGAAGAGTAATAATAACCAATTTTTTTTCATATATCTTGCTTTTGATTTTTTATTTTTATGTGTAAAACATGCGTGCTCTCTGGCTGTATTTTATAACGTTTGTCGAGGCGTTTCCCGACAAGCCATATAATATCTTTTTGATGGCAAAGTAACCAAATTTTTTCTTTTTCAGGTAGAGAAAGTTTTTCATCTATAAAATAGTTACTTAACTTTTTTTTGCCTGTCATGCCAAGAGGATAAAAACTATCGCCTTTTTGCCATTTGCGCAAGGTTAATGGAAAATTAAGCCGATTAAAGTCCACATAAATTTCATCTTTTGAGGCTTGTTTAATTTGATCAATGTCAATATCTTCTGCTTTTAAAAGATGCATTTCAATTAGTAAATCAGCCAATTCCTGCCGCGATTTAAAATTTATTTTATAATCTTTATTCGTGTTTGTGTGTTTTTTTTGTAAAATTAAAAAATCCCGGTCTTTATAAAGTATATGGGTTGGGCTTACCACTTGTTTTCCCGATTGCGAACCGGTTAGTTTTATAATTGCTTCATGATCGGTAAAACCATAAGGTGATAACCATTGATATAAAAATAAGTCTCCGGATGAAAGTTTTTTCCAATGCTCAATATTTAATTTTAAAAGAGTGCCGTCAGATATAACCAGTTGTTGTAATTTTTTTTTAAACCAATCATCCACCACTTTTTGTGTCTGTTGAAGGTATTGAAGTGTTTTGTTAAAATTGTTATAAAAAGCCGGATTGTTTTTGACAAGAGGCGGAACAATTTGGTGGCGTATGAAGTTACGACGATATTTTTCGCTGGCATTACTCCGGTCTTCACGCCATTGCAATTGACGATTATGAGCATATTGTTGTATTTCTTTCCGGCTGAAATTTTGTAAAGGACGCAAAATAAAATCATTATTTTGAATACCCAAAAGACCTTTTAGCCCGGTGCCTCGTTGCAGATTAAGTAGAAAACTTTCTAAACTATCGTTTAAATGATGACCGGTTACAAGATAATTATATTGGTGTTTTATTCGCAATTTTTTAAACCACTCATAGCGTTGGTTGCGTGCAGCCAATTGAATATTTTCATGGCTTTGAGATAAATCACAAATATTAATATGTAAAGGTACTTCAAACTTAGCAGCCAACTCTGTAACAAAAGCTTGATCGGCATCGCTGTCGGCACCTCGTAATTTAAAATTACAATGAGCCATGCTAAATTTAAGGCCGGCCCGTTTAAACAACTCAGCCAAAACCACACTATCAATGCCTCCTGAAATAGCCAACAGATATTTTTGCTGCATCCAATTTGGTTGTTGGGATAGATTTTGTTTAAACTTCTGAAACATTTGTGCCATAAATTTGGGTAAAGATACAAATTATGTAAATTTGTAAACTAACTTTAACAACTTCTTAAAATTATGACAGAAAAAGATCAAAGATTTATTGAATATTGGAGCAAAAAACGCCAACAAGGCGCTGTGAAATTTTCACTGGTAACAGGCTTTGTTTACGGTATATTTGTGATAGTTTTTTCTAAGCTTTTTGCTTGGAATTGGCATTTTACTCAAAAAGATTTAAGCTATGGCATCTTGTCAATTTTGATAGGAATTACACTTTTAGGCCCTTTTTTATGGTGGCATCGCGAACGTAAATACAACAAATTAATAGCTGCAAAAAAATCAAAAAAGAAAGCAAATAAAAAGAAACGAATATAAATGCAGATTTAATTTGTATTTTTACCAAAAATTAAAATATGTCATTATTTTATATTCTTTTAGGCTTGCTCTTATTAGTAGTAGGTGGCGAATATCTGGTGCGAGCGTCTGTTGGTTTATCTTTAAAATTTAAACTCTCGCGTATTGTTATCGGTATGACAGTAGTGTCTTTTGCTACTTCTTTACCCGAATTATTGGTAAGTGTTAAAGCTGCATTAGATGGTTCACCTGAATTAGCTTTGGGAAATGTCGTCGGATCAAATATTGCCAATTTGGCATTAGTACTTGGTGCAACGGCTATATTAACACCTATTTTTATTAAAAAAATCTCATATAAATATAATATTCCGGCTATGTTGTTGTTGTCCGGTTTGTTATATTTTTTCTTAAAAAATGATTTAATTTTAAGTTTTACGGAAGGTTTAATTTTATTCATTTTATTGATTCTATTTATTTACATTCTGCTTAAGCATGCTTCACAAGCAGGTGATATAGATTTGAATGAGTTGGAAGAAATTGATGAAGATACGGCCATAGCCAGTATGGCAAAGGTTTTAATTTGGTTGATTATCGGAGGAGTTGCACTATGGGCAGGAGCCGAATTTCTTGTCAATGGGGCAAAAGAATTAGCACGTCAAGTAGGCGTAAGTGAGCGTATTATAGGTGTCAGTATTGTTGCCATCGGCACTAGTATTCCGGAGCTTGCGGCTTCTATTATTTCAGCTCTTAAAAAAGAAAAAGATTTATCGTTTGGCAATTTAGTCGGGTCAAATATTTTTAATATAGGTTCGGTACTGGGGATAACAGCCATGATTAAACCCATCCATATTACCAATTTAAAACTTATAAACGTCGATATTATATGGATGTTGGGGATCTCTGCTTTGATTATCCCACTGGCACTTTTGCCGAAACGAAATAAAATTAGTTGGGTTAAAGGCAGTATTTACCTCAGTTTGTATGTTGTTTATATGTATTATTTTGTCTTTTTGACAAGGTAATTTTTTAAATACAATACAAAATTACGACTAGCTGTAAAGTCTATGTTTAAAACATGTTACACTTGTCATGGAATAAACTTTGTAG
>WGBX01000153.1 GCA_015494075.1 Flavobacteriaceae bacterium
AAGAATAAATAAAATAATCAGTAAAAATAAAATTTGATACATCTAATAAATATATTTAAATTAAAATACTTTCCTTTTATGTATAAATACAATCATTTTTTTATTTTAAAAAATTGTTCTGTGCCGTAGGCTGTCCGTCAAGGTTATTATTAAACCAAATTTTTTTGCAAATTTTTGAGCTTGCATTTCTGTTAATTTCACATTTTATGGTCTCAATATTCATTTAATTACGTATATATATTTGGGGTGTAGTGAGTTACAATTAACAACTTATTTAATTATAATCAAATATAACTAAAATATGCGAATTTTTTTATACTCATAAAAAACTGTTTTTTCTTTTGATAAAAAGTTTTAAACGAACTGATTAAACCAAGTCCAAACGATTAATTATGGGTGTAAATAAACGGTAATTATTAAAATTAAGTAAACAATAACTACTTAATTTTTTTATAAAAAATATTTTATCAAATAAAAGATAAATCAAAGTAGATGAAAATATAATATTAATGATATAAACATCATCATTGTACGTAGAGTAGGGGTTAATAGAAAGAAGTAAAAACCACGTAATATAAATATTATTATTTTGCTATTTTAACATAATATAAATGTAACAATTGTTCTTTTATTTATCCAAAGCAAATAAGATAGCTAAGCATTTTGATATTTTACATAAAAAAACTTCAGTTTAAACTGAAGTTTTTCATATAATCTATTTGAAAAGTCAATTATCTAATTAAACTGAAATGCCCTGTTAAAACTTTTCCATCTATAAAAACAACTTTAAACCAATAATCCGTTGCATGCATTGGAAGATTATTGTAAGTGCCATCCCAACTGTCAAGAGTACTCATTTGTTTTATCACTTTACCATATCGATCAAAAATATAAACTTTTCCTTTTGGAATTATATCGTCTGATTGCAAAGACCATACATCATTATAAGTATCACCATTGGGCGTAAAAAATTTAGGAAAGATCAGTTTTATTTTTTCTTTTGTCGTAAAACGTGTTTCATTGCAGCCTGTCGCTTCTCCGGCAGAATTATAAGCCGTTACAGTTACATAATATGTGGTGTTGGGCTGCCAATCGGTTGCAGGTGTGTAAGTGGTTGTATTGCCCACATCAAAATGATTTAACACATCGCTGCCGCCGGAAGTGGTTCCGATAGTTAGGTAATATCCGTCGGCATTGCTGACGGCTGTCCAGCTTAAAGCTTGATTAAGGGCAATATCAGTGCTGCCATCAGCCGGGTCGGTTAATTGGGTGCAGTTAGGAATGCTAACAGGTGTAAGAGTTGTAAAACGTGTTTCATTGCAGCCTGTTGCTTCTCCGGCAGAATTATAAGCTGTTACAGTTACATAATATGTGGTATTGGGCTGCCAATAGGTTGCAGGTGTGTAAGTGGTTGTATTGCCCACATCAAAATGATTTAATACATCGCTGCCGCCGGAAGTGGTTCCGATAGTTAGGTAATATCCGTCGGCATTGCTAACAGCTGTCCAAGTTAAAGCTTGATTAAGGGCAACATCGGTGCTGCTATCAGCCGGGTCAGTTAATTGGGTGCAACTTGGAAGTGGACACCCCAAACCACCATCTGTAATGGTCCATCCATCTGCAATTAAATCGGTTCTGGCAGTTTCTCCTGCACAATATTGACTATTTCCACCGCTAAATACGACATTGTTATTATGAGTTTGTCCTTGCCAACCTATAAGCAATGCATCATAATTTGCCATTGATAGCGTTGCCCCATCAAACATTTTTGAAGCATCTGTTAAACTACTGATATTCCAAGAGCCTATATTTTGGTCAAAAGAAGTTGCGTAATAAAACATATAGGACATATCGGTTACAACATTGGTTTGCCATGATGAGATGTCTTGATTAAAATTGCTTGCATTTCTAAAGGTATTATGCATATCGACAACTTTTCCTGTATCCCAATTACTTAAAGGCATATTAAAATTATTAGCTCCGGAAAATGTATCATTCAAAGTTGTAACATTGGCTGTATTCCATGTATTGATATTTTGATTGAATACCGAAGCATCTCTAAACATATGAGCCATATTTGTTACTTTGGACGTGTTCCAAGTACCAATATCTTTATTGAAAGATGAAGCACCCCAAAACATACTTTCCATATTTGTTACATTACCGGTATTCCAATTGGATATATTTTGATTAAAAGCGTATGCTTTTGTGAACATTTCGCTCATGTCAGTTACATTTGAAGTATCCCAGCTTCCGATTGGTTGATTAAAATTGCCAGCATAGCCAAACATTTTAGACATATTGGTAGCACTTGAAGTGTCCCAGCTGTTGATGCTCGCATTAAACGCATCGGCAACCCAGAACATCGCATGAAAACTTTTTACTTTTGAAGTATCCCAATTATCCAAATCTTGATTAAAAATACTTGCACCGCTAAACATTTCCGCCATTGTTTCCACATTACCGGTATTCCAAGTATTTAAAGGCTGATTAAAACTGAGACATTTGCTAAACATAGCATACATATTAGTGACATTGGATGTATCCCAACTTGATAAATCCTGATTAAAGACTTTCGCATTATTGAACATATAATTCATTGTTTGAACCTTTGAAGTATCCCAAGATCCAATGTCTTGATTAAAACTCGTAGCACTGTTAAAGGTACTATTCATTTTAGTGACATTGTTAGTGTCCCAACCGCTTATATCTTGATTAAAACTACTAGCGGAATTAAATGTCCACTCCAATGAAGTTACCTGCGATAAATCCGGATTATCAACTGCTTGTCCTGCCAGATTTGTACAGCCATAAAAAGCAAAACCCATAGACGACCATACTTGACTCCCCCATTGATCAACAGAGATTATTTTGTCTTTGTCTAATTCATTATGAAAATAAATTCTAGGGAATTGTCCTCGTATTCTAATCGTATAAGTTCCGGCTGTGCCGAAATCATGCGTAACGTTTCCGGTAAGTCCAAATTCATCAAAAGTACCATCGTTATTCCAATCCACATCATAGTTATAAGTTTCGCCGGTATAAGTCGGGATCGTTATTGATGTACTATTTGATGTGCTCGGATTATCGGTTTTCCAAGTGGTAACAAAATCATCAGGGCTTAAAACAACACATCCCAAACCACCATCCGTAATGGTCCATCCATCTGCAATTAAATCGGTTCTGGCAGTTTCTCCTGCACAATATTGACTATTTCCACCGCTAAATACGACATTGTTATTATGAGTTTGTCCTTGCCAACCTATAAGCAATGCGTCATAATTTGCCATTGATAGCGTTACCCCCTCAAACATTTCAGATGCATCTGTTAAACTACTGATATTCCAAGAGCCTATATCTTGATTGAATACCGAATTTTTAAACATATTTACCATACTGGTAACATTGCTTGTATTCCAAGAGCTAATATCTTGATTAAAAGAAGTTGTTTGTGTAGTTGAAAAATTTTGAAACATCCATTTCATATCAGTAACACTAGAGGTGTCCCAATTTGATATATCTTGATTAAAAGCATAAGCATCTGCAAACATTCCTGACATTATGGTTACATTGGCAGTATTCCATGCACCAGTAGCAGGTTTATAAGAAATATCTTGATTAAAAACATCGGCACCTGTAAACATTCCATACATTGTAGTTACATTAGAAGTATCCCAATTACCAATATCTTGATTAAATTTATTTGCTTGCCAAAACATATCTTGCATATTGGTAACATTACTAGTGTCCCAATTTGTTATGTCGCCATTAAATTCTTCGGTTCTTGAAAACATATTATTCATCGTGGTAACTTTAGAGGTGTCCCAATTATTTAAAGGCTGATTAAATAATTTTGCGTTTGAGAAAACCCCTTGCATATTTATAACATTAGAGGTGTTCCAATTGTTTAAAGGCTGATTAAATGTTACTGCTCCAAAAAACATATAGTTTAAATACGTTACATTAGAGATATCCCAGTTTGAAATATCTTGATTAAATGAAATACAATCCTGAAACATATTAATCATTTGGGTTACGTTAGATAAGTCTGGTATATCGGTAGCAGTTATTGTTAAGTTTGAACAACCTTGAAAAGCACTATGCATTGAGGTCCATACTTGTTTTCCCCATTGGTCAACCGATAATATTTTTTCTCTATCAAATTCTCCATTAAAATAAATACGTGGAAAATTGCCTCGTATTCTAATCGTATAAGTTCCGGCTGTGCCGAAATCATGCGTAACGTTTCCGGTAAGTCCAAATTCATCAAAAGTACCATCGTTATCCCAATCCACATCATAGTTATAAGTTTCGCCGGTATAAGTCGGGATCGTTATTGATGTACTATTTGATGTTCCCGGATTATCGGTTTTCCAAGTGGTAACAAAATCATCAGGGCTTAAAACAACACACCCCAAACCACCATCCGTAATGGTCCACCCATCTGCAATTAAATCGGTTATGGCAGTTTCTCCTGCACAATATTGACTATTTCCACCGCTAAATACGACATTATTATTATGAGTTTGTCCTTGCCAACCTATAAGCAATGCATCATAATTTGTCGTTGATAGTGTTACACCAACAAACATTTCAGATGCATCGGTTAAACTACTGATATTCCAAGAGCCTATATCTTGATTAAAATTAGAATACCCAAATGTTCTATGCATATCTGAAATATTTGAAGTATCCCAATTGGATAAATCTTGATTAAAATTACTAGCGCCATAAAACATTGAACTGATATCTGTAACCCGTGACATATTCCAACTACCTATAGGTTGATTGAACTGGTTATTATGTCCAAACATATATGCCATTCTTTGTACGTTTCCGGTGTCCCAAGAACTAATATCTTGATTAAAATTTGCGTAATAAAACATCATGGTCATATCCGTTACATTGCTAGTATTCCAAGAATTAATGTTTTGATTAAAACTTATAGCACTACGAAACATAGAGTTCATATCAGTTACATTTTGTGTATTCCAACCTCCAATATATTGATTAAAGTTACTTGTCGATTGAAACATTCCTGACATATTTGTTACGTTTTGCACATTCCAAACACCAATGTTTTGATTAAAACTACTTGCTCCATCAAACATATAGCTCATATCAGTTACATTGCCAGTACGCCAATTTCCAATATTTTGATTAAAAGCTCTTGCGTATCTAAACATCGTTTGCATTGTTGTTACACTAGAAGTATTCCAGTTACTTATATTACCGTTAAAATTAGAAGCTCCATAAAACATACCATTCATTCTTTGGACATTGTTTGTATCCCAACTATTTAAATCTTGGTTAAAGCTACTTGCATTCTTAAACATGTTTGACATTATGGTAATATTAGAAACATCCCAATGGTCAATACTTTCATTAAATGAAGTACAACCATAAAACATTAAGTCGGTACGCGTTACATTTGTTAGATCAGGCGCATCGCTAGCATTTATATGAAGGTTTACACAATCCATAAAAGCTGCATTAAAAGTACTCCAGGTTAAGTTCCCCCATTGCTCTATAGCAAGAATTTTTTCTTTGTCTGTGCCACTACCAAATAAAATACGGTCAAATTGACCTCGTATTCTTATCGTATATGTGCCGGCAACACCAAAGTCATGAGTTACATCTCCTGTTATTCCTATTTCTTCAAAAACGCCATCATTATTCCAATCAACATCATAATTATAACCTGTACCACTAGTGGGAATAGTTATAGAAGTACTGTTTGAAACTCCCGGATTATCGGTTTTCCAAGTGGTAACAAAATCGTTTGGACTTAATATAGATGCAGCCTTTCGGGTTACTTTATTTTTTGAAATAGTTACATCTGTTATTGGTTGCGTAAAACACCAATCCTTGCTCATATCAGCCTCATTCTTACTGGTCCAATTTGTATTGTCAAATACATTATAAATATCCTGCTTGGCTTGCTTTTCTGAAGTAGTAATTTGTGTATTTGCATTATTTCCTGAAAAAGTAAAAAAAAGTACAATTAAATATTTGTAGCGTGTTCTTTTATGCATTTTGTTTGTCAATTTTAATTGTCGGTAAAGATAGTATAATTTAAGAAATTCTCTGTTATTTCTTTTTTTTAACAGTAAATGCTTCTACTATCAATTTAATTTCAAAAAATTCTTTTCATTTTTCATTTTTTCTACTTATTAAATTTTTTTATGGTGCAAACTGATTTGTGCAAATTCCGTTGCCAATTCATTTTTTTAGCATTCATTTTTTCTCGAAGCCAAAATGAGAATCATTTCTTAATATACTATATTTAACGCCTTATAATCAAATTCTTTTTTGGTGTCAAAAGTTTTGAGTTTCAATAATTTTAATTAGAATATTGTGTGTATCTAAACTAATCAACTGAAATTATTTCAAAAAAAAAATTGATATATTAAAATAATTATATATATATTTGCAGTTGTAATGTATAAATATACAGCACATATTACCTCACTATTATTATTTGTTTCATTTCACGAAGCAAATACAGCTAACAATTTCCGCCGTTTTCGCCGCCCCTTTGCGGGTGTATAATTTAATTGTGGGTAGTTACGTACTACCTTTTCTCAGAAGAGAATAAATCATCAAATCAACTTTAATAACTAACTTCATATAAATCGGTAAAATGATTAATATAAGAGTAGCATCCTGTGATGATGCTAAATATAAATATGAAATCTGCGAGCTAATTGAAAAAGCGGCAGATAAACGCGGTACAGGTATAGCTAAGCGAGCCCCTGAGTATATTCAAGAAAAAATTAATAATGGTAATTCAATTATAGCAACAGATAATGGCACGTTTGTGGGTTTCTGCTATATTGAAAGTTGGGAACATCAAAAATTTGTTGCGACTTCCGGTTTAATTGTAAAAGAAGAATACAGAGGTCAAGGTATTTCAAGAAAAATAAAAATGAAAGCTTTTGAATTATCAAGAAAAAAATTTCCAAAAGCAAAGTTGTTTAGTATCACTACAAGTATAGCAGTACTAAAGCTAAATATGGAAATGGGTTATAAACCTGTCACGTTATCAAATCTTACTGACGATGATTCTTTTTGGAAAGGTTGCGAAGGCTGTGTTAATTATCCGATACTTAAACAAACTGGCAGAACGCATTGTCTTTGTACAGGTTTGTTATACGATCCTGAGGATGAAAATCATGAAAGTGAAAATGTCAAATATAAAGTGTATGCCCGTTGGTTTAAGTATAAATGGAATGTTTTGTCAAAATATTTGGAACCAAATAAAATACTAAAAAAAGTCAAAAAATTGACCTTGTTAAATTTCTTATAAAAATAATTTTAACATTGGTAAATAATAAATAAAATTTGAATTGAAATGAAAGAAAAATTAGTTTTAGCATATAGTGGTGGTTTAGATACAACCTATTGCGCTGTAAGTTTAAAAAAAACATATGATGTTTATTCTGCATTTGTAAATACCGGTGGGTTTTCGCAAAATGAACTTAAAAAAATTGAAGAAAAAGCTTACAAATTAGGCGTAACAAAACATGTTATTTTAGATGAAACTACAACATATTATAAAAAAATCGTAAAATATTTAATATTCGGTAATGTCTTGAAAAACAATACCTATCCATTATCGGTAAGTTCTGAAAGGGTACATCAGGCAATAGCATTAATTAATTATGCAAAAAAAATAGGTGCAAAGTATATTGCTCACGGAAGTACCGGCGCAGGAAATGATCAAATAAGATTTGATTTGATTTTTAAAATATTAGCACCTGAAATAAAAATTATTACACCAATCAGAGATAACAAACTGACAAGAAATGAGGAAATTGCTTATCTTAAAGAAAATGGTGTAAATGAAAATTTTGAGAAATCAAAATACTCATACAATGTAGGCTTATGGGGCACAAGCGTGGGGGGCGAAGAAACACTTACTTCCGACAGAGCCATAAACGAAAATGCTTTTTTAAATCAATTGGAAGCCACCAAACCTCAGGCTATCAAAATTACATTTAAGCAAGGTGAGCCTTGTGCCTTAAATGGTAAAGAAATGACAGCAGTGGCGGTTATTCAAGCAGTAGAAAATATTGCGAAAAAATATGCCATCGGCAGGGATTATCATATTGGCGATACCATTATCGGTATTAAAGGCAGGATTGCTTTTGAAGCAGCAGCTGCAAGTATTATCATTAAAGCGCATCACACACTCGAAAAGCATACGCTAACAAAATGGCAACTGCAAATGAAAGAGCAAATTGCCTCAACTTACGGTATGCTTTTGCACGATGGACAATATTTAGAGCCGGCCATTAGAGATATGGAGGCATTTTTACAAAGCTCACAAAAAAATGTAAACGGAACAGTAAATGTAGATTTATATCCATACAGGTTTGTTGTGAGTGGCATAAACTCCAAAAATGATTTAATGAACAGCGAATTTGGCGATTATGGCGAGATAAATAAACTTTATTCACCTGAAGATATTAAAGGATTTACCGCGATTCTCTCTAACGCGTTGACTATTTATCATAAAATAAACGGCTATGATTAAAGCAGGAATCATTGGTGGAACCGGGCTTGTAGCCGGTGAGTTGTTAAGATTGTTAGTTAATCACAATCAGGTTGATATTGATTTTGTTTATAGTAATTCGAGTGCCGGCAAAAAAATATCGACTTTTCATCATGATTTGTTAGGGCAGTTAGACATAGAGTTTACTAATAAAGTAAATTTGAATGCCGATGTTGTTTTTCTGTGTTTAGGCCACGGAAATTCAACCGAATTTTTAAAACAAAACAAATTTTCCGATACTACTAAAATTATTGATTTATCAAACGATTTTAGATTAAAAAACAATGCCGTTTTTGAAGGTAAAAAGTTTATTTACGGTTTGCCCGAATTAAATTATGAGCAGATTAAAACAGCCAATTATATTGCCAATCCGGGTTGTTTTGCTAGTGCTATTCAAACTGCTTTATTACCCTTGGCCAAGAAAAATTTGCTTAACAATGATGTTCATATTCATGCTATTACAGGCGCAACAGGTGCTGGCAGGACCTTAAGTGAAACAACAAGTTTCAATTGGCGAAACAATAACATATCGGTATATAAATCGTTTACGCATCAGCATTTGGGTGAAATTACCGAAAGTGTAAAATCTTTACAATCGGATTTTAATAATGATATCAACTTTGTGCCTATGCGTGGCGATTTTACAAGAGGAATTTTTGCATCAGTTTATATGAAAACAAATATTGACGAAAATTTAATTCAACAATATTTTAATGATTTTTATAAGGATGCTAGATTTATGCATATTAGCAACGAAGCAATTTCATTAAAACAAGTTGTAAATACCAATAATTGTTTGGTAAATATTAGTACGTATGACAATATAGTTCATATAACTACTGCTATTGATAATCTGTTAAAAGGGGCATCAGGACAAGCAGTTCATAATATGAATTTAATGTTTGGTTTTAACGAAGAAGCGGGATTAAGACTTAAAGCTGTTGCTTTTTAAAAATATATTTATGTGATACTATAATTTGATATGATTATAAACGCTGTCAGTCTATCACTTAAAAATTAAATTAAATGAAAATATTAGACATATATAATGTATTAGATTTTGAACCCATAAAAGCAAAAGGTTCATATATTTGGGATAAAAACGGTAATAAATACCTTGACTTTTATGGCGGACACGCTGTAATTTCCATTGGCCATTCGCACCCTGTTTGGGTAGAAAAATTAATACAGCAAATTAATACTTTACCATTTTACTCAAATGCGGTTGTTAAACAAATAGAACAGGATTATGCTCAAAAATTAGGAGATGTTTCCGGCTACGAGAGTTATGAGTTTTTTGCTTGTAATTCGGGCGCCGAGGCCATTGAAAATGCTTTGAAATTAGCATCATTCAACACAGGTAAATCAAAAGTTTTGGCTTTTAATAACGCATTTCATGGCAGAACATCGGGTGCTGTTGCAGTAAGCGGATACAAGCAAAATATATCAGAATTTAACAACAATCATAATGTAGTTTTTGCAGATATTAATGATACAGAAACAACTGTTGAAATTATACAAAAAGACGATTTGGCTGCTGTAATTATTGAAGGCATACAAGGTGTTGGCGGAATAATTGTTCCTGACGATGATTTTTTTAAAGCTATTTCAACGGCTTGTAAGACTACTGAAACTCCGTTAATTCTCGACGAAGTTCAATCGGGTTTTGGTAGAACAGGTAATTTTTTTGCCCATCAACAGTCGGGAATTATACCTGATATTATTTGTATGGCAAAAGGTATGGGTAACGGTTTTCCTGTTGGAGGAATAATTGTGTCTCCTGATATTAAGTACAAAAAAGGACAACTCGGCTCTACTTTCGGTGGTAATCATATGGCAATGGCTGCCGGTTTGGCTGTGCTAGAAGTAATGCAAAGAGATAATTTGATTAATAATGTTAAAGAAATTGGTAATCATCTAATCAAAAAACTCAAAAAATTACCAAAAATAAAGGAAGTTAGAGGTAGAGGCTTGATGATTGCCATTGAGTTTGAAGCTGATAATATTTCTGAATTAAGAAATAATTTGTTGTTTGTGCAGAGGTTAATAACCGGACACGCAGGAACCAATACCATAAGACTTTTGCCACCGTTGAATATTACTAAAACAGAGGCGGATGTGGCTTATGCTGCAATTTATAATGCAATCAATAGTGTGATGATTTAATAATATGATAATGATGCAATTTGAGAATATTCAGTGATCTTCTTAATCAATCTGCAACTTTATAAGTTTAAAAAGAAAAATGAAGCTAAAAATAATTAAAATAGGCGGAAATGTAATTGATAAGCAGGAAAACTTATCAGCATTTTTAAATGATTTCTCTAAAATTGCTGATGATAAAATTCTTATTCACGGAGGAGGAACTATTGCAAGTAAGTTTGGTAAACAAATGGGTATTGAACCCAAAATGCATCAAGGCAGAAGAATAACAGACAAGCAAAGTTTGGAGTTAACCACAATGATTTATGCCGGTTTGTTAAACAAAAATATTGTGGCCGAACTACAATCAAAATCCTGTAATGCAATTGGATTAAGCGGTGCCGATGCCAATTTAATTACAGCGGTTAAACGCCCAGTAAAAGATATCGATTTTGGGTTTGTAGGCGATGTGGTTAAGATCAATTACAAAACCATATATCAACTTATAAATATTGGTTTAGTGCCTGTGTTTAATGCCATTACACACGACAAAAACGGACAACTTCTAAACACAAATGCCGATACAATTGCCGCAGAATTGGCAGTTGGTTTATCAAATATTTATGAAGTGGAGCTGATTTATTTATTTGAAAAAGATGGCGTTTTATCCGACTTGGAAAACAATACCGTAATTGCGGAAATTGACAAAAACAACTTCAAAAAACTTAAAAATAAAGGCATAATTCAAGATGGAATGATACCAAAATTAGAAAACTGTTTTTACGCCCTGGAAAATGGCGTGAAATCTCTGAAAATTGCAGGTGTAAAATATCTTTCGGGAGCAATTAACAAGTATACAAAAATAACTTTATAAAAATGGACATACAACAATCGATAGAATTATTAAAAAACTTAATATCAACACCTTCCTTTTCAGGAGAAGAGGATAAAACTGCCGATATAATCGGAAATTATTTAAAAGATAAGGATATTATTTTCAATAGAGAAAACAATAATATTTGGGCAAAAAATAAATTTTTTGATGATAGCAAGCCTACAATCTTGTTAAACTCTCATCACGATACGGTTAAACCAAATTCCGCATACACATTTGACCCTTTTGACCCGATAGAAAAAGACGGTAAAATACAAGGATTGGGAAGTAACGATGCAGGAGCGTCAGTGGTATCATTGTTGGCTACTTTTGTGCATTTCTATCATCAAAAAAAATTAAAATACAATTTAATAATTGCCATAACTGCTGAAGAAGAAAGTTCGGGACCAAATGGTTTAAACAGCTTGTTAAAATCTTTACCCGAAATAGATTTTGCAATAGTTGGTGAGCCAACACAAATGCATTTGGCAATTGCCGAAAAAGGGCTTTTGGTTATTGATGTAATCGCCAAAGGAATCCCCGGACATGCAGCTCATACCAACACTATAAACCCTATTTATAAAGCAATTGAAGATATTGAATGGGTAAAAAATTATAAGTTTGATAAAACTTCGGAGTTTTTAGGTGAAGTAAAAATGTCTGTAACACAGATAAATGCAGGAACACAACACAATGTAGTACCTGCCGAATGCAGTTTTGTTATTGATGTTAGAGTAAACGACAAGTACACAAATCTGGAAGTTTTAGACATCATTAGGCAAAACTTAAAAAGCAAAGTTGTCGCACGTTCTACAAACTTAAATGCATCATCAATTGATAAAAATCACCATTTTGTGCAAGCCGGAATCAAATTGGGTAGAAAGATCTATGGCTCACCAACATTATCCGACCAATCGGTATTGACTTGCCAATCGGTAAAATTAGGTCCGGGCAATTCAACTCGTTCACACCAAGCAAATGAATATATTTTAAAAAATGAAATAAAGGAAGGAATTGATTTGTATATAAAAATATTAACAGAAATATTGATTTAATATTTCAAGATTATTTGCTATTTAATTTTACAAAATTTAAACTATTAAAAATGAAACTTTGGGATAAAGGCTATACAATAAATAATCTGGTAGATAAATTTACTATTGGAAATGATCGGATATTAGATTTAAAAATAGCAAAATACGATGTGCTTGGCAATATGGCTCATGCCAAAATGCTTAATAAAATCGGTTTGCTTAATGATAATGAATTAGACGATATTTTGGATGTTCTGAAAGATATTCTGCAAAAAATTGAACAAGGAAAATTTGAAATTGAAGAAAATTTTGAAGATGTTCACAGCAAAATAGAGTACGAACTAACTCAAAAAATTGGCGATGCCGGTAAAAAGATACATACTGCAAGATCAAGAAACGATCAAGTTTTGGTTGATTTACATCTATATTTTAAAGATGAAATTAGCGAAATAAAGATACTTATTAAAACGCTATTTGACACATTGATTAAATTGGCAGAACAACATAAAGAAGTCATTATTCCGGGATATACACATATGCAAATTGCAATGCCTTCATCGTTTGGAATGTGGTTTTCTGCCTATGCCGAAACACTTATTGATGATGTTATCATGTTAAATGCCGCCTACAAAATTGCAAATCAAAATCCATTGGGTTCAGCTGCGGGTTATGGCTCATCATTTCCTATTGATAGAGATTTTACAACCGAAGAATTAGGTTTTGAAAATCTAAAAATTAATTCGATAGCGGCGCAAATGAGCAGAGGTAAGTTAGAAAAAACGCTTGCCTTTGCGCTATCATCAATTGCAGGAACTTTAACAAAACTTTCGGCTGATATTATTTTGTATATGAGCCAAAATTTTCAGTTTGTGAGTTTTCCTAAAGAGCTAACAACAGGTTCAAGCATTATGCCGCACAAGCAAAACCCGGATGTGTTTGAGCTGATTAGAGCAAAATCCAATAAAATACAAGCATTACCAAATGAAATAATTTTAATAACCAATAATCTAACAAGTGGTTATCATAGAGATTTTCAGATTTTAAAAGAAAATTTGTTTCCTGCCATTGAAATGTTAAAGGACAATTTGTTTGTTACTAATTTCATGCTGCAACATATACAAATAAATAAAAATGTTATTGATAATGATAAATACAAACTTATTTTTAGCGTAGAAGAGGTTAATAAATTGGTCGTTTCCGGTATGAGTTTTAGAGATGCTTATCAAAAAGTAGGAAGCGAAATTTTAAAAGGCAATTTTGTAACCGATAAAAATGTAAAACATACTCATAAAGGTAGTATTGGTAATTTGTGTTTAGATGCGCTAATATTAAAAATGAGAAATAGTATAATACAAGAACAAAATAAATAAAATAATAGAGATATATTCATGTAATATCTATGTTGGAAATATGAAAAAAATTAAACTCATTCTTGAAGACGGTACTGAATTTATAGGATTTTCTTTCGGAGCAAAAAAATCTACAGCCGGTGAAGTGGTTTTTAATACTGCAATGACAGGTTATCCGGAAAGCCTTACCGATCCCTCATATAAGGGTCAAATATTGGTTTCAACTTATCCTTTAATCGGAAATTATGGCGTTCCCGGAAAAGATAAAGAAGACAATATGCTCAAATTCTATGAATCTGATAAAATTCAAATTTCAGGTTTGGTTATTTCAGATTATAGTAAAGAATACAATCATTGGAATGCACAAAAAAGCTTACACGATTGGATGGTAGAGCATAATATTCCCGGTATTTATGGTGTTGATACAAGAGCACTTACAAAAATATTACGAGAAAAAGGTTCAATGCTCGGTAAAATTATTTTTGAAAATAATGATGTTGATTTTTATAATCCAAATCTAAAAAACCTTGTTGCAGAAGTTAGTATTAAGGAAAAACAAATATACGGAAACGGGAAATACAAGATATTACTAATTGATTGTGGCGTAAAAAATAATATAATCAGAAATCTGCTTAAAAGAGACACAACTGTTATTCGTGTGCCTTGGGATTATGATTTTTCAAAAGAAGAATATGATGGCCTTTTTATATCAAACGGGCCCGGTAATCCCGAAAAATGTGCTATAACTGTAAAACACATTAAAACAGCCTATAATAATGATGAACCCATGTTTGGAATATGTCTCGGAAATCAGTTAATGGCCCTTGCAAGTGGTGCAGAAACCTATAAATTAAAATATGGACATAGAAGTCATAATCAGCCTGTTTTACATGTGAATACGAATAAGGCATATATCACTTCTCAAAATCATGGATTTGCAGTTAAAAATAACAGCTTAAAATCTGATTGGGAACCATTATTTATAAATTTAAACGATAAAACCAATGAAGGTTTTATACATAAAACAAAACCATTTTTTTCAACACAATTTCATCCTGAAGCATCAGGAGGTCCTACAGATACTGATTTTTTGTTTGAAGATTTTATTGAATTGATAAAAAAATCAAAAAAAAATCAGGTTGAATAACCTTATAAAATTAACAAATCAATAATACCTAGTTAAGTAACCTTAAAATGAGAAAAAAAATAAAAAAAATTTTAATACTTGGTTCCGGAGCATTAAAAATCGGAGAAGCCGGTGAATTTGATTATTCAGGTTCGCAAGCATTAAAAGCGATAAAAGAAGAAGGTATTGAAACCATACTAATAAACCCAAATATTGCAACTGTACAAACATCTGAGGGAATTGCTGATAAAGTGTATTTTTTGCCTGTAACACCTTATTTTACAGAACAAGTAATAAAAAAAGAACAACCCGACGGAATACTTCTTGCTTTTGGCGGCCAAACAGCTTTAAATTGTGGCGTAGAACTCTATAAAAATAAAATTTTTGAAAAATATAATATCGAAGTTTTAGGAACACCCGTTCAGTCAATTATTAATACTGAGGACCGTGACATTTTTATTAAAAAATTGAATGAAATAAATGTTAAAACAGCGCGAAGCTATGCAGTTGATAATATTGAAGATGCTGTCAAAGCTGCGCAAGACTTATCATATCCTGTTATAGTTCGTGCAGCATTTGCATTAGGCGGTTTGGGTAGCGGTTTTTGTAATAATGAAAATGAACTGATCCAACTTGCTAATAATGCATTTTCATATTCAAATCAAATTTTAGTTGAAGAATCGTTAAAAGGATGGAAAGAAGTTGAATACGAGGTAGTCAGAGATAAATATGATAACTGTATTACAGTTTGTAATATGGAAAACTTTGACCCATTGGGTATACATACCGGAGAAAGTATCGTTGTTGCTCCTTCTCAAACTCTTACAAATAGTGAATACCATAAGTTAAGAGAAACAGCTATAAAAATTATCAGACATATCGGTGTGATAGGCGAATGCAATGTGCAATACGCCTTAGATCCGGATTCTGAAGATTATAGAGTTATTGAAGTCAATGCAAGGCTCTCACGATCTAGTGCTTTGGCTTCAAAAGCAACAGGATATCCTTTGGCATTTGTGGCAGCAAAATTAGCTTTGGGTTATGGTTTGCATCAACTTAAAAATTCAGTAACTAAAACAACATCGGCTTTTTTTGAACCTGCTCTGGACTATGTAGTTTGTAAAATTCCGCGTTGGGACTTAAATAAATTTTCCGGCGTATCAAAAGAAATCGGAAGTAGCATGAAAAGTGTTGGAGAAGTTATGTCAATAGGTAAAAATTTTGAAGAAGCTATTCAAAAAGGTTTACGAATGATAGGACAAGGTATGCATGGTTTTGTCGGAAATAGTAATTTAGTATTTGATGAAATCGAAAAGGAATTACAAAATCCCACAGATATGAGGATTTTTGTTATAGCCTCTGCTTTTGAAAAAGGACTGGATATTAACAAAATTCATAAACTCACTAAAATTGATAAATGGTTTTTAGCGAAACTTTTAAATATCTTTAAACTGAAAAATAAATTAGAAAAGTTTTCAACATTAGAAGATATTCCGAATGAACTGCTCCAAGAAGCCAAAGAGAGAGGATTCTCAGATTTTCAATTAGCCCAATTTATTTTTAAAAGCGACATTGAAAGCATGCACGAAGATATGTTGAAAGTAAGAAGATATCGAAAATCTAAAAATATAATTCCTTATGTTAAGCAAATTGACACACTCGCAGCAGAATATCCGGCTCAAACAAACTATTTATATTTAACTTATAATGCAAGTTCACATGATATTGAATATGAGAATGATGAGAAGTCTGTAATTGTTCTTGGTTCAGGCGCATATCGTATCGGTAGTAGTGTAGAGTTTGATTGGTGTAGTGTAAATTCTTTAAATAGTATAAATAAGCAAAATTATCGTTCGGTTATGATAAACTATAACCCTGAAACAGTCAGTACGGATTATGATGTTTGCGACCGATTATATTTTGATGAACTCTCTCTTGAAAGAGTTCTTGATATAAATGATATAGAAAAACCCAAAGGAAATATTGTTTCTGTGGGTGGTCAAATTCCAAATAATTTAGCCATACATTTACACTCTGAAAAGATTAATATTCTCGGGACTTCTCCCGTTGATATTGACAGAGCGGAAAACAGACATAAATTTTCAATGTTACTTGACGATTTAAAAATAGACCAACCAAGATGGAAAGAATTTACATCTATAAATGATATTTATTCCTTTGTTGAAAATGTTGGTTTCCCTGTTTTAATACGACCTTCGTATGTACTTTCCGGTGCTGCAATGAATGTTGTTTCAAATAAAAGTGAGTTAAAACATTTTCTTTCATTGGCTATAAAAGTTTCAAAAAGATTTCCAGTTGTAGTCACTGAATTTATTGAACAAGCAAAAGAAATTGAAATTGATGCCGTTGCCGATAAAGGAAAACTCATCACTTATGCATTATCTGAACACATTGAGTTTGCAGGTGTGCATTCAGGCGATGCCACATTAGTTTTTCCGCCTCAAAAAATGTATTTCGAAACTGTAAGAAGAATAAAAAAAATAGTAAAAAAAATAGCAAAAGGTTTAAATATTACAGGACCTTTTAATATGCAATTGCTCGTAAAGGGCAATGATATTAAAGTTATAGAATGTAATTTGCGTGCTTCTCGAAGTTTTCCTTTTGTTTCAAAAATACTAAGAACTAATTTAATTGAACTTGCAACAGATATTATGCTGGGTGCGAAATATAAGACACCTTCAAAATCATTTTTTGATATTGATCATATTGGAATTAAAGCTTCGCAATTCTCTTTTTCCAGATTACAAAAAGCAGATCCTGTTCTAGGAGTTGATATGGCCTCAACAGGTGAAGTTGGTTGTATTGGTGATGATTATTATGAAGCTATTTTAAAAGCAATGCTTTCAGTAGGTTATCAAATTCCTGGTAAAAATATTATGATTTCAAGTGGGCCTATTAGTTCCAAACTTGAACTTTTAAACAGTTGTCGCTTGCTAATTGAAAGAGGCTACAATTTATATTCTACAAAAGGGACACATAAATTTTTAAAAGAAAACGGAATTGAAAGTACAATACTTCATTGGCCGGATGAGCAAAAAAAGCCGAATGTATCGGATTATATTAAAAACGGCTTGCTGGATTTAGTTATTAATATTCCTAAAAATCTTACAAGTGGTGAATTAGCAAATGATTATACTATTAGAAGAAGTGCAATTGATTTTAACATTCCGCTTATTACAAATGCAAAGTTAGCAAGTGCATTTATTTATTCATTTTGTAATAACTCTAAAGAAACTTTGGCTGTAAAAAGTTGGGACGAATATTTTGTCTAAGCGTTTCTATAAATAGGGGCTGTTTAAAAAAGGAAACGATAGAAGAAATATTATATTCAACTATGATGATATGTACTTTTGGTTATCATTTTTTAAATGCACAGAACGGTTAAGTATATGGTTTCGTAGCTAACTTTTTGCACTAATTTCATCTTAGCGTCGATGTTTATTTATTTGCATTTGTTTCATTATTAGTACCTTACCATCCATTAACTATACACTTTATTGTATGCTATTATTGTTTCTATTTTACTATTTTACATCTCCTTTTTCATTCACTTTTATTACTTTCCAACCTTGGTTTTTTTTAAAACAATTCTACTTTCAAAACTTTTTTTATAGGTAGTTTACTTAATTTGTTTGATTTCATTATGTAAAGATTTTCCGTTTTTCTTTACATAGTTAATTGTAAATGATAAGCTATTTAACTTTTTTTTATTAGAGTTGCCTTTCTGTGATGAAATTATGCTAACGATAATATATGGCATTATAGCGGACTTAAAAGCGTAAGACTTTAAGATAATTACAAACTTATATTTATGTAATGAGCTTAAAACTAGCAATTTGCTACCATTAGCTATATATTATCGTTAGCCACTGGTTTTATTTACAATCTTTACAAACTATTTTCCCATTTACTTCTTCTGTATATTCTTTTATTACCATTTCTCCGCATACATCACAAACTACACTATTATATGAATGCTTAGGTTCTTTCCAATTGTATTCAAATACATCAGAAATAACCATAATCATTTCTGCTTGCGCATTCATAACTTTATCAATAAGTGGTTGTACAACTTCATCAGGTACTTGCGTAGGTGGAACACCTTTTTCTCTGTATTCTTTAAAAAAAGAAGTATTTTTGGTATTCATCATTGCTTCGGCCTTCGGATATACTCTAACAGCTCTATTAGTCCGTTTATCAATTAATGTTAAACCCCATTTTCCTTTATGAGATTTTTCAATATTACCTTTACCAAAGGTACAGCCTGTGATTACTTGGACACCATCTGCAAAACAAGTTGCACAATGATTTTCCCCAAGTTCTACAATTGCGTGAAGAAAACTATCTCCAGAGCGTTCAACACCCAGTTTATTCATAGCCGCTTCGGCTACTCGTAAGCCGTTTGGCATTGCAGGACATTTGTGTCCGTGAAATTTTAGCCCGATTTCGAGCCATTCTTTTGCGTTTACCATTTGTTTATAATTTTTAAATTAAAAATATTTGTAATTGAACATTTGCATAATAATATTCTAAGGTATTAGCACCTATTTGAAAATAAGTATCCAATGAAAGTTTTATTTTGTAATCTTTAATAAAATAATTGTAACCTATTCTACAATACGGATTATCAGAGGTTTTTTCTATTAGGTCTTTATATTTTTCAAAAGAAAAAACAATTTGATTATTTTCGAAATTATATGCTGATAAAAAATAATATCCAAAAGTATTATTATTATTTTCTAAATCAGCTTGTAAAAATTCAGTTTGTAATTTAATAGATTTGCTTTTAAACATTGCAAATAAATTGTATCTAAAATCGTGTCCGTTGAATAAAATCGTGTCGGGTAAAATAAATTTCATTTGTAAGTTTTCTGCATATCGGTATTGTAATGAATATCCAAGTTTAATTATATTTTGTTTTATAGGAATTTGGAATGATGATTTGTGTGTTATCATATATCCTTGATTATTAAAACGATATTCTTTTATTCCGTATCCGTTAAAAATACCAAGATGAGTTTTAAATAGTTTGTTTTTTGTGTTGAAATTAGCCTGTAAACCAATATCTCTAACGCCTAGTGTTCCGTTAGGTATTAAAATATTTATTGGTTTTGCTCTTTCTATGGTTTCTATTTTGTAATCGGATTGAAAGCGTTGTAAACTATATTGCGGAACAAATTGTCCGATATCAAATGAAAATAATCCTGTATTATACGTTATTTTAACATCTTGTAAAAAGAATGTTTCTTGTGAAAGGCTTGAAAATGTTGTTTGAATTTTATATGACCAATTTTTTGAAAATTCTGGTTTGGATTTTAACCAAAGCTTTAACCTTCTTACCGAAAAGCTTGTATAATTATCAAAATTAGTGATACCTCTGATTTGT
>WGBX01000154.1 GCA_015494075.1 Flavobacteriaceae bacterium
ATCTGATAGATAACGGTTTTAAATTAAGTTGGGGGTTTCATAGTGGTTTTCACAAGTTTACTCATAGAGTTGATGCAAATAATGTTTTTAGTTCAGAAAACTTTAGTATCAATAAACTTGATTTTAATTATTCACAACTTCAAAACAAAGTTTATTTTCAAGGCAACTTAAACCATTTTTTTTACTTACGTTTAGGATTACAACATACATACAAAAAACTTTATACATATGTATTTTCAAGTCAAGAAAATGAAGCTTTTTATTTTGGAAAAAACCATTATTTTGGAAATTTTGCCTCCTTAAACTTTGATAGTCGTGATGACTGTTATTTTCCAAAGAAAGGTCTATTTTTTAAATTCAAATGGCAATATACTTGGGCTTCATCAGATTTTTACAGCGATTTTAAACCCTTTTCATTATATACACTTCAATTTAATTGGACACAAAAAATAAATAAATATTGGCTTGTCCAACCTGCTATTCAATCCGGATTATATTATAGCAATACACTTACTTATGAAAATATTTATTATTTGGGAGGTATGAACAATAACCCAAATTTTGATCAAATAGTACCATTCACTCCATTACCTGACTTATACTTAAGTGCCACAAAATTTACCAACTTTTCATTCACCAACATTATACCAATTCAAAAAAATCATTTTTTAAAATTAGGTGCAGAAATGCTTCTGTATGATCAGTCCAATGTTTTATTCCCTTCAAGTATAAACCAATTATATGGTTTCAATATTGGCTATGGTATCAAAACATTTTTAGGCCCTTTTATGTTAAATTACGGTCAAGTTCCAAGTTTAAAACAACATTATCTCAATTTTAGTTTCGGATATAATTTCTAATATAAAAACTCCTTTTATGAGTATTTGGAATGATGTTTGTTTATTCTAAAAAAAATCTATTTAATTTATGAAAAAAATTATTACTTATTTTTGGTTACTTTCTACCTTTATAACATCGGGTCAAGATTTAGCATATAAACCGGGCGAACACTTTAAATTCAAAATACATTATGGTATTTTCAACGCAGGTTATGCTACACTTGATTTGAAAACCGGTAAATTTAAAGGCAAAAATTTATATCATGCAATAGGTAAAGGCTGGACAACAGGAATTTCTCGTTGGTTTATGAATGTAAATGATTTATACGAAAGTTATTTTGATTCTAACAATCGACCTTACCGTTTTATAAGAAAAGTTGATGAAGGTGGGTATATTATAGACAAGGAATTACATTTTGATGAAAACAATCATACAGTTACAGTAATTAATAAAGAAAAAAAAACAACTGAAAAATATACCATTCCGCAACAAATACATGACATGGTATCCGTATTTTATTTTTTGCGTAATTATGATATGTCCCGTATCAACCCCGGTGATGAAATTAGTGTTGACATGTTTCTTGATGAAGAAATTTATCCTTTCAAATTAAAATTTTTAGGCAAAGATATTCTAAACACTAAAATAGGAAAAATACATAGTCTAAAATTTAGACCGCTAGTACAGTCAGGCCGTATATTTAAAGAAAATGAAAGTTTAACCATTTGGATAAGCGATGACCAAAATAAAATACCTTTGCTTATTAAAGCAAAACTCATGGTCGGGTCCCTAAAAGCTAGTCTGTTAGAATATCAAGGATTAAAATATCCTATAAATTTTAAATAATATTCTCTTCCATAACAAAAAATGACATTTATATTTACCAAAACAGACATAGTAAAACCTGTTTGTTAAAACAACCAAAAATGTAAAACAGTTCACCTAAAAATATTTTTTACATTGGATAATCTGAATTCATAAAATATACCGAATTTATAACCATTCAGAAAATTAAATAATGCCAAAAATTTATTTAATTATCAGATTTTTATTTTTAGGAAACTAAGATTAAATAAAATTTTCCTTCTCACACAAAATATATGATTTTCATTATCTTTACACCTTTAATATAATGGTATTTGGTATGCTTAAACTCAATTTTCCGGAATATAATTTCAAACTTAAAAAACAAAACGGAAAATTATTAATTTTTGATCCGATACGTAAAAAATATTATACCTTAACACCAGAAGAATGGGTACGGCAACATACATTACAATACCTGACACATGACAAAAAATACCCTGAAAGCCTGATCGCCATAGAAAAAGAATTAAAAATAAATCAAACCAAAAGACGATTTGATATAGTTGTTTTTAATCACAAAATGACCCCGGAAATTTTAATTGAATGCAAAGCTCCCACAGTAAAAATTAGTCAAAAAACTTTTGATCAAGCCAATCAATATAATTGGTTATTAAAAGCACCTTTTTTATTTTTAACCAACGGAATGAAACATTATATTTGTCAAATTGATTTTGAAACCAATCAATTTAAATTTTTAAAAGAATTACCTCAAAAATCATAATGAAAATAGCTGTTGTAATCTTAAATTGGAATGGAAGAAAATTGCTTGAACAATTTTTACCTTCTATTGTAAAATATTCACAAGAAGCAACTATTTATGTAATAGATAACGCTTCAACAGATGAATCTATTAAATATCTAAAAGAATATTTCCCTGATATTAAATTAATAAAATTAGACCAAAACTATGGTTATGCAGGTGGATACAATAAAGGGTTAAAACAAATAGATGCTGACATCTATGCTTTGGTTAATTCAGATATTGAAGTAACAGCTAATTGGTTGGCACCAATAATACAAACTTTCGAAAATGAAACTGAAACAGTAGTAATACAACCTAAAATTAAAGATTTTAAGAATAAAAAAAAATTTGAATATGCCGGAGCTTCCGGAGGTTATCTCGACTTTTTCGGCTACCCTTATTGCGACGGACGTATCTTATTTAACGTCGAAGAAGATATAGGTCAATATGAACAGAAAAAAAACATCTTCTGGGCTTCAGGTGCATGTCTTTTTATCAAAAAAAACACATTTGAAAAACACAATGGATTTGATGAAAGTTTTTTTGCACATCAAGAAGAAATTGACTTGTGTTGGCGTATCAAACATACCGGCAAACAAATTAAATACCAACCAAAATCCATAGTCTATCATCTTGGCGGTGCCAGTTTGAAACATAACAATCCCTTCAAAACTTATTTAAATTTTAGAAACAATCTTGTAATGCTACTTAAAAATTTACCTGCATCACATATAGCGCCTGTCATATTTGCGCGTTTAATTTTGGACGGATTATCAGGAATTGCATTTTTATTACAAGGCAAACCTAAACATACTTTTGCAGTGCTCAAAGCACACTTTGCATTTTATAAGCAAATTCCAACTACTATAAAACAAAGGCCTAAAAATCCAATAAAAAAATATTATAATCGATTTAGTATTTTTGTAAAATGAAAGAAAAAAAATTTGAAAAAATAACAGAAAAAGATTCATTATATGACAATTTAGAAAAAATGAGCATACATGAATTGTTGATAAATATTAATAATGAAGATAAGAAAGTACCATATGCAGTAGAAAAAGCTATTCCACAAATAGAAGCTTTAGTTGAGCAAATTGTAGACAAATTGCAAAAAGGCGGTAGATTATTTTATATAGGTGCAGGTACTAGCGGCCGATTAGGTATTTTAGATGCTAGTGAATGTCCGCCCACTTTTGGTGTTGAAGATGATTTAGTAGTGGGACTAATTGCCGGAGGTGACATTGCCATTAGAAAAGCTGTTGAAGAAGCAGAAGATAGTACAACACAAGGGTGGGAAGATTTGTTAGCTCACAACTTTAGCAATAGAGATGTTTTAATAGGCATAGCAGCATCAGGGACCACTCCCTATGTGGTAAGTACTTTAAAAAAAGCTAAAGAAAACGGTGCAATAACAGGCTGCATCACTATGAATCCCGGAAGCCCTTTAGAAAAAACAGCAGAATATCCTATAACCGTTATTGTAGGGCCGGAATTTGTAACAGGTAGTAGCCGGATGAAAGCAGGAACAGCACAAAAACTTGTCTTAAATATGATATCAACAAGTAGCCTTATTAAACTGGGACGAATTAAAGGTAATAAAATGGTTGATATGCAATTGACAAATGCTAAACTTATTGACCGTGGAACTAAAATGATTATGCACGAAACAAATTTACCTTATAATAAAGCTCAAGAATTACTTCTAAAAACCGGCAGTGTTCGATTAGCTATAAAAACATACTTTAATAAATAAAAATCAAATTCCCAAAGTCTTTCCATCTTTCACACTTAACACCTCAGATTTTAACAAAAAAAAACCGCAAAGAAAACTTTGCGGTTTTGATTTATAAGATGGGCGGCGACCTACTTTTCCACCTAAATGGCAGTATCATCAGCGCAGTCGGGCTTAACTTCTCTGTTCGGTATGGGAAGAGGTGATCCCCGACGCTATAGCCACCCTTAAATCTTCAATCGATTGGGCCTTTAAAAACCCCGATTATAAATTTTATAATAAACATATTGAGATATAATTAAAAGCAAAAACTGACGGCCCGGTCTGCAAACCGGACCTCGTAGATTTGCTTTTCTTATCATAAGCTTAACGGGTAATTAGTACCACTCGGCTGAACGCATCGCTGCGCTTACACCTGTGGCCTATCAACGTCCTAGTCTCGAACGACCCTTAAAAGAAGATTCATCTTGTGACGGGTTTCGCACTTATATGCTTTCAGTGCTTATCCCAACCAAACGTAGCTACCCTGCGATGCCGCTGGCGCGACAACAGGTAAACCAGAGGTTTGTCCAACTCGGTCCTCTCGTACTAGAGTCAGACTCACGCAATCTTCTAACGCCCACTACAGATAGAGACCGAACTGTCTCACGACGTTCTGAACCCAGCTCGCGTGCCACTTTAATGGGCGAACAGCCCAACCCTTGGGACCTTCTCCAGCCCCAGGATGTGACGAGCCGACATCGAGGTGCCAAACCCCCCCGTCGATGTGAGCTCTTG
>WGBX01000155.1 GCA_015494075.1 Flavobacteriaceae bacterium
GGGACGATCAGCAGCAAAAATTAGCTCAAATTATATTATATATACGCCAGAAAATAGGTCTATATTTACCTGAGCAATGTTTTATTTCCAATCAAGATTTAAAAAAATATAGAATCTACGGTTTAGATTTACTGCCGGCATTTATAAATCCATATCCGGAAGATTTTAAATGGGAACTGGCTATTTTGCAACAATTAGCATTTAAAAATTTATCTTATTTGAAAATTGACAGACGTCAAAACCCTTGGTTGATAGATGGCACTGTTAATTTTCTGGTTTATAATTATTTGCAACGATTTTATCCGGATTATAAATTGCTGGGAAAATTAGCAGATTTCAAATTAACCAAATATTATTATGCATCACAAGTAAAGTTAACCCACAAATATCCTTGGTTATATTTATATATGGCACGCATGAATAAAGATCAAGCTATTTACACCAGTTTAGATTCATTAACAAATTTTAATAGAAATATAACTTCTCCTTATAAAGCAGCTTTAGGTTTAATGATGTTGAAAGACCAAAATCCACATTTTGACAGCCAACTTAAAAAACTATATAATAAAGCTCAAAACCAATGGTTAACACCAAAATTATTTGAAAAATCTTTATTACTACCCAATCAAAAAAAATGGTTTAATCTATATTTTAAAACCACTAAAAAATTTGATTATAAATTGAAACATCTTTTTCAGCAAAAAGATACGGTTATTATTTCAATAAAAAATAAGCGACACAATTTATTACCTCTTAGTCTATTTGGTTTGAAAAATAATAAAATTGTCTGGTCAAAGTCTTTAAAAGCTTTTAAAGATGATACAGTTTTTAAATCACAGGCACCCTTAAATTTGGATTTTGTCGGGATTAATTATTTTAATAATTATCCTGAATTGCAAAATAACAATAATTTTAAAAAAGTAAACAGGCATTTTTTATCGCGTGATTTACAAATCAGACCTTACAGAGACTTTGAAAATCCATTAAAAAACCAATTGTTTGTCAATCCATTTTTCGATTATAACTATTATGATGGTGCCATTTTAGGTTTACAATTTTTTAATGAAAGTGTTTTACATAATACCTTTAATTATATTATAACACCCACCTATGGTTTTAAAAATCGAAGCTTAACCGGTAATTTTTCGGTGTTTAATACTACATATTTTAACCGGCCATCATTTTATGCTTTAAGTTATGGGTTTAAATTCAGTTATTTTCATTATAATCATAATTTAGTCTATCGTAAATATAACCCAAGCTTAACCTTCAAATTTCGTTCTTCGTATTTGCGACAAAGAAAAGGCCATTATATAAAATTCCAATATTTATATATCAATAAAGATCCTGAAAACCAGATAATTTCTGAAACTGACAAATATCAAATTTTTGATATTAAAACCCATTTTTATCATGTTAAAATTATCAAAGATTTATTTGTAACCACAGATTTACAATTTAGTCAAGAGTTTGGAAAAATTTCAACTACATTGCGTTATCGTTTTTTTACAGATCAAAACCGGCAGTGGGATTTTAGATTATTTGCCGGAAAATTTCTTTATAACCAAACACAAACTGATTATTTTTCGTTTGCACTAGACCGGCCTACCGATTATTTATTTCAATATAATTATTACGGCAGGTCAGAAACTAGTGGTATTTTTCACCAACAATTTATATGGGCAGAAGGCGGTTTTAAAAGTTTTTTTACTAATCAGTTTTCTAATGATTTTTTAATTAGTCATAACCTGACCATCGGTTTATGGAAATGGTTTAGCATTTATACCGATTGGGCTTGGTTGAAGCAGCAAAAATATCCTGTTAAGTTTTACTATGATTCCGGAATGCGGGTAAATTTGGTACAAGATTATTTTGAAGTTTTTTTACCAATAAATTCTAATAATGGTTGGGAAATAAATCAAAACTCTTACTTGTCTAAAATTCGTTTTATCTTTACATTAGATATAAAAAATCTTAAAAAGATGTTTGACCGTAGT
Organism: Flavobacteriaceae bacterium; assembly: GCA_015494075.1. GTDB lineage: Bacteria > Bacteroidota > Bacteroidia > Flavobacteriales > Flavobacteriaceae > WGBX01. The sequence continues at coordinate 1,998 of WGBX01000155.1, forward strand.
TGGTATTAAAGCAATAAAAATGAAACTTCAAATTAGAAACTTAACAATAGGATACGAAAAGCAACTGGTTTTAAAAAACCTGAATTTAAGTGCAGTTAATGGTGATTTCATTGCATTAATTGGAAAAAATGGTGCTGGAAAATCTACCTTTTTAAAAACCTTAGCCAATATATTACAGCCTTATTCAGGTGATATTTTTCTAGAAAAGCAAAATTTATTAGCTATGTCGCAACAGCAAAGAAGTCGCTTAATAAGTATAGTGCTTACTGATAAAATAGACTTGCCATTACAAGTATATGAATTTGTTAGTTTAGGGCGTCAGCCTTATTCAGGATTTTTTGACAATTTATCAAAAATAGACCGATATGTAATTGAACAGGTATTAAATGAATTGAATTTGCAAGAACTTAAATATCGTCCCATTACAGACTTAAGCGATGGTGAGCATCAAAAAGTATTGATAGCCAGGGCACTGGTGCAAGATACGCCTATTTTATTATTAGATGAACCAACAACTCATTTAGATTTGGAAAATAAAGCAATTTTAATAAGAAAATTAAGGGAAATCAGTCAGGCTAGATCCAAACTAATTATTTTATCTACTCATGATATAAATTTAATTTTACCAAAGATTGATAAAATATGGTTAACCAAAAATCATGATATTATTGAGAAGCATTCTGATGAAAGTATAGAAAAATTGTTTGACAAAAATTTATTGAAATATGATCAAGATTGTAAAAGATTTAGGTTGGTTTAAAAATTAAAACCAACCTTTCTTTTTCTTTTTAGTTGCCGCTTCGTCTTCATCTATATCAACATATTGTAAGGCTTTTTTTTCAGTTACACCTGTAACAGCTAGTATAAATTCGTTAAAATTTAAGTTTTTTTCTTCAATAAAACCTTCAAAATATTTTTTAGCGGCTTCGGTTCCGGCATTATTTTCAATCTCTTTTAAGACTTCAAATAATTTGACAATTTTAGAAATAGCAACATCAGGCAACATTTTTCCTTCTATGAGCCAACCAATATTTTCGCCTTCTTCATTATACCTTGAAGTTATTTTAGCAAAGCTCCAATAGCAATCACCATCTTTTGTAAGCCCTTTGTAAATATAATAAAAAAGCTCATGATTTTGCTCTAACTCTTCAAGTTTATCCAAAAGTATTTTAGGCATAGACGGATCAACTATATACGCCAAGTCTTTTAAAATAATATCCGAAATTTTAAATCCGGCAACTTCATTAAAATATTGATTAGCATAGATTATTTTATTGTTTGTATCTATTTTAACTTTTAATTTTCTAGCAACATCCAGCCGTTTGCATTTTCTGTTTTGTTTCATAATACGGGTATTTACAGTCATAATAAGGGATTTTTAATAGATTACCAAAAACGTCGTTTTTTTTTCTTTTTTACAAATTTTAAGATATCATCAATATTCATATCAGTAGGATCGACAGAAAATAATTCTTTATCTGAAACCTCGGTTGCCATATAATTTTTCAGATTTTTCTCACCACCGAATTTTTCAATAATGTACTTATCAAAAGTAGTGCCACGATCTTCCCAAAAACCTTTTAAATATTTTTTGGCAACTTCTTCACCGCCACCATTGCTTTCGATGCCATATAACACTTCATATAATTTTTCAAATTCATTTTTTATTTCAGTAGGCAAATATTTTCGTCTGATGAAAATAGCGGTGTCTCTGTTATCATTTATTTTTGAACGTATATCGGCTATAGTCCAAAAGTATTCGCCGTTTTTAGTTACATTTTTACTGATTAAATATTGGTCCTTTCCATTTCTTATAGCTTCCCAAGCCAAATCTAAAATTATTTTAGGCATTTTAGGGTGCTGAATAATCTCATGGCTTTCTCCTATTAAATCAGTTTCGGAAAAGCCGGTTATGTCAGCATAAGCTTTATTTATATATTTAATATCCCCGTTTTTAGATAGTTTACATACTAGTGTAACATCGGGTTCTAATCCTTTTTCTATTTCAAACATATTGTTGTTTCTTTTTTTTTATTTAAACAATTTACCCAAAAGTCCTTTCTTTTTAGTGCTCTGTTTAATAGCTTCTTCTGCAGAAGCAGATTCGCCTGTAAATTTTTCATCATCAATTTCAGACGACATATAATCATGTAATTGTTGTTCGTTTAAATTCATAATATTATGAACAAAAGCATTATAAGTCATGCCTAGATCTTCTAACATAGCTGTAAAATAAGCTTCAGAAGCTTCTAAACCTGCTGTTTTTTCAATTTCCATAATATTTTGATAAATTTTATCTATTTTATATTTAGATTCTTTTGGAATGGCTTTACGACGTGCATAATGAGTCATGTTACCATCATTATCAATCTTAGTTTTAAAATCAGCAACTACCCAATAGTATCTACCGTCTTTTGCAAGGTTTTTAACCATTGCATATATAGGTTGGGCTTTGTTTAAGTTTTGCCATAAAAGCTTAAAGACTAATTTTGGCATATCCGGATGGCGTAAAATGTTGTGGGGTTGTCCCATCAGTTCCCATTCTTTATATCCTGATATTTCCATAAAATAATCATTGGCATATTCAATAATTCCCTTCCTGTCGGTTTTACTCATTATTGTTTTATATGGGTTTAACTCTATTTCTTCATTTTTTGGAATTGGCCTTATAACTCTTTTCATTTGCGATATTGTTTAATTTAGCGGGCTAAATTACGATATTTTATTGAATAAAAAAGTTTTATTTGTTACAAAAATGAAAATATCCCTTCATTTTTATTAAA
>WGBX01000156.1 GCA_015494075.1 Flavobacteriaceae bacterium
AAAATAATCTGGCTGATATGTAAAATCCGATAGGCCTTGTTTAAAATATCCGACAAATAATAAAATAACAAATAATCAATACTAAAACTATCATCGAAAAATGAAACCTATATTAGAAATAAAAGATTTACATGCCCAAATAGGCGACAAAGAAATAATAAAAGGACTTAATTTAACTGTAAACCCGGGAGAAGTACATGCTATAATGGGGCCTAATGGAACCGGAAAAAGCACCTTAGCTAATGTTATTGCAGGCAAAGATGGTTATGAAGTTACCAAAGGTATCATACTTTTTAACGGCAAAAATATTTTGGAGCTCGATCCGGAAGAACGTGCATTGGAAGGGCTTTTCTTGGGATTTCAGTATCCAGTAGAAATTCCCGGTGTTAGTATGATGAACTTTATGAAAGCTGCCATAGATGCCCAACGTAAATATAAAGGCTTAGATCCGATTAAACCGGGTGAATTTTTGAAAATGGTTCGAGAAAAACAAGAAATGGTCCATATGCCGGATAAAATTAAAAATCGATCGGTAAATGAAGGCTTTTCCGGAGGCGAAAAAAAAAGAAATGAAATTTTTCAAATGGCCATGCTTAATCCGAAATTAGCCATATTAGATGAAACAGACTCTGGTTTAGATATTGATGCCTTACGTTCTGTTGCCGAAGGTGTCAACAAACTACGCAGTGATGATAATGCATTTATCGTTATTACTCATTATCAACGCTTATTAGATCATATTATACCGGATGTTGTTCATATTATGAATGATGGAAAAATTGTTAAAACCGGTGATAAAGAGTTGGCCAAAGAATTGGAAGCAAAAGGGTATGAAATGTTAAAAACGCAAAATTAATAGTTGCATAACATTTACATTAACAAACAATTATTAGGCTTTAATTCATATTAATAAATCAATAAAAATGAGCAACTTACAAGATACAATTATACAATACATGGATCAAAATCAGGAAAAGTTATTACAAGACTGGCCTATTTTTATCCAAAAAGAACGGCATAAAGCTGCCCTAAGCTTCAAAAAAAAAGGTTTTCCAAATCTTAAAACTGAAAAATGGCAAAAAACCAAATTGAAAGGGTTTTTAAACCGCTATTTTCATCCGGTTATTGCCAGTTTAGTCCCTCATAACGATCCTATAACTAAGTGTTTTATTCCTGACTTAGAAACCAAAAATATCAGCTTAATAAATGGCTATTATATTGGCAAAAAACCTATTGAAGAGTTATCTAATGGTATTATTTTGGGTAGTATTAAAGTCGCTGCACAAAAATATCCCGATTTGCTTGTCAACTACTTTAATCGTTTAGCTGCCAAACAAAATAATTCTATAAATGATTTAAATACGGCTTTGTTTAAAGATGGCTTTTTTCTTTTTGTTCCGGAAAATATTAAAGATTTTAAACTACAAATCACACACCGTTTAGATGCACCAGCAGATGCTTTAGTCAATACCAGAAATTTAATTATTGTTGAAGCCGGTAGCAAAGTAAGTTTAATCCAATGTGATGATAGCAATAATCATCGAGGCCATTTTGCGACTTACCATTCTGAAGTCTTTATACATCCCAAAGCCCGGGTCAATTGGTATAAATATCAGAATATCAATAATAATTCTGCTTTATTTAGCAACGCCTTTTATCAAGTTGCCGAAAAAGCACATTTATATACAAACTTTTTCGAACTAAATGGTAAGCTATTGCGCAACGAACAACATGCCGATATTGTCGGTCAAGATGTTAAGGTTGATTTATATGGCTTATATCTGACAGACAAAAAACAACAAGCTGATAATGTAATATTCGTTTCTCATAGCTCCGGACATAGCTATAGTAATCAAAAATTTAAAGGCATTTTAGATGATAGCGGAAAAGCTTTTTTTAATGGTCAAATTTTGGTAAAAAAAGATGCACAACAAACCAATGCCTATCAAAAAAACGATAATATTCTTTTAACGGACAAAGCCCGTATCAGTTCGCAGCCATTTCTGGAAATTTATGCCGATGATGTCAGCTGTAGTCACGGATCAACAACCGGCCAAATAGATGAAGAAGCGTTATTTTACATAAGACAGCGCGGTATTGGCAAAAGAGACGCACAATTACTGCAACTATATGCCTTTACCGGTGAAATAATTGATGCAATAGCATTACCTGAATTAATAGAACCCACCAAAGATTTAATTAAAAAAAGGTTAAATGGAGAACTAGACGATTGTGAAGACTGCATATTGCAATGTACTGTAAAGCATTAAAATTTGAAATAAAAGTAATCATCAATAACCTGTTAACAAATAAACATAATGAAAACCATTAAAGAAAAAGAAGCCGGCTTATTAGAAGATTTTGCCATGCTTCCCGAATGGAATGATAAATATACTTACATTATGGACTTGGGATCTGAACTTCCTTTGCTCTCTGAAAAACAAAAAAATGAACAAACAAAAGTAGAAGGCTGTCAATCAGCCTCATGGCTCACTGTCGAAAATAAAGATGGTTTTTTATTTTTTAAAGGTGATAGCGAAGCAATTTTAGGCAAAGGTGTCATTAGTTTGTTATTAAACTTATTAAATGGTCATAAGTCCGAAGATATAGCCAATTATGATTTTCATTTAATTGAGGAAATTGATTTACCTAACCACCTCTCTCCCACCCGTAAAATAGGATTAGAGGCTATAATAAAACGTATAAAAGAATTGGCAAAACAACAAATATAGTCGATACATAAAACCAACTAAAATGAGTGACGAAAAAATACCAAAAAAAGTTCTAGAAGATGCCATTGTGCAGCAATTAAAATTAATATATGATCCGGAAATTCCGGTTGATATCTATAACTTAGGATTAATCTATGATATTATAATAGATGATGATCAAAATGTCAAAATTTTAATGACTTTAACGGCACCAAATTGTCCGGTAGCCGATTCACTACCGGAAGAAGTAAAAACACGAGTTAAAGCAACCTATGGTGTAAAAACTGCTGAAGTAGAACTTACCTTTGATCCGCCTTGGAGTAAAGCGTTTTTAAGCGATGAAGCTAAGCTAATGCTAGGTATGATGTAAATCAGCCTATTATAAATTTATTTAAAAAAAGTTCATTTTTTCTTTTGCTAAAATTAAAATTGTTTATATATTTGCACGCCTAACAAGGAAAAAGACCTGGTAGCTCAGTAGGTAGAGCATCTCCCTTTTAAGGAGAGGGTCCTGAGTTCGAGCCTCAGCCAGGTCACTTTTTTTTTGACATTAATGATTTTTTCGACCTGGTAGCTCAGTAGGTAGAGCATCTCCCTTTTAAGGAGAGGGTCCTGAGTTCGAGCCTCAGCCAGGTCACATATATAAAAGTTAGGCAGTTTGCTTAACTTTTTTTGTTTATCAAAAGCGCACGTGGTGGAATTGGTAGACACGCCAGCTTGAGGGGCTGGTGGCCGTTTAGGCCGTGCAGGTTCAAGTCCTGTCGTGCGCACAACCTTACAAAGCTAAATAACTGATATTGTGTTATTTAGTTTTTTAATGTCAAAAAAAATAGCTATAAAACACTTCACTACTTCTTACCATTTTAAACGAAAAACAAAATTCGGTATAATACCAATAGCATAATATGCTCTTGTTTGAATAGGAACATTTGGCTGGTTGTTTCCCAAATATTCAATATTTATCAAACTCTTCTGATTGTAAACATTTTTAATAGACACACCGGCTTTAGCCTTGATGTTTTTAAATATATGAAACTTATAAATTCCTGAAATATCCAAACGGTGATATACCGGCAAGTAATCTGAATTTATTGATTCAAAATAAGAATAAGACTGTTCATCGTCATCAGTTTCCAATTCGGTATAAGGTTTGCCTGAGTGAATTTTCCATACAGCAGCCAATTCAAACTTTTTTAAATAATAACTAGATGATATAGACAATATATGACGAATACCGGTATGTGCCGGAAAACTTTCACCATTATTTAAACCATCATATTGTTCACGGACATTCATATAACTATAACTTAACCAAGCTTTAAAATCTGAATTTATTTTTTTTCGAAGAAATATATCAAAACCTAAAGCTTTACGAATGCCCGTATGAAAACTGTTATCCACCGGATTGAGAAATCCCAAAGATAATGTAGTAATACCATCTGTTTGCTTATAATACACATCCAAATCTACCAACCATTTATGTTGCTGAAAAATACCACCCATTGTAAATTGTTTACTAGTGATTAACGGAAATTGATTAAAATCGACCAAACGCCAAACTTTACGCTCTAAACCCAAATCACTAAGAACGGTTTCGTTAATTTGTGTAATAACCTGATGTTTTATTTCTCCTGTTAATTGTAATTTCAAATATTTATTTATTTTCCTATTTATAACAAATCTTGGTTCTAATTTTAATTTATTAACAGGCAAAAAATAATTTACTCTTAAGCCGGCATAAAAATCCCAATTATGATAGTTTTTACGATTAAAAGCTGCAAATAAAGCATTTGAGTAAATAGTACTATCATCACTATCTAAAATAAACAATGCATTAGACTCTTCTTTAAACAGAAAATCAACCGACTTATAATCAAACTGATATCCAAAATTCAATAATTTGTTCTTTTCAATTATTAATTGGTAATTCGATAAAAAATTAAAATCTTTGATCCGGTTACTTTTGGTAAAAACAGCGCTATCGCCCACATCAGGATAAGTATTATACAAATAATCAAAACGGTAATTGGAATAACTTAAAAGATTTTGCCAAGTCGAATATAGAAATTTAGTCTGCCAATCAAGACTAATACCTTCATTTTCTGAATCTAAAAAATCATTATAAGTATTTTGATCTTGATAATAGCTATGTTCTAAATCATTATCAATATGAATCATACTCAAATGCACATCATTGTGAGCGTTGAGTTTATAATTAATTTTAAAATTATAATCTTTAAACATGAAGAATTCCTCTTGCACTTTTGTATTCTGAAAAGCTTTTTCTTCATATAATCTAAAAGTTTCTGTCTCAAAAAAATCTTCATATGAACGTCTTACAGATGCTTGAAAATCTAATCTGTTTTGAACTATCGGAATCTTAATTATAGCATCGGCAGCAATACCATTTAAACCTATGTCAACCGTCGATTTTGCAGCAATTTTTTGATCGGTCTTAATAGCTACAACACTAGAAATTCGTTCGCCATACGTTACTGGCGTTCCTTTATCAATAAAGCTAATATGATGTGATATATTTGGGTTAAAAACAGATACCAGTCCAAACAAATGTCCACCATGGTAAATATTGATACCATCCCAAATTATTCTATTTTGATCGGCAGTACCGCCTCTTACTGAAAATTGAGTAGCAGTTTCATCCAAACTGACAACGCCCGGCAAATGTTGTATGCCTTCTAAAATATCCGGTTCGGTAAGACCGGGTAACAAATGCATGTTTTTTGAATTGATTTCAAATGAAGCATTGTCCGATTTTGAAATACCACTAGATAAATAACCTTTGACCCATACCTCTGAGAGCGATTTTGATTGCGTGGGAACTATATAAATATAACGGTTATCTATCCTTTGAAAATCCAGATTTAACAACAATGACAAGTCTAATAGAACGATATCTAACGAATCATAATCATCATCTAAAGTAACGGTTTTGTCCTTTAACAAATCGGTAGGATATGAAAATTTGACATTAAACCTATGCTCTAATTGTGTTAAAACCCAAGTAACTTTTTTTTTATTGTAATCAAGGTGTAACGGCATTTGATCTGTTTGAGCAAACAAAGTATGCCAATTAAGAAAACATAGCAATAACACAAAAACCTTCATATTTTATTTTTTCAATATAATCAGGTTGTTTTTTACAGTAAATTTAATACCTAAGGTCTTAAAAACAGACGCTAAAGCTTTTTGCAAATCATGATGTGGAAAACTTCCGGTAAATTTAATAGTATCATCAATATGACTTCTATCAAAACGGATTTTATATTGGTTTTCAAGGTCATTCAATACATATTTTAATAAAGTTTCTTTATAACTATTTTCACCTGACAACCAATCAGGCTGAGAAGTTGCCAAACTCCAATGTTGAATAGTTTGACCGGATGATTTGACTGCTTTTCCGGCTGTTAAAACTGTATCAATTTCAGAAGACTTAACCCAAACTTTTCCGGAAAAACAGACAACCTGAAATAAGTCAGACAAAACTTTAACATCAAACTCTGTTCCTAATACTTTAACTTGACCTTGATTGGTTTTGACAATAAAATCACTGCCTTTTTTAACTTTAAAAAAGGCTTCGCCCTTTAAAAAAACCTCTCGATTGTTTGCCCATTGTTTTTTAGAGTAGGTTAAAGCAGAATTGGCATTTAAGATAACTTCTGAACCATCTAACAAGGCTACTTTCTTGGTTTCGCCAATTCCTGTTTTGATCATGATTTCTGTATTAAAAGTAAATGCACGATACAAGCCGAATAATAAAATTAGTGAAGCTGCAATGCCTAACCAAACTCTCCGATGATTTTTTTTAGATTGGATAGATTGTTTTTTGCGATAATTATTCCTGATTCTTTCTGGTATAGAAAAATCTGTGTTCTCAAAATAAGCCATTAAATCAGAAGCTTCTCTAATCTTCAGGTACTGCTTATAATCAGACTCAGAGATTAATTTTTTCAAATCATCATCAGAGATTTTTCCTGCCAACCAATCTGCTAAATAATATGTATTTTGGTATTTTTGTGCCATCACTTCTTTTTTATACATTAATATGACGTATGGTTTTTAAAAAACCCTACCCTAAATTTTTCTGCCCAATTGTTCTTTCATAAAAACTAAGGCACCATGCATATGTTTTTCAACAGTTTTTATAGAAATACCTAACATTTCTGCTATTTCTTTATATTTTTTCTTTTCGATTCTATTTAAAACAAATATTTCTCTTTGACGTTGTGGTAAACTATTCAAAATATTTTGAAATTTATCAAAATATTCTTTTTCAATCAATAAAAATTCAGGAGATTCAGTTTGATTGTAATTAACAAAATTATTTTCATGATTTTGAATTATTTTTTCATGTCGCTTTATATCTAAA
>WGBX01000157.1 GCA_015494075.1 Flavobacteriaceae bacterium
GGTTATTAATATCATTTAAAACAAATTTAGCTGTACCGCTATTATTGGTAACAACCGTTTTATCTACTCACCGCCTATCTGCGCCATAAAGCCGTAAATGACATCAGATATATTAAAAAAAATAGGGAAAATCCAGCTTTTTAAGGGAAAACACGCTCAGCTAATTAAAAGCTTATCTTTTTATAGCCTAAAACAAATGAAGCCGTCAAGGGAACAGACGGCTTCAAACTCTAGGGTAACAAACAAACAAACTTACATTTAAGCTAAACATAACTTCAATGTAGCTGACACAAATATCATCTTGTTTTTAAATTAAAAAAAATTATGGGGAAAATTCATGTATTATCAATGATTTTTTGCTTATTTTTGGGGATAACACAAACAAATAAACTATTAACATTTACAAAAAAAATTGAATGAATATATTCTTATAGTAGAAGATGAAGCGGTTTTATACCGCCGTATGAAAAAGATCTTAACCAAAGAAGCTTTTGCAGTTGGTCCCTATACACCAAGTGTAAAAGAAGCTTTAGAACAAATACCTCTTAAACAACCGGATTTAGTTTTGCTTGACATCAAATTACAAGGAGATTTAACCGGTATTGATTTGGGAAAAATCTTACATGAAAAATATCGTATTCCTTTTATTTATGTAACCGACTTTGATAATGATATTTATTTTACCAAAGCGCTGGAAACCAATCATGAACAGTATTTGGTAAAAACCAAGCCGCGACTTAATGCATCTGAACTAAAAAGAGCTATTTATACAGCCTTAAAAAAGAAGGAAACCCAACTAGAGCAACAACACAAACCCGCTTCTACATCAGAAAAGTTAGGCCTTACGGCTTTAGTAAATTATCTAGAAGATTTAAAATCTTACCCGCAACACGACCTTACACGTAAGACTATATTGTTTGAAAATATTGCTTTTTTCACTACCGATATTAAATTTTTGGCGGCTAACAATCAAGAAATCAGAAAAAATTACATTTGGTTTTTAACTAAAAACAGAGAACTTTTTTATTTAAAAAAATCTTTGAAAGATATATTGAAAGATTTACCGGATTATTTTGTCAGGGTAAGTGATAGTTATATCATAAACCTTAAACCACCTATTTTTGAAGGTCGCATAAATAATAAAGTCTTGTCGGTCGTAGGAGAAAAGATAAAACTCAGTCCTTCATATAAAAAGCCGTTTAAAGAAAAACTAAACAAGCTTTACTGTGAATAAATTTTAAGAAGTTTATGTGCTTCTTTATATTTGAGCAAAGCCACCAACATAAAACTTACCAAAGTGGCTACTGCTGCACCACCTATACCACAAAAAGGAATCAAAAGGATATTTAAAAGAATATTAGTAATAGCTCCATAGGCTGTTGCTTTAAATATTTTCCAATCTTTATGATAAGCATAAATGACAAAATGAAATGCAAAAGAAAAATTGAGCAAAATGTTAGCAATTAGTAATAAAAGAAAAACATAAAATTGATTTAAATATTGTGCTTTGTCAATATACATTAATAGTAACGGCAACAAAATCAATAAGCCAATACTACCTGAAATGGCTAGAAGCCACAATTCTCTTTTAAACTGTCTATAAATTTTGTCAAACCGTGTTTTTTGTTTTTTTAAAATACTTTCAACCAATGGTGGATATAATACAGAAACCACCATTGTAAAAAGAACAATATTTAAAACATTGGCCATGTTAGCGAAAAAAGCATATATTCCTAAGGCTTTTTTATCTAGAAAATAGTCTATCAAATACCTGTCAGAAAACTCTATGGTTTTGTAAGCTAATGAGCCTAAAATATATGGCAAACTAATATATAAACCTTTAACAATCCAGTCTTTATCCCATATAAAATCGGCAAATTTTACACCTCTTTGCTTAAACATAATAACCGATAAACTAAAAACTAAAGCGGCAGTATTTCCCATTAACCATAAAACCAAAATTAAAGGTAAATCAATTTTATTTTGTTTATAAAGATAAAAAGCCGCTAGTAGCACCCAAAAGCCATTGCGTAAAAACAAATTGATATTAGCAGCCAAGGGTTTCTTAAACACAAAAAACAAGCGGTACAACTCATAATTTAAATGCTCGGTTACCAATACCAAATAAAATAAATAAAAATAATCAGGTGCAAAACCTTCATTATGATAAATAAAAAAAACAAGCGGTAACAAAATAATATATAAGATAAAATATAGACTAAATTGATTAAACAAAATTTTTACAGGCTGACTGCCAGGAGCTAAAATAGCACGATTGGCATAACTGTAAAAATCCATACCTAACAAAAAAACCAATAAGACTAATGTTGTTGCCAATAAGCTATAAGATCCAAAACCGGCTTCGGAATATTTAAAATATAAGGTTGTAAAAACAAACTTGGCTAAAATAGACAGCCCTCTTAAAATAATTAACGACAAACGGGATTGATCTCTATACACAAGTGATAGCTTCATATAATTTTAAAAGTTAAAGATACAAAACACACAACAATAAAAATATATTTTCAAAAATATTGCATTTTTTTTGCTAAATATATTATACTATAAATAATTTAAAAGCTATAAAACAAAATTTAAAAAAAAATAACTACATTTACCAAGCACAACACAAATAAAATCAACAATCATGCTCGCTCTTTTTAAAAACACTTTGTTTTTAACGTTTATACTTACGTCATTATCCCAGTGTCAGAACCAAAAAACGTATTCTTCCAAGACATTTAAAAAAATAGAGCAAAATATAAAAAATCAACCCATTGCCAAACGTATATCGCAATGGAAAAAACTCAGTCAATCTGATAGTTTAACCACATTACAAAAAGCTTATATATATTTTGATCTGGCTAATGACTTACAAAATACCAATCAAGAAAAAATGTCAATTTCTTATTATCAAAAAGCCTTAGAAATTTTTGAAAGTGAAAATAAGGATGAAATGACGGCTAAAACTTTAGTCAACTTAGGAATAAGCCATGCTTTTTTAAATCATAAAAACATCGCCTCTAAGATGATCATTAAAGGTTTGAAAATTGCCGATCGACTTAACAATAATTATATTAAAAGCCGTGCTTATGGCGAATTGGCACATTTGTATTATTTAAATAATGATAAAAAGAAAGCTATCGACTATTTAAAAAAAGCCGGAGACATGTATTTACAAATGAAGGACACCTCAGCTTTGTCAGCAGTTTATAACAACATCGGTATTATATATAAAGAGCAAAATCAACCGGAAAAAGCTTATGAATATACTTTAAAATCATTTTATTTAAAAGACAGTTTGGAAGACCCATTTAGTCTAATAGAATCGTACAACAATTTAGGCGCTCTGTCTCTTTTATATAAAAAACAACCGGATACAGCACGTTATTATTATAATAAAGCCTTACAACTGGCCAAAAGAAACCAATTAAAACCAATTAGTGTATATGAAAATTTGGCAGATTTATATCATGAAACCGGTCAACAAGATAGTGCTAACTATTATTTGGACAAAGCTTTAGCTTCCAATCCTGATAATTATAAAGAAAAAATGCATTTATATGATCTGAAATTACGATACTTACTCCAAGAAAAAAAAGATACTGAAGCCTTGCATATTTTGCAAATTAAAGATTCTCTGTCTAAGTTAAATGAAACAGAGTTTAATAAAGAAATGGAAAAAAGTATTGAGAATAAGCTCCGTTTATTGTCCAAAGAAAAACAATTGGATCAAGTTCGTATCATTAATAAGAAAAACCAGATCATTTTTATGTTTATCGCTATCATATTTTTACTGGGCTTACTTATTTCTTATCAACTCAATAGGTTAGACCGTCTAAATTTTAAACAAGAACAATTTAAGCTGGAACAAAAGGTGTTACGTTCACAAATGAATCCGCATTTTATTTTTAATGTGTTATCTTCTATTCAAAGCTCTCTCATTGACAATAACCCTATATTGTCAGCCACATACTTATCAAAATTTGCGCAATTAATACGTCAAAATTTCGAATTTATCCAAAAAAAATCTATTCCACTGGCTTCCGAATTACAAATGTTACGCAATTATATGGATACTCAAAAATTTCGTTATAAAGACAAATTTGACTACCAAATAAAAGTCGATAAAAATATCGATCAAAATGAATGTCGGGTGCCACCCATGATTTTACAACCTTTTATAGAAAATGCTATTGAACATGGTTTTAAAAATATAAATCATAAAGGTACCTTATGTATCAAAGTAATAAAAAAAGAGAACTATTTATGCTTTGATATAATAGACAACGGCCAAGGCTATCATCCCAAAAAAGACCATAAAGAACATGCCTTAGATGTCTTTAAAAAACGATTACTGATGATTGGAAAAGATGCTTTTGACAGCTTTAGTATCGAAAATCTGAAACAGGGCACCAAAGTCTATTTTTGTATTCCCGATGATTTTGACGAAAATTAATAAAAAAATAACTATCTTGCAAACCGCCCTAAATTAACTGACTGACTATGAAAGTATTAATTGTTGAAGATGAAATAGATGCTCGAAAAGTGTTGGTTTTTTTAACCAAAGAATTTTTTCCAAATTTAAAAATTATTGGTGAAGCTGCAAGCATAGCAGAAGCCAAACAATATATTGCGCAAAAAGCGCCCGATTTGCTTTTTTTAGACGTACGCTTAGAAGATGGTACCGGAATTGAACTACTTCAAAGTATCGAACATAAAACATTTGAAGTTATTTTCACAACAGCTTATACAAATTATGCTATACAAGCTATTAAAAATGAAGCTACTGATTATTTACTCAAACCCATCAATCCAAACGATTTCAAATTAGCTGTTTTAAAAGCCATAGATAAAATCAAAGCCAAACAAAAAATTAAAGACACTAATACCCCCGATACAAAAAACACAAAACCACAAACAATTCATATAAAAACCGCAGAAAAAACTTACCTTATCCCCATTAATGATATCATTCATTTAAAAGCCGATGGTGCTTACACCAGTATCATTACAAACAAGCAAACCATTGTTGCTTCTAAAAATTTAAAGTTTTTTGAGAAATATTTACCCACTGACGCTTTTATCAGACCACATCAATCTCATATTGTACAAAAAACTCATATTCAGAGTATTGATAAAGAAGGGCGCTTGCAATTATCAAATGGCAACTTGGTCCCGGTATCATTTCGTAAGAAATCTATGGTTCGTAATTTACTCAAAAATAAAAATTAACAGCACTTATTAATTATATAATTGCGTTTGTAAATTTAACTTGGTATACCGGACTGTTTAGCCTTATATTTGTGCTATAAATTTATTATGTTTGTTTGTGTGATAAATTTGTTTGTGTTAAAAAAGCGCGCTTGTTAATTCAAGCGTGCTTTTTTTATGGTTTTTAGACAGCTTTTATCCTATGTTCTCAAGGCTTTTTTTAGTAACTTTGTTCACCAACTAAAAAAAATAAAAATTATGGCAACTGGATTTTTTAAAACCGATAAAGTCAAAAATGAACCCGTTCTATCATATGCACCGGGAACACCCGAAAGACAAGCAGTATTAGAAGCTTATAAACAATATTGGAATGACCAAATAGAAGTGCCCTTATACATTGGCGGCCAAGAGGTTTATACCGGCAAAACCAAAAACATAACACCACCACATGACCACCAACATGTTATAGGAAAATATCACAAAGCTTCTAAAGAGGAAGTGCAAAAAGCTATAAAATCTGCTTTAGCCGCTCGTGAAAAATGGGCCAATATGGACTGGCAAGATCGTATAGCTATATTCTTAAAAGCAGCTGATTTGCTCAGTGGTCCATACCGTGCTAAAATGAATGCCATGACAATGATTGGCCAATCCAAAACAGTTTTTCAAGCAGAAATAGATGCTGTGGCAGAATTGGCAGATTTTTGGCGTTTTAACGCTGCTTATTTACAAAAAATATATGCCGAACAACCCGAATCTTCACCTGAAGTATGGAACCGAATGGAATACCGCCCATTAGAAGGTTTTGTTTATGCTGTAACACCATTTAACTTTACATCTATTGCCGGCAACTTGCCTACTTCTCCGGCAATGGCAGGAAATGTGGTGGTATGGAAACCGTCTTCTACACAAATGTATTCGGCCAAAATGATTATGGAAATCTTACAAGAAGCCGGTTTACCCGGTGGAGTTATTAATATGGTTGCAGGTAGTGCTACAATGATTACCGAACAAGTCTTAAGCAGTCCTGATTTTGCCGGTATACATTTCACCGGTTCTACCGATGTTTTTCAATATTTATGGAAAAAAATTGGCGAAAATATTTCAAACTATAAAACTTACCCTCGAATAGTAGGAGAAACCGGCGGAAAAGATTTTGTTTGGATGTATAATGATGCCGATCCCAAAGCTGTGGCAACAGCACTTACCCGTGGGGCTTTTGAATACCAAGGACAAAAATGCTCGGCTGCATCAAGAGCTTATATTCCTGAAAGTCAATGGGACGCTGTATTTAAAGAACTAAAAAAACAAATTGACAGTATTAAAATGGGCAGTCCTGATGATTTTAGCAATTTTATGACTGCTGTAATTAGTAAAAGTGCCTTTAATAAAATTACCGGTTATATTGATCAAGCCCAAAAAGATGCTAATGCAGAAGTAATTATCGGCGGCGGATATGATGACAGCAAAGGTTATTTTATCGATCCTACTGTAATTTTAGCAAAAGATCCTCATTATGTTACTATGGAAGAAGAACTGTTTGGACCTGTTTTAACTATATATGTTTATAAAGATGAGGCTTGGCGTGAAAGTCTTAAATTAGTAGATAATACTTCACCATACGGATTAACGGGAGCTATTTTTGCCAAAGATAGAAACATCATTGTAGAAGCCAGCAAAAAATTAGAAAATGCAGCCGGCAATTTCTATATCAATGACAAACCAACCGGTGCAGTAGTTAATCAACAACCTTTTGGTGGTGCTCGCGGCTCCGGCACCAATGATAAGGCCGGCAGTATGTGGAATTTGATACGTTGGATGTCCGTTAGATCAATTAAAGAAAACTTTAATCCGCCGACTGACTATAAATATCCGTTTATGGACTAATGTTATTTTAAAAAGCCGTCGGACAAACGATGTCCGGCGGCTTTTAAAACACAAGTATTATCAATATTTTTTTAAATAAAATCAGCAAATGAAACAAAAATTACTAGGCTTCTTTTTATGTATACTAAGCATTCAGGTAGGAACAGCACAATTAAAATTTGGTATTAAAATGGGCGTTACAGCAACCGATGTCAACATGAATGCCGTTACCAGCTTAAATGATCTGGAACTGCCTACTGCTCGTTCACTTAATTATGATGGTGGCATAGTATTAGAATATGAGTTTATGCATAATATGTTATCTATTCGTAGTGGTTTGGATTTTATCCAAAAAGGCTTTAATGTCAATTTAGACCAAGCAAAAGAAAAATATGAAGATCTGAAAGAAATTTCGGGTGATTGGAAAGCTAATTTTCAGTATTTACAAATACCGGTAAATATCGTATATCATATCGGCAAATTTAACATCAATGCAGGACCTTATTTAGCTTATGGTTTAGGCGGCGAAGAAATACAGGATTTAAAAATGGTATTTACCGATGGGACCATTCAAAATGTACAGCAGGATATTGATTTGGAAGCTGTATTTGGAGATGTTGAAGAAAACTTATCTGATATTGATCTCGATACGGGTATGTTAATCCAATATTTTAATGGTTTAGATTATGGTATTAATGTTGGAGCGGGTTTCAGTATCAATAAATTAACATTTAATGTACAATACCAACAAGGTTTATCTAATATCACACCTGAATTAGCTAATGACCCTGATTTTAATCCTTCGGATTTGTTAGCGAAGCATAACGTCTTTAGTTTTGAAATTATTTATTTTTTCAAAAAACCTTAATCTGACTATAAAAGACCGGAAAGCAACCTGTATTTTTTATGACAATATTAAACCCAGTCCGAAAAATATAGCATATAATAAAGTGAAAATTGCTACCTTTTTCAATTCAGGATCAAAATCTTTTGGATTGTTAGTCTGAATAACCCGCATTAAATGTATAAATAAAAAAAGGTAGGGAAGCATAAACAACCATGGCCATAAATTATGATAATGGTGAAAAATGTAAGCTTGAGTAAAAAAAAACGGAAAACTTATAAGCAAAATATGATATTTTTTTGCGTTTTCCAAACCCAATTTTACAGGAATGGTAAGCTTTCGGGCTTTGGTATCAGATGACAAATCACGCATATTATTCAAATTTAAAACTGCCATACTTAAAAATCCGATAGAAAGTGCCGGATATAGCAATGTCCAATCTAAATGCTTAGTATACAAAAAAACACCACCCATTACTGCAACCACGCCAAAAAATACCAAAACAAATACATCTCCTAATCCCATATAACCATAAGCTTTTTGTCCCACAGTATATTTAATGGCTGCAATAATGGCTGCTAAGCCTAATAACAAGTAAATAAAGATAAAACCGGCTTTTTCAAATCCAAAGCTATATAAAATTAAAACCAGTGC
Source organism: Flavobacteriaceae bacterium (assembly GCA_015494075.1). Classification (GTDB taxonomy): domain Bacteria; phylum Bacteroidota; class Bacteroidia; order Flavobacteriales; family Flavobacteriaceae; genus WGBX01. The sequence continues at coordinate 8,576 of WGBX01000157.1, forward strand.
AGATACAAAAGATAAAAATCCGGTCACCCAAATAGCTTTTTTCATTTGCTGAGCCGAAATAGCCCCTGACTGTAAAGCGCGCTGGGGTCCTATCCGGTCTATGTTATCGGTGCCTTTAACACCATCGCCGTAATCATTAGCAAAATTGGACAAAATTTGAAATAATACAGCCGTCAAAACCGATAATATAAATATCACCCAATCAAACCGGTGATAACTGGCGGCAATAAAACCTGCCAGTATAATGCCTGCCAATGATAAAGGCAGCGTTCGCAGCCGTGCTGCTTCAATCCATTTTTTCATTAGCTTGGTTTTTTAAATATAAAATAGCCTTTTGTAAATCCTCATCAGTATCAATACCAAAATTTACCTGATCAGTTTCTACCATATAAATATTGAAGCCGAATTCTAAAAAACGTAAATTTTCCAATTTTTCAATTCTTTCTAATTCTGTTTGCGGAATTTGAGAAATCAAAGCCAAACTTTTTTTCCTAAAAGCATAAACACCAATATGTTTATAAGCTTTTTCAAAAACTTTATCACGTGAATATGGAATGGGAGCACGCGAAAAAAAGAGTGCTTTACCGTCAACATCTACCACTACTTTCACATTATTCGGATTTAAAAATTCGGCTTTATCTTTAATTGGTGTCATTAATGAAGCTATATCGATATGACTTGCTTTGTCGTTTTCAAATACGGCAATCAAGTTCTTTAAAGCCCGACGATTTATAAAAGGTTCATCTCCTTGAATATTGATAATAATGTCCGCATCAATCTGATGTGCAAATTCAGCTATTCTGTCAGTACCAGTAGCATGTTTTTGCCGGCTCATCAAGGCTTTACCGCCATGTTTGACTATTTCTTCCAAAATTTTAGAATGATCAGTAACAACAATAACATCATCAAAAAGACCGGATTTTTGAGCAGCTTCGTAGGTGCGCCGTATAACCGTTTGTCCATTCAAATCTTTTAGCAATTTGCCCGGTAAACGTTCCGATTGAAAACGGGCTGGGATCAAGGCAACAACTCTCATAAGTCTGATTTAATAAGTTGATCTAAAATTTTGTGAACTTGCTTGCTATTCCAGTCAACTGCTCCTGTTTTTTTAACAACAATCTCGCCGTTTTTATTCAAAATAAAGGTGGTGGGAATACTATTTGATTGTAAAAGCGATGGTATTTCACTTTGCACAAAAACAACCGGAATATTTAAGTGGTTTTTTTGTAAAAATTGCCTTACTTTTTCAGGCTTATCATGCGCTACAAAAAGAAAAACCATGTGATCTTTATAAGTTTGATATAGACGGTTTAGACTGGGCATTTCTGCAATACAAGGCGGACACCAAGTTGCCCAATTATTTATAAGTACTACTTTTCCTTTATATTCGGCCAAATCCAAACTATGTTGATTTTGATCTAAAAGTTGCCAATGATAATCGGTTAATTTTAAACGTTTATCAGGGTCGATTTCCAAATTTTCAACATGAGAGGTTATATACGAAACTCCTTTTATCAGCATAGTTCGCAAAGGCATTCCGGCAGGCGTAAACATAAAGATGATAAGACCAAAAAAAAGAATATTTGACCAATGTTTTTTAATAAAGTCCATATAATAAATTTTGTCAACAAATATAATTATTTCTATGTAGAATTATGCCAAAAAAAAAACCGCCTAAAAATTAAGCGGTTTTGTGGAGCCGAAGGGAGTCGAACCCTCGACCTCATGACTGCCAGTCATGCGCTCTAGCCAACTGAGCTACGGCCCCAATGCGAGTGCAAAAATAACAAAAAGATTGTAATGACAAAAGATTTTTTCCCTTTTTCAGTAGAAGAAAAATCGTTTTATTAGTATTTTTATGTTAGATTAAAATTAAAAATCCTAAAATATAGACTTTTAAACCATTCCTGGCTTCTATGTTTTACATGCTACAAATAGCCTCTCAATTATGGACATTTATCAATGGACTATTAACAATACTTCACAAAGCTTAATAAGTTTATTTAAGATAAAATAAGTCATACATATAAACTATTATATCACCAATTTGTAAGTTTTTGACATAAGTAACTGGTAATTAAAATTATATCTTATGCTTTGTTTTATAAAACATTTGACCTTGTTGCATTTAAAAAAATTATTTTAACAAATAATTATATATCTATTTTAAACTATTTTATAAATTTACTTTAATTTCTAAAATTTTAACTATGAAACTAAGGCTTTTATTACTGTTTTTTTTGGTTACTATGGGTATCCAAGCACAAGAACCTACACAAAATGATTCAGGCTTCATA
>WGBX01000158.1 GCA_015494075.1 Flavobacteriaceae bacterium
CAATATTGATATAACCGTTAAAAGGATTGGGATAAACTTTTACTTCGTCTTTAAAAGTTTCGTCCATATTAAGGGCATCACAATCGGCTTGGGTTTCTACATAATTAGCTGTGGCATCAATGGCATTGGACCAATTAGTAGTCATGTAACCTGCATCGTCTACAAATACACAGGTTAAATCAGGATTGCCCGTGGTATCAAAATCCGTTATGTTTGTATTGTTAGCATTCCTCAAATCTAAGTGTGCCAATTGGTTACTAAAACATTCCAGTACTGATAAGCTTGTATTTTGTGATACATCTATATCAGTTAGTTGGTTATTGGAACAATAAAGCCTAACTAAAGCAATATTTTGAGATATATTTAAATTTGTCAATTGATTATCAGTACAATAAAGTGCTGTCAAATTTGTATTTTGTGATAGGTTAAAATCTGTTAATTGATTGTCAGAACAATATAAGGTTTGTAATGAAGTAAAATCAGTAATACCTGTTAAGTCGGTAATATTTTGACTACTTACGTCTAAAATAGTTATAGGATTAATTTTTAAGGTAAATACATAATCATCATTAACAATACCATTGCCCATGCTATTGGCATCGCCTACCTGAACGGTATGTCCATCTGCATCATGAGTTTCTAGATAATTCTCAAAATTATCGTCAGGCACATAGGTTGTTTGATAGGCGGCATCGCATTCTGCTTGGGTTTCTACATACCTAGCAGTAGCATCAATGGCATTAGACCAATTATTGGTCATATAATCTGCATCGTCTACAAATACACAGGTTAAGTCAGGATTGCCGGATGCGCCAAAATATGTAAAATTCACATTATTACCATTCTGTAAATTTAAACTTGTTAATTGATTATCGAAACAATAAAATCTTTTTAAAACCGGATTTTGGGATATATCTAATGCAGTTAATTGGTTATAATGGCATTCGAGTTGTTCTAAATCCGGATTTTGCGATAAATCCAAAACATTTAACTGATTTTCATAACATATAAGTGTCTGCAAAGTTGTGTTTTGTGTAATATCCAAACTTGTTAATTGGTTATTATAACATTCTATTTGTTGTAAGTCTGTATTTTGTGTCAAATCTAAGGTAGCTAACTCGTTCTCATAACAAATAAGTATTTTTAAAGCCGGATTTTGAGTAATATCTAAACTTGTTAATTGATTGGCTTCGCAGTAAAGTTCTTGTAATGCTGTGTTTTGTGGTATAGCCAAATTGGTTAATTGATTTACAGAACAGTCAAGCATCTGTAATGCCGTATTTTGTGAGACATCTAAACTAACTAATTGATTAAACTTACAATTAAGCTGTTGTAATGCTGCAAAATCTGCAATACCGGTTAGGTCTGCAATATTTTTAAAGTCAATATTTAAAATTGTCACGTTGCTAATCTTATAGGTAAGTACTAAATCATCATTGGCAATGCCATTTCCCATACTGTTAGCATCACCTACCGAAACAGTATTTCCGGTGGCATCATGCGTCTCGAGATAGTTTTCAAAGTTGTCATCCGGAACATAAGTTGTTTGGGTTAAAGTATCACATTGCGTTTGATTTTCAGCATAAGTAGCAGTTGCATCTATTGCATCAGGCCAATTGGTATTCATATAATCGGCATTATCGACAAAAACACAAGTTAAATCAGGGTTATAAACTGCCTGAAACTCTGTAAGATTAATATTATAACCATTTTGCATATTCAAACTTGTCAATTGATTGGTATAACACCAAAGTACTTGCAAATCCGAATTTTGTGACACATCTAAATTAGTCAACTGATTTTCACTACATTTAAGCATTTGCAATGCCGTGTTTTGTGATGTATTTAAACTTGTTAATTGATTACTATCGCATTCAAGTGTTTGTAAAGCCGGATTTTGCGTAACATCCAAAGCCGTTAATTGATTATTATAACAACGAAGCGTTTGTAAAGCCGAATTGTGCGTAACATCCAAAGCCGTTAATTGATTGTAACTACAATACAATGTTTGCAATAGCGTATTATTTGAAATATCTATATTTGTTAATTGATTATTATAACATGAAAGTGTTTGTAAAGCCGTACTTTGCGAAATATCAATACTTGTTAATTGATTGAAATAACAATTGAGTTCCTGTAAAACCGTATTTTGCGATGTATTCAAACTTGTCAATGCGTTATTAGAGCAATCAAGCACTTCCAAGACTGTATTTTGAGAAATATCTAAACTTGTTAAAGCATTATAATCACATTTAAGTATTTGTAAATCAGTATTCTGAGAAACGTCCAGATTTGTTAAGCCGTCGTATTCACATATCAGGGTTTTTAAAGCGGTATTTTGGGTAACATCTAAATTAGTTAATTGATTATTAAAAGAACAATCAAGATATTCCAGCGCTACAAAATCAGTAATACCGGTTAAGTCAGTAATACTTTTATTTGATACATTTAAGCTGGTTACATTACTGATTTTGGATGTCAGTACATAATCATCATAAGCAATACCGTTCCCCATACTGTTAGCATCACCTACTGCCACAACATTGCCGCTAGCATCATGAGTTTCAAGATAATATTCAAAATTATCGTCAGGCACATAGGTAGTTTCACATTCGGCTTGGGTTTCTACATATCTAACAGTAGCATCTATTGCATCCGGCCAATTAGCAGCCATATAATCAGCATCATCTACAAAAACACAAGTCAAGTCATGACTATTACCGGTAGCATTAAAAAGCACAAGATTGGCATTATTACCATTTTGTATATTCAAACTAGTTAGCTGATTAGCATATACTTCAAGTTTAATCAAAGCGACATTTTGAGAAACGTCTAAACCGGTTAATTGGTTAGCATAACAATATAATTCTTCCAAATTAGTATTTTGTGTAACATCTAAACTTGTTAATAAATTGTCATAACAATAAAGCTTTTGTAAAGCGGCAAAATCTTCAATACCTGTCAAATCTGAAATTTCGTTACTTTGCACATTTAATTGTGTTATATCGCTAATTCTTGACGTATAAACATAATTATCATTGACTGTCCCGTTTCCCATACTATCGGCATCACCGACATTTACAGTATAACCGTTAGAATCATGTGTTTCGAGATAGTATTCAAAATTATCATCCGGCACATAGGTAGTTTGTGCATATGTAAAACCGGTTATTACTAAAAAAAATACGGTGATTGGTGTTATGTTTTTCATAATTAATATTTTTTTGATTAACAAACTAAATGTTAATCTGAATGAACCGAAATTTAAATTAATTAAATATTAATAAAAAAATATGACTTTTTTTGTTTTTTATGAAATTAACAAATCAAATTATTATAAAATTGACTTTAATGACTAAAAAAAATAGTAATATACGCATTGATTGTTTTGTTTAGAATCTTTTACCTATACGTAATATTATATCAATTATTAAGTATAAAAAACCATAAAAAGTATTTAATTATCCCACATCCGGCAAATCCATTTCCGCCAAACGTTTCATCGTGTCGAAAAAGGCACGGTAAAAACCCTCATCTTTGCTGTAAAGTTTGTATAAATCTGCATCTTGACGGCGTTTTTTAAGCATTACATCATCTAATATTTTCTTAAAGGTTAAATCGCGATTTTGACGGTCTTTGTTATCGGCAAATTTGCTTTGATAGTCCGGATGTTCTTTGATTTTCTGAATCAGCTGCAGCAATACGATGCGTTGGTCTTCGGGGGTAGCTTCCCAGCCACTGAACCACCGGTCGTTAAATTGTTCTATAATATCATCCAGCGGGTCTTTAATAACATTGGCGTGGGCACCGCGGGGATTGCTGTTGGTGGGCGTTAAATTACCGTCAGTATCAGACAGATAGAGGTGGGCATTTAAGCCGGTACGTTGCAAACCATAGGTCGATAAATCAACGGTATTTAATATTTCATCAATACGTTCTTCTTGTGCGTCTTTGCGGTCAGTCACCACAATAACCGTATCAAACAGCGGGCTATCCACAGCTTTGGCACCGGGCAAACCGGAATTTTCCGGATAGGTTTCTATCAACTGATACGCCGCCCAAGTAATGGAATTGGACTTGCCCGAACCGGCAGAATGTTGAATCAAGTATTTTTTGCCGACACCGTTTTCGGAAGTGTCTTTGATAAGCTTGCGTACAACATCCAATTGATGATAACGCGGAAAAAACAAGCGTTTTTTTGATAACGGCTCATTGGCTTTGCCGTCAAAACGCACAAAATGTTGTAAAATATTGCTCAAACTCCGGGGCGTAAGGATGTCTTCCCATAAATAGGCGGTTTTATGTCCCCTGGGATTGGGCGGATTGCCTTTGCCGTTGTTGTAACCTTTGTTAAAGGGCAAAAAGAAGGTGTTTTTACCTTCGAGCTTGGTGGTCATATACACTTCATCGGTATCAATGGCAAAATGAACGACGGCACGCCCGAATTGCAACAAGGGCTGACGCGGATCGCGGTCAAATTTGTATTGATTGATGCCGTTAACACGTGCCGTTTGTCCTGTCCACGCATTTTTGAGTTCCATGGTAGCAATGGGCAAGCCGTTGAGAAACAAAACCATATCGATGGATTCACCGGGCTTGTCTTGATTATAGTGCACTTGGCGGGTGACGCTGAAAATATTTTGACCAAATTGCTCATGTATGCGCCGGCTGCTTGAGGCTGTGGGCAAAGGGTAGTAAAATTGCAAATGGGCATTGTTGATAGCAAGTCCTTTGCGCAGGATATGCAAAATGCCGTGTTTTTTGACCAAACGGTCTAAGCGTTCTAAGATTTGGCGCCGCCATTGCGGGCTGTGTTGCAGTTTTTTGAGTTCTTCGGCTTGGGTGGTTTCCAAAAAATGCCAAAAATACGTGCGATCAATGGCAAAGTTGGGGTCAAAATCTGCGGGATTGCCGCTTTGGTAGTGTAGGTTGCCTGTGTAGAGGGGTGCAGACTCCGATACCCTATTTACCGCCGGATTTTGTTGTCCGGTGAGGGCTTGTTCAATGGCGGTTTCGAGGGCTTGTTCGTTGGTTTTACTTGGCATAACTTATATAACTTTTATTTTGCCGGTGACGGCTTGGTCTATCAATACGGTTTTATAGGTTTGTAAACGCTTGATTTCCGCTTCTTGTAAAGCAATACTGTGGTCTATTTGGGTGGTTTTGGCTTCTATATATTTTACAATTTCAGCTTGCTCATTTTTGGGGGGAAGTAAAATAGGTGCATTATTAATATACTCTTGTTTTAAATTTATTCGGGTAAATCCACGAGCATAAATCATAAAATAAATTCTATATGAAATTGAATTAACAAGAAAATTCAAAAATTGTGGCAATAAATTTTTATTTTTGGTTTTGAATCCCTTACAAAAAGAATTAAGATACAATTCATTATTACTTCCTTGATAAATTGCACTTTTAGCTATATCTTCAATCGTTTCACTACTCATTAAAAATAAAACACTATTATAATCAACTTTATTTTGTTGCTCAAATTTTTCAATTTTTACATATTCTAATGTTTTGTTAGCATCAGATATTACAGTATTTTGATAAATAGTACTAAAAGTAATAAAAGGTTTAAAATTAACCTTTGGAATCTTACTAAAATCATTACTGTTTTTACCACTCAGACCTGCAAATAATTTCCCTAAATACTTCAACTTCCGTACCTCCCAATGCACCGGAATTTTTCCAATCCATTCTTCCCCGGAATCTTTAAGCGGGGCATCGGGGTTTAGCCCTTTGGTTACGGCATGTTGTATCAGTACCTGTTTATAGGTTTTAAGCCGGTCAATTAGGGCTTACTTTTGGGCGATGGCTTGGTCTATTTGGGTGGTTTTGCGGTCTAAAAAACCGGCAATGGCGGTTTGTTCGGGTTTGGGGGGAATAGGAAGCATAGAATATGATAATTCTTTATAACTAATATTTTTTCCTTCCCTAATTCCAACAATGCTTGTCTGTAATTCTGAAATAAATGAAAATGATTTTAATAAAAATTTATAGTAATTTGAATGTAAAGTAAATCTATTTTTCATTAATTTAAGAACAGTATATGCCGGACTTATAATTCCTTTATAAGCAGAATATTCTAATCCACCTTCAAATGATCGCAAACTAATAGCAAAATTATCTTTATCGATATATTTAAAGGATTCTAAATTACCTGATGGCATAACCATCCGGTTTTTCACTAACTTCCTAGGAACAACACCTTTTGTTTGTGTCACCGACAATAATTCTTCATAAGGTCTATTCTTTATACTTATTTCATTAAAAATCCATTTCATTTTAACCACTTCCCAATGCGCCGGAATTTTTCCCAGCCAAGGGATTCCGGTATCTTTGTATTGGTTATAGGTGGGTATGGTTGTATTTTTTGGGGCGGTATTAGTCATTGTTTTGCAGTTTTAAAAGCCGGTCAAAATCTACTTTGGGGATGCGTTTGCCCCATCCTTTTGGGTATAGGGCTTTATTATCGCGTAACAAACGCCCTATGATAATGGCAGGATGGGTGCCGTATTTTTGGGCATAGTAATTGACAGCATCCATCCGTGCGCTATGGGAATATTGCGTTTCAAAAATATTTTTAACTGCTTCAAATTGCTTGTCGGTCAATAGCCATTTGCCTGCAAAATTGTCGGCTTCTTGTTCTTTTTGGTCTTTTTCATTTGCCTGTATTTCTTGTTCAAGAAAAATATTTTTTTTCTGTCCGTGTAAATATAAATGCCCCAATTCGTGAAAAAATGAAAACCAAAACAAATCGTAACGTTTTTCGCGGTCGGTCATCAAGATTACCGGATGGTTTTTGTACCAACGCATCACGCCGTGCAGTCCGGTTTTGGGTAAGCTATGCGTAAAAACTACCGCAATACCGGCAGTAGCGCAAGTTTGGCGTATATCTTCCAGAAAACCATTTGTATGGCTTACCATTATTTGTTTGAGTTCGGGCAATATGTGTTTTAACTTCTGTTTGTCGTAGGGCGGCAACTCCATTTGGTCGGCAGCTCTTTCGCTATAACATAAAAGTGCCGAAGTGGCATAAGCATTTTTGTCGTTTTTTAAAGAAACGCGAAAATAAGCCGGTAATCCTTGTTTTATATAAATATTTTGCCAAGCTTCGGGTTTAGATATGTTATAAAAGCTTAAGAGTTCATCTGTCTTTTCTTCAATCTTACGAGTGGGTTTTACCCAACCGGCTTTTGCCATTTGGGCATACGGAAATTGACGTGCCCAATCGCCGGCGGCTTTTTTCATTTCGTCTTGCTTTTGGCGGGCAATGTATTCATCGTAATCGGCTTGCATATCCAACCAAAATTTGGCAGGAATATTTAAAACCTTTTCAAATTGCACCGCCATATCGGGTGTTATGGCACTTTTTCCATTTAATATTTTTGAAATGGTTTGTTCTGGTTTACCGGTACGTACGGCGAATTCTTTGGGTGTGATTTGCAACTCTTCAAGCTTTTCACGCAAAGTTTCACCCGGATGTACGGCATAATCAGGTTCATATTTGTATAAAGTAGACATTGTCGTAGGGTTTACAGGTTAATTTTTTAATGATAATCTTCGATTTCTAAGATAATTACACTTCTCACTTGAACATAGATGAGTGCATTGTTTTCATCCAGTGGTAACGGGTCACATCCGGGCATATAAATTAAACGGTCGTTTCCGTTTAGCCGGCAAGCAAATTGCCCTTCCCTATCTTCATGTAAAGGATGATGTCGTCCGGGCATCCGAAACAAAACTGCCAAATTTTTTGCCCGTTGTATTTCTTTTAAACGCCGCATGATAATTTTAGCGTTTTTCCCATAGGTTTGTTTTATGGCTTTCTCACTGCTTAATGTTTTTTGAAATTTCCGGCTTCTAAAATAAATTTCCATTGCAAAGATATAAAAAATTATTCACATTAAGTGTTAATAAAAAAATAATTATTTTGTGGTCAAATCTAAAATTTTTTGTATCAGCCCTTCATTTTCTTGTTCGAGTGCCAATATTTCTTGACGGACTTCTTCCAAAGACGGCAAGGCTTTGTGGCGGTAAAAATACTTATTAAAACTGATTTCATAACCTATTTTGGTTTTGTCTAAATCAATCCAAGCTTCCGTGACATAGGGTTTTACTTCTTTAAGAAAATAATCGTGAATAGAGGTATTAAGCGGCACATTTTCATAGTCGCGTAAGTCGCTGTAGGCTTCATAAACCTGATACGTATCCGGTTCGCCGAAAGGATAATAACCAAAATCCGGTAGATGTTCTTTGGTCGTACCGAGATGTTTCAGCAGATTTTCTAATTTTTTGCCTTTGAGTTTGACCGTTTTTTTCAATACTTTTGCGGCGTTTTCGTCGTACCAACTTACGGCAGACAAAATATTTTTCAGTCCGTTGGCATCAATATTTATCTTTTGTTGTTTGACCGTGTCCGTCACCAAAATTTTAAATTCATTGAAATCATCATAAGTATTGCTGCCTATATGTTTCATTAAAGTTTCGGCGGTTTCATAAAGTTTTTGGTGTTTTTGCCAAAAATTACTGTTCTGCAGTTCTTTACGTTTTTTGGCATTGAGTTCTATACCATTTACTTCACACCACTCAATGATATCTTTGGCATAAGGCGATATGTCTTGATATACCGGTTTACCAAAAGTTTTGTAAGCCCATTGCATTGGCTCCTTTAAGCTTTTATCGTAGCGCAGGGTTTCAATGCGTTCCGGTGTAAAGGCAGCTTTTAGGCGTAGAGGGCGGTCAATAGTTACTTTGTAGTAACCAAAATCGGTATTGTTAAAAACTTTGGCGGCTAAACCTGTGTCGTTTTCCGGTTCTACGGTTTTAAAGTTTTCATAAGCTTCTTGGATATTGGCAATATGTTCCGGTGCCAATTCGCAATTTTTTTTACCCAGATTTTTGCGTAATTTCCGGTATTGTTCCGAAGCATCTATCAGTAAAACTTTGCCTTGCCGCTCTGCAGGTTTATGGTTATTGAGCAGCCAAATATAAGTGGTAATACCAGTATTGTAAAACAAATTATTAGGCAGTTGGATAATGGTATCAAGCCAATCATTTTCAATGATGTAACGGCGGATATTGCTTTCACCGCTTCCGGCATCACCAGTAAACAATGCCGAACCGTTATGCACCGACGCGATACGCGACCCGATAGCATTTTGAGCGGGGTCTTTCATTTTGTCCACCATTTCCATCAAAAACAGCAACTGCCCATCCGAGACCCAGGGGTTGCAGCAACTTCTTGCGGATTATGCCAATAATCTTTGAGTTTTACTTTAAAACGCGGGTCTAAAATATGTTTGCCGTCTTTGATGTACTTTTCATCTGTTTTCCACGATTTGCCATAAGGCGGATTAGAGAGCATAAAATTAAATTTTTTGCCGGCAAATTCATCGGTTGCCAGTGTAGAACCCAAACGGATATTTTCGGGGTTGTCCCCTTTAATCATCATATCCGATTTGCAGATGGCATAGGTTTCGTCGTTGATTTCTTTACCAAACAAATAAATATCGCTGGTTGTTTTGATTTCACCTTCAGGGTCTTTAATATAATTCTCCGATTCGGTAAGCATCCCACCGGTTCCACAAGCCGGATCGTATATAGTTATTACAGAAGGGATTTGACTTTTAATGGGTTCGAAAACCAAATGTGTCATCAGATTGATTACTTCACGCGGGGTAAAATGTTCGCCGGCTTCTTCGTTGTTTTCTTCATTAAAACGGCGGATGAGCTCTTCAAATACATAGCCCATTCCCAAGTTGGTCAATGGCGGTAATACGTTGCCTTCGGGGTCTTTTTTTTCAATGGGACTAAAATTGATGTACGGCGAGGTAAAAGCTTCCAATACATTGAGTAAAATATCTTTGTTTGCCATGTGGCGGATTTGCTGATGCAGTTTGAATTTATCAATGATTTCTTTGACATTATCACTAAACCCGTTGAGATAATCTTCAAAATTAGCCAAAAGTAATTTTTGATTGTTGGTAGCCGTGTTATATAGCTTTTGAAGTGTCCATTTACTGGTATTATAAAACACATAACCCGAAGCGTCTTTCAAACCGTTATCATCTAAGTTACCCGGCGTGTATCCCAAGTCATTTATTTGATAGGCAACCTCTTCCATTATTTTATCTTTGGCAGGCTCTAATAAGGCATCTAATCGCCGAAGGACAAGCATTGGCAAAATAACGTCGCGGTATTTACCACGCACATATACATCGCGTAAAATATCATCGGCTATAGACCAAATAAAGGCAACCATTTTATTGTGTGAACTTTGTGTCATAATTTTCTGTTCTTTTTTCTTAGTTTTAAGGATAAGGTAAAGGTAAGAAAAATAGGTTCAAAAACTTATTTGCTAGAATAAATTCCTGATTTTATTACCATATTAAATATAAAATAAATATATTAAAAATAACAAAAAGTGCCTCAAAAAAATACGATATCTCAAATGCAGACTTAAAGTACAAGCGTTATAATCTCATAATTTTGTAAGCATCAGGCGCTAAAAAAATCATAAAAGCTTAAAAACCGGATAGCAACATGCTGCATAAATACCCCTTTATTTATGCAAACTTCTCACTAACAGTTATGCGAGTACATAGTATAAATTTTTTTTATCATTTTGCGACTAAACATTAAAAAATTTTGTTAAATAGGCTATGTTATTCCATAGCTTCTTGTAATTTTGTGGCAAAACCGGATGACATGAATAAATGGCTTAACAAAATATATCAAATCCTCATATCTACCAAAACCATGGCAAGCTTATTTGTGGTCTTTGCTTTTGCAATGGCTATAGCCACATTTATAGAAAATGATTTTGGTACACCTACGGCTCGAACTTTAATTTATAATAGCTTTTGGTTCGAACTGATAATGATTTTATTAGCTATCAACCTCATTGGCAACATCATACGTTTTAAAATGTATCAGAAAAAAAAATGGCCGATATTACTATTTCATATCGCTTTTTTGTTGATTTTAATTGGAGCCGGCATCACGCGCTATATTAGTTTTGAAGGTATGATGCCTATTCGTGAAGGCGAAACTACAGATACATTTTTGTCTGACAAAGTTTATTTAAAAACCCACATTGATGATGGTGTGCAACAAATAGACCCGCCATTACTCAAAAATCTCAAATTGTCAGTTATAGATGTTCCTTTTTTAACAGACAACCATTATCAAACTCAACTAAATTTTAAAGGTATTCCTGTACACCTAAAAGTTCTCAAATTTGTTCCCCGTGCAAAAGAAAATTTGGTAAAAACACCAAACGGACAAACCTATTTAAAATTTGTTATTTCTACCGGTCAAGGGCGCAAAGATATTTATATGGCCAAGGGACGACAAATAGAAGCCGGCGGCCACCGTTTGGCTTTTGACAACACCTATCCTGATGCTGTTAATGTTTTTATTAAAAATGACAGCTTATTTATTCTCTCACCTTATAAGGGAACTTATATGCGGATGCTTGACCAAAAACGCTTTGAAGTACCGCAAGATTCAATTGTACCACTTCATTTAGCCTCATTATATCAAATCGATGGTTTAAGTTTTGTTGTTCCCGAAGCTCCGGTTAAAGGTCAAATAAATTTTACGCAAGGACCCAAAAATAGTACCGACCCTGATTTATTACAAGTTGAAGTCCAAGCCGGAGAGCAAAACAAAATAGTTAATTTGTTTGGCGGCAAAGGCTTGCCCGAAAACCCCAAAGTTTTCCGTTTAAACGGCTTAAATTTTAGAATGAACTATGGCTCTATTTTTCAGCACTTACCTTTTCAAATTAAGCTGCGAGATTTTCAACTCGAAAAATATCCGGGCTCAACAATGCCAAAGTCTTATGCCAGTGAAGTTACTGTTATAGATAAAGACACTACATTTAATTACCGTATTTTTATGAATCATGTTCTCAACTATAAAGGTTATAGATTTTACCAATCCTCCTACTCTATCACACCACAATATGAAGAAACACAACTATCTGTCAATCATGATTTTTGGGGCACATGGATTACCTATTTAGGCTATGCTCTCCTTTATTTCGGGCTCTTAATGATTTTTGTAGTCAAAGGCACCCGTTTCTATAAGTTGCGCCAACAATTAAGTAAATTACAAAAAAACAGGAACACCGGCATAGTAATACTGTTCTTATCATTGACTTGGGGTATTAATGCACAAGAAAACCGAATTAATACCGACTCAATTGTGATTAAAACCGTAGCACCAATAAAAAAAGCCGAAATCTTTGGTCATCTTGTTATTCAAGATTACGGCGGACGTATGAAACCCGTCAATACCTACAGTTCGGAATTACTTCGGAAATTAACCAAACATGATACTTATACAACAAGTAATGGTCAAAAATTTACTGCCGACCAAATCTTAACCGGTATGATTAGCTATCCGGAAGGCTGGTGGTATGTTCCTATTATATATATGGAACGCGGCGATGAGAGTTTGCGCAACCTGATTGGCGTTAACAAAACTCAGAAATATGCCCGTCTCATTGACTTTTTTGATGAACAAGGCGATTATAAACTGCAACCTTACCTCGAAAAAGCACAAAAAAAACGTATCAAAAGCAAATTTGATAAAGATATTGTAAATGTTAGCGGTCGTGTAAATTTGCTTTACAATACCCTACTAACTAATAATCTGCGACTTTTTCCCTTACCCAATGATCCGCAACATAAATGGTACTCTTGGAAAGAAATTAAAAAATTTGATTTTAATGAAGATGATAAAAATTTTGCCGTTAATGCCATTCCGCTTTGGAGCAAAGAAATATTTAAAGCCAAACAAAACGGTGATTATAAACTGGCAGATCAAATATTAAAGGCTATTGATCAATACCAAAACAAATTTGGGACTGCCGTTTATCCGGACAAAGCTAAAATAAAGTGGGAAATATATTATAATAAGTATGATGCCTTCCGGTCTTTGTTTTGGCAATTTATGACGCTATCACTTTTTATTTTCATTTTGGCTATTGCCCAAATTTTCAGCCGGTCCAAATTCATAAACTACGCCTTAAAAGGATTATATGTTTTAAGCCTATTACTATTTTTATGGATGGTCTTTTTTATGGCCTTGCGCTGGTATATTAGTGGGCATGCACCTTGGAGTAATGCTTATGAATCAATGATTTATGTATCACTGGCTATTATTCTTTTCACCTTAATTTTGGGTCGTAAATCGCAGTTAGTATTAGCATCCGGTTTATTTGTCGGCTCTATGACACTAATGATAGCCCATTGGAATTGGATGGATCCGGAAATTGAAAATCTCGTCCCTGTTTTAAATTCATATTGGCTTGACATTCATGTATCAATCATTGTAGCCAGCTATGGCCCTTTTGCTATTGGAATGATTTTAGGCTTAATCAACCTGCTGCTAATAGCTTTAACTAATGAACGCAACAAAGCAACACTTGAAAATTATATCCGAGAACTTACAATTGTCACCGAAATGGCACTTACCATTGGCTTGGTAATGCTGACCATCGGCAATTTCTTAGGAGGACAATGGGCAAACGAAAGTTGGGGCCGCTATTGGGGTTGGGATCCAAAAGAAACCTGGGCATTAATCAGTATTATTGTATATGCCTTGGTAATACATGCACGTTTTGTGCCGGGCTTACGAGGCTTATTTACATTTAATCTTTTTGCCGTTATTTCTTTCGCATCCATTGCCATGACTTATTTTGGCGTTAACTATTATTTAGCAGGACTACATTCATATGCAAAGGGCGAACCCCAACAAACACCGGTTTTTGTTTACTATTTTATCATTGGTGTGTTTTTATTGTCACTATTGGCCTATTACAAATTCAGGAAATATTATCTAAAAAAAACGGTATAAATATAATCTGTGACGCTACAAGCTCATATAATTCAAATCAAATCATATAAATTTAAAACGTCATGAATAAGTTTTAAATACACAAAAAAACGTATCTTTGCCTAGTTAAAATTTATGCAAAAATAAAAACTCCTAATTATGAAATTTTTTATAGACACTGCAAATCTAGCTGATATTAAAGAGGCTAATGAACTTGGCATTTTAGATGGCGTTACTACCAACCCTTCACTCATGGCTAAAGAGGGCATCACAGGTAAAGAAAATATTATGAATCATTATCGTCAAATCTGCGAAATAGTCAGTGGTGATGTTAGTGCAGAAGTTATCTCTACCGACTTTGACGGTATGATAAAAGAGGCCGAAGAATTGATAAAAATAGCTCCTAATATTGTGATTAAAATTCCTATGATTAAAGAAGGAATTAAAGCTATCAAATATCTGAGCAATAAAGGTATCAAAACCAATTGTACATTAGTTTTTTCAGTTGGGCAAGCACTTTTGGCAGCCAAAGCCGGCGCCACATATGTTTCTCCTTTTCTGGGGCGTTTAGATGATATCTCGGAAGATGGATTAGGCTTAATTGCTGATATAAGATTAGTATATGACAATTATGCTTACCCTACAGAAATTTTGGCTGCATCTATACGTCATACTATGCATATTAATGAATGTGCTAAAATAGGTGCTGATGTGGTAACGGCTCCTTTAAAACCTATTTTAGGCTTACTAAAACACCCTTTAACAGATATTGGTTTAGAAAAATTTTTGGCAGATTATCAAAAAGGAAATGCCTAAATCGCTATACTTTTCAAATTAAAAAAGAGGCTGTCTCAAAAGGCGGCCTCTTTTTGACATAAAATATATATCTTATAACAAATAAGCGCCGGTGCCACCGGTTTTAGGTAAATAAATACGACCATTCTCAATTTTGACACCATTGGCAATATCTTTTTTTAATAAAAGTGCACCATCCAAATCGGCATAATCACATAAAGGCAGTAATTGTGCTGCTGCCGAAATACCAATAGAAGACTCTGTCATACATCCAATCATGGTTTTTAAACCCAGCTCACGAGCTGCTTCTAACATTCGTCTGGCAGGTGTCAATCCGCCGGCTTTTACCAGTTTTACATTGATACCATCAAATGCCTCAACACATCTTTTCACATCTTTTTCTGTACGTGCTGACTCATCGGCAATAACAGGTAAAGCCAATCTTGATTTAATTTTTGTCATATCATCATAGCTGTCATAAGGCATAGGTTGTTCTATAAATTCAACATTTAAATCTTTTAAAACCAATGCATTTTTTATAGTTTGTTCTGCAGTCCAAGCTGTATTTGCATCTACTCTAAATGGCTTGTCAGTCAAGTTCCTTAAATATTTAATAATAGTCAAATCGTCATCAGTACCTAGTTTTATTTTATAAATAGGCCAAGGTTTTTCCATGAGTTTCTCTCCCATAACTTGCAAGCTATCCAAAGCTATGGTGTAAGTGCTTAGAGGTAAATTATCGGTTTGGTAGCCCCAAAGTTTCCATAGTGGTTTTCCTTGCAGTTTTCCATACAAATCATTAGCAGCCTCATCGATAGCCGCCATTAAAAATCTAAAATCTTTTAAGCGCGGATATAAAAAATTATCATAAAAATCTTCCGGAGTTGTAAAAGGATATGCTTCAATGGCAGATTGAAGTGCTTTTAAACCGGCTTCTAAATTCTCAGGTGTTACACCATAATAACGATTTTGTGTCGCTTCGCCATATCCGGTTTTCCCATCCTGAGAAAGTGCTACTATAAAAGTGGGTTGTACTGTATGTACAGAGCGGGAAATCCCAAAAGGATGAGCCATTTTTAATTGATAATGCTTAAATTGTACGTTCATGAGAAACAGTTTGATCGCCCCATTTTAAGGCTATTTTTTCTAAATAAGAATGGCTGTTGGGGCCCTCCATAAATAATAAATCTAAAATGCTCAAATTTGGCATAAATGGATGCCTGTCTTGGAACATTTGAGTATATGTCGGCATATCAGCCACAATTCCCGGTTCTTTTTTGGCATTTTTTAAATAACGCAAATCTTCTATTTCAGAACCGTGGTCTGCCAAATACTTGTCCGTAAATTGATATGGTATGTTTATGTCTAATAAATCATTGATTATTTGTATGCTATCTATATTAAGATCTACCAAATAAGTATACTTTTTATCAAAAAGGGGTCTAAGATCATCCTCATAAAACTCAAAATACGGAGAGGTACGATAGGCTGTTTCTAAGCTGCGCCAATGCAACTTTTGCCAATCAAAGTCATGAGAAATCAAAACATCTTTATAGATTTGTTTAACATTGCTATGGGTATGTTTGACCTGAACAGTCAGCATTTGCTTGGCATTGGCACTTTGAATGTAAAGCCGGTTACGGTAAGTTTGTTTTTCATAAAAATCATGAACCTCAAAAATAATTTTATCGGCCGTAGACATTAAAGCATAAGATAAAATACTTGGAAAATATGTAGGATGAAGCAAACGCATAACTTATTTATTTTTTGATTTTCGCCATATTTTCATACCAATATAATAAAATGCTAATAAACCTAGAAACGGCCAAAGGTAAGAAACTCTTTTACCCGGACCGTTAACCGTAGTGAATACACGGTTCCAACGAATTTTGTCTAAGAATTTTTTATTTGGATCATTATCAATACTCATAAAAATAAAGACCGGAGTTCCTACGATATGATCAAATGGTACATATCCCCAAAAACGCGAATCTTCCGATTCACTACGATTATCACCCATCATCCAATAATAATCTTGTTTAACCTTGTAGGTTTTAGCTAATTTTCCGTCTATATATACATCATTGCCTTTTAGGCTTAGCTGGTGCTTATCAATTTTATGGCCGGCATCATGATCGTCATAGCGGGAAATAAGCCATTTGTAAAATGGATAAGTTTCTTTATTAAGCTCTAATATATCTCCCTTTTTAGGAATATATATCGGGCCAAAATTATTAATATCCCAGTCTTTATGACCACCAAAAAGTTCTCCTTTTTCTGTTTCATATAAATGTATTTGATCAATATTAGACAGGTTTTTAATAACCCGTAATTTATCATCAGTCAAATTCATTAAATAAGTTCCTTTTGTTTGCGTAGGATAAATTTCTTTTATCTGATAATTTTTGATTAAACGAACCAACGTAGCTCTGGAAAAATCCATGCTATCCTTAGTTTTGACAACATACATATGTTGTAGCTTGGCACGGTCAGGATATTGTGCTTTTTGACCATTGATGTATAAAATGCCATTTTTTATTTGCAAAGAATCACCGGGTAGTGCAACACAACGCTTTACATAATGTGATTTTTTATCAATCGGTTTATATTGGGATTGGGTGACATTTTTTTGAAAAAAGTATTTTACTGTATCTGCCGGCCAATTAAACACTACAATATCATTGCGTTTAATTTTTCTAAGACCCGGCAAACGCATATAAGGCAATTGCGGAAATTTTAAATAAGATCGTTTATGTATAACCGGTATGGTATCATGAACCATAGGTAAAGCCATAGTCGTTATAGGCGGACGCGCACCGTAATGAAATTTACTGACCAACAAATAATCGCCTATCAATAAAGATTTTTCGAGAGATGCCGTCGGAATAGTATAAGGTTGTATAAAATAAGTATGCACTATGGTAGCTGCAATGATGGCGAAAACTAAAGACCCTAATAGGGTTTCCTTTTCATTTTTATGTTCGGGCTGATAAGTTAACCGGTCTATCTCCATATAATTGAGATAAGCCAGATAAAGTCCCAAAGTTAAAATAACCAACCACTTGTCTTTTGAGCTGTTTTTTCCAAATACATTTAATAATTGTACCCATAAAACCGGAATCATCAATAAGTTTACAATAGGAATATAAACAAATATTATCCACCATTTTGGCCGGTTGATAATTTCCATAAGTACATATGTATTGAAAAATGGCACAAAAGCCTGCCAAGCTTTTTTACCGGCTTTTACATAGAATTTATATGTGGCTAAACCATGAACAATATTCATGATTAAAAAAAAGGTCAGCCATTGCGTCAGAGTCATATTTTATATTTTTATTTAATTATTTACAAAGGTATTAAAACTTCCATGTCATGCCTAAACCAATACCTTTAATTTGTGCGGCAGGTAATTGCATGGCTTTAAAGCTCAAATCATCATTAACATTCCATTGTTTTAAATGGGCGCTAACATTAGCATCGATAATATTTAAAGCATAAGCTAATATAGTTAAAATCAAAGCAGTATCACGTTGGCGCCGATAATATTGCTGTGCTGTTATCAACACATCTTCGGAGTATTGCGGATACTCATCAGGCAAGCCGTTTATCCGGTTAAAATATGCTTGCCTAAAGCTTTGATAATAGCTGTCATTTTGGAGATAAAAATAAGCACCGCTACCCAATGCTGCATATACCAACGGAATTTTCCAATATTGTTTATTATAAGCTTGTCCTAAACCGGGTAATACCGCTGAATAAAAGGCTGCTTTTGCCGGTGCTAAAATGTTTATTTCATTCGTTTTTTGTAGCGCAGAAGCATTTAAATATAAACTATCCCTGACCTTAGCCGGGATAGTGTCTTGTTGTGCTTGCAAGGAAGTTACTCCTAAAAAGGCACAGATTAATATTATGAAATACGGTGTTTTTATTGCAAACGGTTTTTTAGTTTTTCCAATTCTTCTGCTGATGTAAACGGAATAGCAATTTTGCCACTGCCTTTGTCTGTAAGGCTAATTTTAACTTTCTTGCCAAATAATTCAGAAAAATCCCGTTCCAATTTTCGAATCTGTTCAGGAATCACTTTTTTAACAGGTTTAAGAGATAAAATTTTTCCTTCTCTAAATTTTTTGACAAGGTCTTCTGTTTGCCGAACAGATAGATTGTCTTTTATGATTTTTTCATAAAATTCAAGTTGAACTTTATTATCTTCAATATTGATTAACGCTCGACCGTGTCCCATACTGATAAAGCCGTCTCTGATTCCTGTTTGAATAATAGGATCTAATTTAAGCAAACGTAAATAATTGGTAATTGTAGAACGTTTTTTACCCACGCGTTTACTCATTTCATCTTGAGTTAAAGACAATTGATCAATCATAGCTTGAAAAGACAAGGCAACCTCAATCGGGTCAAGGTCTTCACGTTGAATATTTTCAACCAAAGCCATTTCTAACATTTCCCGATCATCGGCCAAACGCACATAAGCCGGAATACTGTCCAAACCGGCCAATTTAGATGCTCTCAATCGTCGTTCTCCCGAAATCAAATCAAACTTTTGTCCGTTTTTTCTAACGGTAATAGGTTGAATAACACCCAGCTGCTTGATAGAAGCGGCCAATTCTTCAATAGCCTCTTGATCAAACTGTGTTCGGGGTTGATGCGGATTAGTAGCTATTTGTTCTAAGGGAATTTCAATGATACTTCCAACAACAGATTCTGCACCTTTATCATCTGCCGACTTAATTTCTTCATTACTTAAAATGGCTGATAAACCTCTGCCTAAACGTTTTTTCTTAACGGATTTTGCCATAATTATTATACTTCTTCGTTTGCTTTTTGTTCGTCATTTTTTTTGATTAACTCATCTGCCAAATTCAAGTAATTAACAGCGCCTTTGCTAGTAGCATCGTATTCTAAAATACTTTCACCAAAACTAGGCGCTTCACTTAACCGGACATTTCTTTGAATAACAGTATCAAAAACCATATCGCCAAAATGTTTTTTTACTTCATCTACAACTTGATTTGATAATTTTAAACGTGCATCATACATGGTTAGTAGCAAACCTTCGATGTTTAAGTCCGGATTATGAATTTGTTGTACATTTTTAATCGTGTTTAACAATTTACCCAAACCTTCCAATGCAAAATATTCGCATTGTATTGGTACAATAACAGAGTCAGCCGCTGTTAAAGCATTTAAGGTAATCAATCCTAAGGAAGGGGCGCAGTCTATCAACACATAATCATATTCGTCTTTAATTGCTTTGATAGCTTCCTTAAGCATAAATTCGCGCTTAGGCTTATTTACCAATTCCACTTCTACACCAACCAAATCGATATGCGAAGGTATCAAATCTAAATTGGGGGTACCGGTTTTTATAATAGTTTCACTTGCTTCTGCTTCATGCTCTAATAACTCATAAGTACCGGCAGGTGCTTCTTCAATATCAACGCCCAAACCCGATGAGGCATTGGCTTGCGGATCGGCATCTATCAATAAAACTTTCTTTTCTAACACTCCTAAGGCAGCTGCCAAATTGACAGCAGTCGTAGTTTTTCCTACTCCCCCTTTTTGATTGGCTATAGCAATTACTTTTCCCATTTAAAATTTAAATTTTTGAAGTGTAAAAATACAAAATAAATTGGTAAGTAAAAACAAGTTACTTCAATTTAACATCTTTTTAAAAATCAAGTTGCAGTAAATCAGCTTTTTACTAAAACTAACAATACAAGCTTTTCTTATAACTTTATTTCAGTATCATATTACTTTTTTAATAGTTATTAAAAGGCTTTATCATCTATAAAATAAGAAGGCTACGGCATTGTTTTTGTTATAAATTATCTACTATTTAATCTACTTATCAGATGCGCCCAACTTTAAAATTTAATTAACAGCATTAATTCAAAATTATTCTTATTTTTACAACTATAAATTCTTGTAGCCTTATGGAAGAAAAATATTCAAATACTTTAAAAAAAATCATCCTAGACAGTCGGGATTTAGCATATAAAAATGGCAATAAATTTGTTGGAACAGAGCATATGGTTTATGCACTTTTAAATGCAGAAAACAACAAAATTAAACAATTGTTAAGCGAAGAATACAATTTGCCTTTAGAACGTCTTATCATGAAAATAAGGCAATTGATACCGGCTAAATCTGATACCAATTTGACAGTACAAGACAAGTCGGTTATAACATTAACACATCAAGCTTCTAATGCATTAAAACGTTCTAATTTATTATCTAAATCTTTTAAAGAAAATGAAATAAATACAGCACACCTTCTCATAAGCATTTTATATAATGAAGATGATCCGGTAACTCGTATTTTTGGTCGTTTTGATATTGATTATGAAGATTTGAAACAAGCATATCAAGAACTTTTCAGCAATGAGCTGGTTGACGAATTAGATGAAAATGATGACTTAACCAGTGATTTGCCATCAAGTGAAGCTGACAATCCTTTTGGCGGTGGTGAGTCATTTGATGAAAGTAGTCGTATGAATATTCCTAAAAAACGTCAAAAAAAATCTAAAACACCGGTATTGGATAATTTTGGTAGAGATTTAACGCGTTTAGCTACTGAAGGCAAACTGGATCCGGTAGTCGGCCGACAAAAAGAGATAGAACGGGTGTCGCAAATATTAAGTCGGCGTAAAAAAAATAATCCTATTCTTATCGGAGAACCCGGTGTGGGTAAATCTGCTATTGTAGAAGGACTGGCATTACGCATTGTGCAAAAAAAAGTTTCTCGAGTTTTATTCAATAAGCGGGTTGTTGCCTTGGATTTGGCCAGTTTGGTTGCCGGTACTAAATACCGTGGACAGTTTGAAGAACGGATGAAAGCCTTGATGAATGAGTTAGAAAAAAATAAAGATGTGATCTTATTTATTGATGAAATTCATACAATTGTAGGTGCCGGCGGTGCACAAGGGTCATTAGATGCATCCAATATGTTTAAACCCGCACTGGCCAGAGGTGAAATTCAAACTATTGGAGCAACAACCTTAGATGAATATCGCCAATATATTGAAAAAGATGGCGCTTTGGCCCGACGGTTTCAAATGGTGTTAGTTGAACCTACCAGTGTAGACGAAACTATTCAAATCTTGCATAATATTAAAGATAAATATGAAAATCATCATAATGTAAACTTTACAGACGAAGCCATTGAAGCTGCTGTCAACTTAACCAATCGTTACATGACAGACCGCAATTTGCCTGATAAAGCCATAGACGCCATGGATGAAGCCGGCTCAAGAGTTCACATAACAAATATTGTGGTCCCCGAGTATATTTTATCCTTAGAAAATAAGCTTGAAGAAGTAAAAAACAAAAAACAAGATGCCGTAAAATCACAGCAATTTGAGCTAGCAGCCAAATACCGTGATGACGAAAAATATGTTGAAAATGAATTGCTTAAAGCTCAAGAAAAATGGCAAGAAGAGATGAAAGAGTTACGACATACCGTTGGCGAAGAAGAAGTGGCAGATGTGGTTTCAATGATGACAGGTATTCCTGTTAACCGTATTGCACAAGCCGAAACTTCTAAATTAAAAAATCTAAGCAATATCTTAAAATCTAAAGTTATAGGCCAAAATGAAGCGGTCGAGAAAGTAGTTAAAGCTATTCAGCGAAACCGTTTAGGCCTAAAAGACCCGAATAAACCCATTGGTTCCTTTATATTTTTAGGACAAACCGGCGTGGGAAAAACCCAGTTAGCCAAAGTATTAGCCAAAGAACTTTTTGATAATGCAGACGCCCTGATTCGTATCGATATGAGTGAGTATATGGAAAAATTTGCCCTTTCTCGTCTTATAGGCGCGCCTCCGGGATATGTTGGATACGAAGAAGGCGGACAGCTCACCGAAAAAGTACGGCGCAAACCTTATTCGGTTATATTATTTGATGAAATTGAAAAAGCCCATCCGGATATTTTTAATATGCTCTTGCAAATTTTAGATGAAGGTTTTATTACCGATAGCTTAGGACGCAAAGTAGATTTTAGAAATACCGTTATTATCTTGACATCTAATATTGGAGCAAGACAATTAAAAGACTTCGGACAAGGCGTAGGATTTGGCACCAATGCTAAACTATCACAAGCCGAAGAACATAACAAAAGTGTAATTGAAAAGGCTTTGAAAAAAACTTTTGCACCTGAATTCTTAAATCGTATTGACGACATCATTATTTTTAATGCTTTAGAAAAGGATGACATTCATAAAATTATAGATATTGAACTCGAGAAAGTATACAAACGTATAAAAGAATTGGGCTATGATTTTAAAATGACCGAAAAAGCTAAAGATTATATTGCCGAAAAAGGTTATGATAAACAATATGGTGCTCGACCTTTAAACCGGGCTATTCAAAAATATGTAGAAGATGCTTTAGCTGAAGAAATATTAGAAGAACATGTAAATGAAGGAGATATAGTTTTAATGGACTATAACTCAAAGAAAGATAAATTATTTTTTAAAATTGAAAAACAATCTGATAAACCGGATCAATCCAAAAAAGATGAAAATGAAAGCGTATAAGCTTTCATTTTCATCTTGAAAAACAATGCCCTCGTAGTTCAATGGATAGAATAGCGGTTTCCTAAACCGTAGATCCAAGTTCGATTCTTGGCGGGGGTACGCTGTTCGGGGTAATTAAAATTATTTTAATTACCCCGAAACATTTGCTATACTGAAAAAATACTTTTTATTTTAAATAACATTTTGAAAGCGCCAAATAATGCCTTGGCAACTTGCTTGCCGCTCTTAATGCTAAATTACTGTCATTGTTATAAACCCATATTTGAATCGGAAGTTATTTTTTTAAAGGTTTTCTTGATATGTTTAGGTGTTGTCATGATATTCATAAATGTTCGAAGTGATAAATCCGGCCAAAATAATGCAAACCTGTACTTTCCGTCAAGCATAGTCACCTTATGATTTTGTAATATAATTTCATAAGGTAAAGCTGCGAGATGTGTCTCTCCTATTTTATTCAAAAAATAAGCTTCGCTTTCTGTCAAATTTCCTAATAAACCAATACCAATAACGGCTATTTCCTTATCAGAATAAACAATTTTATATACGAGCTTTGCGCCATAATCATTGGTTTTCAAATTTTTTATTATATGGTTATACATCGTATAAAAATCATCATATTCGGCCAGCACAACAGGATCGGAAAAACGGGGCATAGAAAATTTATACCTATAATTTCCCAATGATTTTTCAGAAACCTTTCCTCCAAATGGGGTAAAATCATTACCTAAATTTTGCATCGCTGTCTTTAAATCATTTTGAAACTTATCAAATGTATCTTTATAAGTATCATAACTATCACCTAAATAAGCTCTAAATATATATTCCGGATTAACATAAGATATAACGATTTTGTCACCCTTCTTTAGCAATCCTATTTTCATTGCAGCAGCTAAAGCGCCTCTATCTGCCACTTTAACAACAGTATATTTTATATCATTCCGTGTAAACACAATTACTTTAAGTTGTCCGGTTCCTTTAGGATTATAAGTCCCTAAAACATTAAATTTTTCTTGATTTAAAGCCAAAAGCACACGTCCATATGTATCACTCATAGAGCCTTGAATAGTACCAACCTTGATAAAAGGCGAAATCTCATTTGCCCAAAATGAAAAACTTGTCAAAATAACAAGCACGAAAGTCATAATTGTTCTTTTCATAATTTTGTGTTTTTAATTATACATCAAATATACCATAAGTAACTTTTGTTACTTATGATAAGTGTCATATTCATAAAAAAAATCCGCTAAAAGCGGATTGATAAAAGGAAAATGCAAATAAAATTAAAAAGTCTTAAAAGAAATTAAACTCTTAAACAAAGCTTTGTTAATTAAACTTGGATTTGTAAGTAAGATAAATTGATTGCAATTTACAAGCTAGACAATACTCAAAAAACAAATCTAAAAAAATAGCTAATGCAAA
>WGBX01000159.1 GCA_015494075.1 Flavobacteriaceae bacterium
TAACCAAATATGGTGTTAAATTTTTAAGTTTATTTATCAAAACATACATTAAATATTATATATATATAAAAGTTATAAGATATGCCTACTAACACCTCTTTTTTATCGAATAATATCGCTAAATTAAAACCGCATTAAAATGTTAAAATTATGTTAATATCAGCATGATGTTAGTGAGCATTAACTACATTTGTGCTTTGAAAATTAATTTAAAAAGTTCGAGTTAGTTAATATTAACTAAATCGGTAAAGATAATACATAAACCAACCTCTATGTGGAATAAATTAAAGAAAAAGGCTTATAACTGGCTCGACCCTCTTATAAGTTTTCTAGCCAAAATCGGTTTAACCCCTAATAGTATAACCGTAATAGGCTTTTTAATAACAATTGCAGCCAGTGCCATATTAATTTACGGTGCAGAATATGGTGCAAGAGGTGACACAAAATATATTACTTGGTTTGGCATTACTTTACTAATAGCCGGTATTTTTGACATGCTTGACGGGCAACTGGCTCGAAAAACAAACAGTTCAACAGTATTTGGAGCTTTGTTTGATTCTGTTATTGACAGATATAGTGAAATGGTTATGTTTTTTGGCATTACCTACTATTTGGTATCCAATCATTACTTTTTAAGTGGTATTTTTGCATTTATAGCAATGATAGGTTCAATTATGGTAAGTTATGTCAGAGCCCGAGCCGAAGGACTTGGTTTAGAATGTAAAATAGGTATCATGCAACGACCGGAAAGAATATTGACTATAGGAATTTCAGCCATTTTATATGGTTTAATTTCATCATTTACGGGTGAATTTAAAGTAGAAATTGATTTTTTACCTTTTCCGTTATTTGAAAATATATCTATTTTTACCATTCCAATTTTTATAATGGCTATACTTACAAATTATACAGCATATCAAAGAATTGCACATTGCAAGAAACAATTAATTAAGAATTATTAAAAAAAAAATTATGAAAACAAAAAAAGAAATTAAATCCCCAAAAGGAAAATTAGGTGTCTTAACACCCGGTATGGGAGCCGTTTCAACAACTTTTATGGCTGGTGTTATTGCTGCTAATAAAAATCTCGGCAAACCTTTTGGTTCTATTTCTCAAATGGGTAGAATCAGACTTGGCAAACGAACCGAAGAAAGAAATCCTTTAATAAAAGATTTTATACCATTAGCAGATACCAATGAAATGGTTTTCGGCGGTTGGGATATATTTGAAGATAATGCCTATGAAGCTGCCATGAAGTCGGGTGTTTTAGAAAAAGACTTGCTTAACAGTATCAAAGACGAATTATCTGAAATAAAACCAATGCCTGCGGTTTTTGATACTAAATATGTAAAAAACATTGACGGAGAAAATGTCAAAAAAGCCAAAACTAAAATGGATTTGGCAAATGAATTAATTGAAGATATCCAAAACTTTAAAGAAGCTAACCAATGTGATCGCATGGTCATGATATGGTGTGCCTCAACTGAGGTTTATACACAAATGTCAGATGTTCATATGTCATTAGACAAATTTGAAAAAGCATTAGAAGAAAACCATCCCTCTATTGCCCCAAGTATGATATACGCATATGCCTCTATTAAAGCCGGTGTGCCTTTTGCAAACGGTGCTCCTAACTTAACAATTGATATGCCTGCATTAATCGAGTTAGCTAATAAATCTAATGTGCCTATTGCCGGTAAAGACTTTAAAACCGGTCAAACACTAATGAAAACAATTTTGGGCCCGGGATTAAAAACACGTCTATTAGGTATTGAAGGTTGGTTCTCAACAAATATCTTAGGTAATAGAGATGGAAAAGTACTTGATGATGTAGATTCTTTTAAAACCAAAGAAGTTTCTAAATTAAGTGTTTTGGAAAGCATTTTAGAACCAGATAAATATCCTGAATTATATAAAGATATGTATCATAAAGTTCGTATCAACTACTATCCACCAAAAGGAGATGATAAAGAAAGTTGGGACAATATCGATATTTTTGGTTGGTTAGGTTACAAAATGCAAATTAAGGTGGATTTCTTATGTAAAGATTCTATTCTTGCCGCACCGGTAGTATTGGATTTAGCTATCTTTATGGACTTGGCGCAACGCGCTAATATGAAAGGTATTCAAGAATGGCTATCTTTCTATTTCAAATCACCTCAAACCAAAGAAGGTTTAACACCTATTCATGATATTTTCCAACAACGAATCAAATTTGAAAACACGCTTCGTTATTTAATGGGAGAAGAATTAATAAATTATCTTGGATTAGATTATTATCAAGAATAAAAAATGAAAAAACTGCATAAGATCATAGCAACCGGTTTAGGTACAGGGTATAGCCCAATAGCACCAGGTACAGCCGGCGCAATTTTAGGTATTATTTTACTGTATATTTTCAATAAATGGTTAAATAATTCCGGATACTCATTAGGTACTATTACTCTAATTAATCTGGTTGCTATTGTTCTTGTGCTTTTAATTGGTGTATATTCTATAAAAAAAATACATAAATTATGGAAGCACGATGCTTCTGAAATTGTAATTGATGAAATTGTAGGTGTCTGGATAGCCGCATTGGCAATGCCGATAAAATTACAATACTATTTATATGCACTCTTGCTGTTTAGATTTTTTGACATAGTTAAACCTTTTTTTATAAAAAAATTGGATCGTAAACAGAACGATTGGAGCGTAATGTTAGATGATGTATTGGCAGGTATTTATAGTTTATTAGTTATACACTTATTATATTATTTTAAAATAATATAATGCGTAGAAAACCTAATATTTTTACATCATTTATTAAATACAATACCGTTGCGCTCTTAGCAACAAGTATAGATTTTGGTACTTTTCTGTTTTTGAAAAATATATTGGGGATATGGTATGTTCTCTCAGGATTGTTGGGGTCTATAAACGGTGGAATTGTTGCATTCACCTTAAATAGAAATTGGGTTTTTATAAGTAAAGATCCTAATATAAAAGTTCAAATTATCAAGTATTTATTAACTTGGTTAGGGAGTATTTTGCTCAATACTTACGGATTATATTTACTTGTAGAAAACACTAATATAAACGAAACCATAGCCAAAATAATTATGGCTGTACTGATTGGTATTACTTATAATTTTTTGATATCACGTTTTTTAATTTTTAAATAATGACAAAATTGTATAACATATTACGCATCACTATTTTTAGTATTCTGTTTCTTAACACAACTCTAACGTATGCACAAAAAATGACTATTGTCAAAGGAACAATCATTGATGCCCAAACCAAAGAGCCTTTACCTTTTGTTAATGTCGTATTTGTAGGTAAAAATATTGGTACAACCACCGACTATAACGGCGAATATATCATAAGAACCCAATGGCCTTCCGGAAAATTAGAGGCATCGTTCTTAGGATATAAAACACAATACAAAAGCGTTATCAAAGAAAAGGAACAGATAATTAACTTCCAATTAATACCGGATGCCGAAATGTTAGATAATGTGGTTATACAAGCAAAAGGTAAAAGATATAGAAATAAAAATAATCCGGCTGTTGAACTTATTAAAAAGGTCGTAAAAAATAAAAATTTAAATAGAAAAGAACACTTAGATTATTATAAATATGACAAATACGAAAAGGTAGAATTTGACTTAAATAATATTACTGAAAAATTTAAAAAGAAAAAGGTATTCCAACAATTTAAGTTTATTTTTAAATATATAGATACGGCCAAAATTAACGGCAAGCCATACTTACCAATGTTTCTTAAAGAAACAAAGTCGAAAGTCTATTTTAGAAAAGAGCCAAAAAAGAAAAAAGAATACGTCGAGGGAATTAAAATGACCGGACTTCATGACTATATAGACAATGATGGCGTAAATCTTTTAATAGACTATATGTACCAAGACATTGATATTTATAATAATAATATAAACCTGTTAACAAATCAATTTGTGAGCCCTATTTCCAAGATAGCTCCTATGATATATAAATTTCATATAATAGATACCGTAGACGTTAATGGGTACAACTGTATAAACTTGGCTTTTCAACCGCGTAATAAACTAGACTTTGCATTCAAAGGTAATATGTATATTACAAATGATAATAGATATGCTGTTACTAAAATTGACATGCGGGTTTCCGAAGATATCAATTTAAATTTTGTGAAAGATCTGCAAGTCGTACAAGAATTCAAATTTGTTGACAATAAAGTTTGGATTATTACTAAAGATAAAATAGTTGTTGATTTTAACCTCGGTAAAACGGGTATTGGCATGTACGGAAAAAAAACAGTCTTGTATGACAATTTTGTTTTTAACAAAAAAATCCCAGATAATATTTTTAAAGGTGTTGAGAAAAAAGTCTTAACAGAAAATTATAAAGAAAAGGATGAAGATTTTTGGAGAAAAAACAGAATTGGCGGTTTAAACAACCAAGAAGAAAATATCTATAAAATGGTCGAAACACTTCATCATGTTCCGGCATTTAAACGCACAATTAATGTCTTTATGTTATTAGCTACCGGATATTGGAACTTTAACAAAATTGATGTAGGGCCGGTTAGCACTTTCTATAGTTTTAATGATATTGAAGGGTTTAGATTGAGATTAGGAGGTAGAACTAGTAAAAAATTCAGTAAACGTTACGGAATAGATGGTTTTGTAGTGTACGGATTTAAAGATAAAAAATTTAAATATTCACTAAGAGGAAAAATGTCTTTAGATAAAAAAGCTTTAAGAGACAGGCCAAAACAAACATTAATGGCTATGTATCAACGAGAAACCAATTTCCCGGGAATGAAAATGATGTTTATTAATGAAGACAATTTTCTCTTGTCATTTAAACGTGGTGTAGCTGATAAAATATTGTATTATGACCTATGGACAATAGAGCATTATTTAGATTGGGGAAATGATTTCTCAACGACCTTGAGTTTAAAACATACCATAGAAGAGCCCGGTGGCAATTGGAGCTTTAACTATGATGACCACACCATGAAAAACATCACCTCAAGTGAAATCATAACCAAACTGCGTTTTGCCCCAAATGAAAAATTTTATCAAGGAATGGATTACAAAATACCGATTATAACCAAATATCCTATTTTCCAACTGACTTATACTCAAGGACTCAAAGACGTATT
This sequence comes from Flavobacteriaceae bacterium, assembly GCA_015494075.1. GTDB lineage: Bacteria > Bacteroidota > Bacteroidia > Flavobacteriales > Flavobacteriaceae > WGBX01. The sequence continues at coordinate 5,146 of WGBX01000159.1, forward strand.
TAACTCTGACTTTAGTTATAGCAAATTGCAATTTAATTTCTTTAAAAGATTTTATCTATCACCAATCGGATTTACGAACTTTGAAATAGAAGCCGGAAAAGTATTTGGTGAAGGTATTCCTTATACCAGTTTATTTATCCACCGTGCTAATCAAACCTATTCTTATCAACTACATTCCTATAATCTTATGAACTTTTTGGAATTTGTAAGTGATGAATATACAGCTATATATTTTGAACATCATTTCAATGGGTTTATAATGAATAAAATACCGCTATTTAAACATCTAAAATGGCGAGCTATAGTTTCGGCAAAAGGAATATACGGAAAACTTACAGATGCTAATAATCCTAACGTTACAAGTGGATTAATGAACTTCCCTACTGATGAAAATGGCAATTATACCACTTATACGTTATCAAAAGAGCCTTATGGCGAAATGAGTGTAGGTATTGGAAATATTTTTAAGTTTTTTAGAGTTGATGTGGTCAAAAGGATTTCTTACTTAGATCATCCAAATGTGCAAGAATATGGGATAAGAGCCAGGTTTAAATTCGATTTTTAATATTGGTATATAGTCTCTGATAATTAGGGCTTAAAAGATATTGCTTTAAAAATAACTAAAAATTCAATAGCAATTTTCTATATTTGATTAAAATTTCAAATCACAATGAAAAAAATTTTAATTACAGGTGCAAACGGTTTTATAGGAAGCTTCTTAGTGCAAGAAGCCGTCAAAAATAATTATAATGTATATGCCGGAATTAGAAAAACCAGCAACCTTAGTGCCATCTCTAACTTTCAAATAGAGTTTTTAGAATTGAATTTAGCAGATAAAAATGCTATAAAAACAATACTAAAAGATATCGATACATTTGACTATGTTATACATAACGCCGGCACTACCAAAACTTGCAAAAAAGAAGAATTTGATACTGTAAATTTTGAATATACCCGGAACTTAATTTCTGCTTTAATTGAAACTAACAAAGTGCCTGAAAAATTTATTTATATGAGCAGTTTGGCAGCCTTTGGACCTAATGGTGAGAAAAGAAAAAAAACTGACAAACCAAAACCTATATCAGTTTATGGAGAAAGTAAATTAAAATCCGAAGAATATATAAAATCCTTAAAAAACTTTCCTTTCTTAATATTTAGACCCACAGGTGTTTATGGCCCCGGAGAAAAAGATTATTTAGTGATGTATAAAAATGTCAAATATGGTCTTGAAACTTATGTTGGCACCAAAAAACAAAAATTATCTTTTCTATATGTAAAAGATCTGGCCCGGCTAATCATCAAATCATTAACTACTGATATTACAGGAAAAACTTATTTTGTGTCAGACCTTAAAGACTATACTGCAGATGAGTTTAATAAAATTGTTAAAGAAAAACTAGGTCGCAAAACAATTTCTTTGGTTTTTCCTGAAAAATTAGTTAAAATAATGGCACTCATAAGTGAAAAAATATCTTGTATGTTTAATGGTAAAGCACCTACATTAAACACCGATAAATACAAAGAACTTGTTCAAAAAAGCTGGTTATGTGACAGTTCGGATTTGGTAAAAGATTTTAATTTTAAACCGGAATATGACTTAAAAAAAGGTATTGATGAAACTATTGAATGGTATAAAAATAAAAAATTATTGTAAGCGAAAAATGAATAAAACCGGATTTGATATGCAATAAGGCGTCAAATAGTAGAAAGTTAAAAGTAAAAATGCCAAGTGCGACCCCGGTCACTTCGATACATCCCGATTAGCATCGGGACACTCAGTGACCTGTTTTGAGAGCACAATCAAAGGTAGCTGAGTGTTCCGAACGAAGAGAGGAATGTATCGAAGCCCCGACATCAAATAACCATATAACCAATTAATCAAATAACCATATAAGCAATTCATGAAATTTAAACGATTTACATCTAAAAACATATTACGCAACACGTTAGTAGTTTTATTGTATCTATTGTGGATGCACTTGGTAGGCGATTTGAAGTCCGATCATTTTTTACTTGTGGCAATATGGTTGGCGGCTTTTTATATCAATGATAAAACAAGACGGTTTGCATTAGGCTTCTCTATTTTTATAATTTTCTGGATTCTTTATGATTCTATGCGTATTATGCCTAATTATAACGTGTCAACACCACATATTGCCGAACCCTATAATTTTGAAAAATTAATGTTCGGCATCAAACATCTGGGAA
>WGBX01000160.1 GCA_015494075.1 Flavobacteriaceae bacterium
GCCTTGATGTGCCCAAACTTCATTATTCTTTAAGTGTGCCGGTAAAACGGCTCGCAATTTGGTACCTTCATAAATCATTAATGAATAATCATCAAACCTATGCGAATGGTAATCCATGTAGTTGCGCAGATGTAAAAAAGTACCGTTACTACTTCGTTGAATAAGATCATCCCATTCATTTTGTAATCTGGCTGTATATTTTACGATTTTAAATTTCATATGGCTATTTGTTCAACCATTTATTAAATTCTTTACTGACTTGTTCAGGTGCAACTTTATAATAAAATTGCAATTGTCCTAACAAATAATCAACAATTTGTTTTATTTCAAAGTCTTGTCCAACCAATGTTTTCATTGATGTAGCCATGGGCAAATTTTTAAAATTGGTTTGATTAACATTTAATCCGATACCAATAATACTTTGTATCCAATTTTTACCATTTATTTTATTTTCAATCAATACACCCGCAATTTTTTTACCATCTGCCAAAATGTCGTTGGGAAGTTTAATTTTTATATCAGAAATGTTAAACTTTTGTAAAACTTTGACCAAGCTCAATGCCACCATTTGACTCAAAATATTTTGTTCAGTTACAGATAGATAAGGCTTAAGGTAAATGCTTAGTAAGATATTTTTGCAACAATCTGATTCCCAAGTGTTTGCATGCTGCCCGCGTCCTTTAGACTGATGGTCGGCAATAACATAAAAAAAATCCGGCAATTCTTGTGTTTTGCAGTAACTTTTTAAGAAATCATTCGTCGATGGTATGGTATCAAATTTGATGTAAGGCATATCAAATAAATAGCTTATTTTTGCAAGTAAATACGAATATATGACAAAAACTGGAAATACAGACCATTTAATTCATAAAATTATAGAAGGCATTGAAGAGGTAAAAGGTCAAAATACTACCATTATAGATTTGAGCGGTATTGAAAATGCTGTTGCCAAATATTTTATTATTGCCGATGGTACTTCCAATACACAAGTCAATGCTATTGCAGAGTCTATAAAAAAAACTGTCAGTAAGAATTTACAACAAAAACCTTGGCATGTTGAAGGAGAAGAAAATGCCGAATGGATATTGATGGATTATGTAGATGTAGTAGCACATGTGATGCAACGACCTATAAGAGAGTTTTATAATTTAGAAGAACTTTGGGGAGATGCCAAAGTAATGCAATTAAAAAATGACTAAAAAAAATTAAATAAATATGAATAAGGAACCACAAAATAATAAAAATAAACCACAAAAAAATACCAAACCTTCCTTAAATAACAAATCACCTTTTAAATTTAATGTTTTTTGGATTTATATGATTATCACCGCTGTTATCTTTATGGTGATGATTAATTCAAACAATAATGGTGGCGACAAAGTTTTAGATTATAACAAATTTGAAGAAATGCTCAATCAGGGCAAAATAAAAAAAGTTGTGATTGAGAACAAACATTTGGCCAACATTTATGTTACCGACCAAACTAAGAAGCAAGACAGTTTAAAAGCTCCCGGGAGTGGTTTTTTTGGGATGACTAACGCCCCGGATTATATAGTCGAACTTGGCGACTTAAAACATTTTCAAGAGCAACTTGAAGCTGCCAAAGCTAAAGGCATTCCGGTAGAATACCGGTTTAAAACAACCACAGATTATTTTATGGGTTTTTTAATGAATATTTTGCCTTGGATATTAATCATAGGTTTTTGGTTATATATGATGCGTCGCATGTCAGGTGCCGGAGGTGGTAGCGGTGGTGCCGGAGGCGGTATTTTTAATATTGGCAAATCACGAGCTGAATTATATGATGCTAAAAAACAAGAAAAAACTACTTTTAAAGATGTTGCCGGATTAGAAGGCGCCAAAGAGGAAGTAAAAGAAATAGTTGATTTTTTAAAAAACACCGAAAAATATACGAAACTAGGTGGAAAGATCCCCAAAGGTGTTCTATTAGTAGGCCCTCCCGGAACCGGAAAAACGCTATTGGCTAAAGCAGTAGCCGGAGAAGCTAAAGTGCCGTTTTTCTCTTTATCAGGGTCTGATTTTGTCGAAATGTTTGTAGGTGTTGGGGCTTCTCGTGTGAGAGATTTGTTTAAAAAAGCAAAAGAAAAATCACCCTCCATAATTTTTATTGACGAAATAGATGCAATAGGACGAGCCCGCGGAAAAAACAATATTACAGGAAGTAACGATGAACGGGAAAATACCCTTAACCAATTGTTAACAGAAATGGACGGCTTTGGTTCCAAAGATAATGTGATTGTAATTGGTGCCACTAACCGAGCCGATGTGTTAGATAAAGCATTGTTGAGGGCCGGTCGTTTTGATAGACAAATTTTTGTCGATTTACCTGATTTGAATGAACGAAAAGAAATTTTTCAAGTACACCTAAAACCTCTTACATTGTCTGATGATGTCGATGTAGATTTTTTGGCTAAGCAAACGCCCGGTTTTTCAGGTGCCGATATTGCTAATGTTTGTAATGAAGCAGCGTTAATAGCAGCACGTAAAAATAAAGAAAAGGTTGAAAAACAAGACTTTTTAGATGCCGTAGATAGAATTATTGGCGGTTTGGAAAAGAAAAACAAAGTCATCAAGCCCGAAGAAAAGAAAAGAGTGGCTCATCATGAAGCCGGACATGCTACAGCTAGTTGGTTACTAGAACACGCTCATCCATTAGTTAAGGTAACTATTGTGCCACGCGGACAATCATTAGGAGCAGCATGGTATTTGCCCGAAGAGCGTGTGTTAGTAGAAACGGAACATATGTTAGACGAAATGGCTGCAACATTAGCCGGTCGTGCAGCCGAAGAAGTTGTATTTGGAAATATATCTACAGGTGCCTTAAATGACTTGGAAAAAGTTACAAAACAAGCCCGTGCTATGGTAACTGTTTATGGATTAAACGATCGTATTGGTAACTTGACATATTACGACTCCTCTGGACAAGAGTATGGTTTTACGAAACCTTATAGTGAAAAAACAGCCGAAATTATTGATGAAGAAATTTCAAAATTAATCGAAGAACAATACCAAAGAGTTAAAGATTTATTGCGTAAAAATAAAGATAAACTAACCAAATTAGCTGACAGATTACTTGAAAAAGAAGTTATTTTTAAAGAAGATCTGGAAGAAATTTTAGGAAAAAGACCATATGATGCTCATGAAGATGCAAATGAAACGATATTGCAAGATAACAACCATAAAAAAAC
>WGBX01000161.1 GCA_015494075.1 Flavobacteriaceae bacterium
GTGCAGGAAAATCCACATCTTCTTTAATGGCATATTTAAAAGAAAAAGCACCGATAGAAAATTTACATATTACAATAGTAGATAAAAATTTATCGCTTGCTGAAAAGATTGTTGAAAACTCATCTTATTTTACTTTAAAAAACCTAAATATTTTTGATGATATTATTAGAGGAAATCTTATAAAGGAAACCGATTTGGTTATTTCAATGTTGCCAGCCCGATTTCATATGCAAGTTGCACTTGACGCCTTAAAATTTGGGAAACATATGGTAACCGCCTCTTATATTAGTGATGAATTAAAAGCCTTAGATGAAGAAATTACAGCCAAAGGTTTGGTATTTATGAATGAGATAGGATTAGATCCCGGAATTGATCATATGAGCGCCATGCGTATAATTGATCAAATTAAAAATACTGGTGGTAACATGATTTTATTTGAATCTTTTACCGGTGGACTGGTAGCGCCTGAAAGCGATGATAACCTCTGGCATTATAAGTTTACTTGGAATCCTCGCAATGTTGTTGTGGCAGGTCAAGGAGGCATTGCTAAATTTTTGCATGCCGGGCAATATAAATATATTCCGTATCAACGTCTATTCAGGCGAACGGAATTCTTAGATATAGACAACTATGGTCGTTTTGAAGCTTATCCTAATAGAGATTCATTAAAATATCAACATATTTATGGATTAGAAAAAGTCAAAACTTTGTATCGAGGTACTATTCGGCGCATAGGTTTTTCAAGAGCTTGGAATGTTTTTGTTCAACTTGGCATGACTGATGATACCTATACAATGGAAGGCTCAGAAAATATGACAAAACGAGATTTCGTCAATGCTTTTTTGCCATTTAGTCCTTCTGATTCTGTTGAATTAAAACTTCGTCAATATATGAAAATAGACCAAGATGATGAACTTTGGCTAAAATTAGAAGAATTAGATTTATTTAATGATACAGAAACCATAGGTTTGCCAAACGCCACACCGGCTCAAATGCTTCAAAAAATTTTAGAAGATAAATGGACATTAAAGCCTTACGATAAAGATATGATTGTAATGTATCATAAATTTGGCTATAAGATTAACGGCAAAGAAAAACAAATAGATTCTCAACTTGTTGTAAAAGGAGAAGACCAAACTTATACGGCTATGGCCAAAACAGTTGGGCTGCCGGTAGGCATAGCAGCCTTAAAAATTTTAAAAGGTGAAATTAAGACGCCCGGTGTCCAGTTACCGATAACTCAGGAGGTTTATCAACCTATTTTAAATGAACTAGAAGACTATGGCATTACATTTATTGATAAAGAAGTTCCTTTCCAATGCTATAATCCAAATAAAGTAGCCGGATAAAATACTCATATATAATAAATTCCGTAAATTCATTTATAAAAAAATGTAAGTCAGTATTTTACAATTCAAGAATATGTGTTATATTTGCACGCATTTTTAATAGAAACATAACATAAATAATTATAGACATGACAAAAGCAGAAATCGTAGCTAAGATTGCTGATAAAACTGGACTTGACAAAAAAGAAGTCTTGGAAGTTGTTGAGCATTTCATGGAAGAAGTTAAAGATAGCTTAGCTTCTGGTGAAAATGTGTATTTAAGAGGTTTTGGAAGCTTTATTAACAAATATAGGGCAGAAAAAATTGGAAGAAATATTTCTAAAAATACATCTATCAAAATACCAGCTCATTATATTCCGGCTTTCAAACCTAGTAAAACATTTGTAAACAAAGTAAAAGAAAACGTAAAACCTTAAGTATTATGCCAAGCGGAAAAAAAAGAAAAAGAAAAAAAATTGCCACTCACAAACGGAAAAAAAGAAGTAGAGCAAATAGACACAAAAAGAAAAAGTAGGTTAACCTACTTTTTCTTTTAAAAGATTGTAATCGTTATAATCGATCATTGACATACTAACCGCAGATAAAATCTGCATAAAAACAGAAGGAATGGAAACAGAACTCATCATCCGATCGAGTCCTTCTGCTATTGATTTTGCTTTATTAAAAGATGGCAAACTCACCGAACTTCATAAAGAAGAAACCTCTAACAAATTTAATGTTGGCGATGTGTATATGGGTAAAATTAACAAGGTCATTCCGGGATTGAATGCCGCTTTTGTTAATGTAGGTGCCCAAAAAGACGGTTTTTTACACTATCACGATTTAGGACCTCAAATAAAATCGCTCATTAAATACACCAAACAAATTCAGTCGGGAAAATTAAAAGATTATTCTTTAAAAAATTTTACTAAAGAGCCCGATATAGACAAGTCAGGTAATATTAAAGATGTTTTAAAAGCAAAACAAAACATCTTGGTTCAAATTCTTAAAGAACCCATATCTACCAAAGGACCCAGGCTTACTTCAGAACTGTCATTGGCCGGCCGTTACCTGATATTAGTCCCGTTCTATGACAAGGTTTCTGTCTCACAAAAAATAGAAGATGAAGTCGAAAGAGATCGTCTTAAAAGACTGGTTCAAAGTATTAAACCCAAAAATTTTGGTGTGATTATTCGAACCGCCGCAAAAGAGCGAAAAGTAGCAGAACTCGACAAAGATTTACAAGCCCTCATTAACAAATGGCAGGCTTTATCTCAAAAAATTCAAAATGCCCATCCACCACAACGTGTGTTGGGTGAAGTTAACCGGGTAACATCTATGTTGCGTGATATTTTAAATGATTCATTTACCAAAATTGTTGTAGATGATGAATTATTATACCTCGAAATTATAGATTTTATTAAAAATATTGCCCCTAATTTAGAATCCATTGTTAAATTACACGATTCTTCTACACCGATTTTTGAAAAATATGGGATAGAAAGACAAATCAAGTCATCATTTGGTAGAAATGTGATGATGGATAAAGGTGCTTACCTGATAATTGAGCATACAGAAGCTATGCATGTTATTGACGTGAATAGTGGAAATGCTTCTGATAAGACTCAATCGCAAGAGGAAAATTCGTTACAGGTTAACTTAAAGGCTGCTTCAGAAATTGCACGTCAACTTCGTTTAAGAGACATGGGAGGTATTATTGTAGTTGATTTTATAGACATGAAAGATGTTGAAAATCGTAAAAAACTCTACGAACATATGAAAGCCGAAATGTCAGATGATCGTGCAAAACATAAAATATTACCTTTATCTCGTTTTGGTTTAATGCAAATTACACGACAACGTTTTAGGCCCGAGCGTAACATTAGTACTACTGAAAAAAACCCCAGTTTAGTAAATAAAGGTGAAACTGATGCGCCAATTACTTTAATTACGCGATTTGAAGAAGAAATAAAAAGATTGGTTGAAAATGGCCATAAAGATATTTATCTTCATGTACATCCGTTTATTGCTGCTTATTTGACCAAAGGTTTTTGGTCGCTTAAAAATAAATGGAAATGGAAATATAAGATCAAACTAAAAGTTCAGCCGCGTGATTCTTTTAAATACTTGGAGTATAAATATTATACAACTGATAATAAGGAAATAACACCTTAAAAAAAGCCCGATGCACATGCATCGGGCTTTTTTTATATAATGTCATCATTTAAGGGGTCTTCTAAAAATATATCGCGTAATAAAAATGCCTTTTCCATCACCTTTTCCGGCATCACTTTCTACACCACTCGCAATTGTAAATAAGTCCCAACCATCTTTACTCATTTGTGTCAGTTTAGATGAAACTAATGCATCATTTGAAGCAATATTTTGAAAATTTATCCCTACCATTGTATAAAAATTTAACAACTTGGTTTCATTAAAACTCTGAATTTTTAGACTTTTTCGTTTACTGTTATTTTTTTTGAAATGATTTTCCTTATTTCGTTCAGTAGTGACATTTTTATAGTCTAAATTGGCATTTGGCTCCACAATTCTTGAACGACCGATACCCATTGGAACTATTGATTCAACAGTAGTTATGATTTTATATTCATAAACAGTTTGAGCGGCCATATTTATGG
>WGBX01000162.1 GCA_015494075.1 Flavobacteriaceae bacterium
CAATTATCACCGCCTTCATATTTATTTAAAGCTTAGAATATTTCGGCATCTCATATTAGTCTGTTATACTGAATCGCCTCATGTCATACTGAACGTTTCAGTATCTCGTTTCTCTCTGTCATCTTGAACTTGTTTCAGAATCTCGTGGTTTTAGGTTATACTCTTTCCTTTGAGACTTGAAATAAATTCAGGGTGACAGTGAAATTGACATGAGACTCTGAAACAAGTTCAGAGTGACATACTATCTTCATGTCATGCTAAATTTATTTCAATATCTCATTTCTTCCCATGTCATGCTGAACTTGATTCAGCATCTCGGGGGAAAAGAGTAAATCCTTAAATCAACAATATCCTGAAACAAATTCAGGATGAGATATGTTTACCGCAAGATTCTGAAATGTTCAGAGTGATAGTAATTTACACAAAATACCAAACCAAACTCAAAGTAAAAATTATCGTAACATAAAATCAACAAAATACCAAAGCAATTTCAAACAAATTACTCAATAATTTTTTTTATTATCTCTTCCAACTCTTCAAAAGAATAAAAATCAATCATAATTTTCCCTTTCCCTGCTTGTTCTTTGATCAATACTTTTGTCCCCAAAGTATTTTTTAATAAGTCTTCTTTGGCAATTAAATTCGGATTCTTATTTATTGTTCTAATATGATTTTTAACAACAACTTTTTTCGCTTTTTCTTCCACATCTCGAACATTCATTTTTTGATCAAGGATTTGTTGAAATATTTTTTCCCGTTCCTCATCCGGCAAAGAAATCAAAGATCTGGCTTGACCGGTGGAAAGTTTTCCCTTTCTAACCGCTTCTTGTATCTCGGAAGGCAGATTTAAAAGTCTTAAAGTATTGGTGATATACGAACGACTTTTTCCCACTTCTTTGGCTATTTCTTCGTGGGTTAAATTAAATTTTTTACTCAATTCTTTATAAGCCAACGCTTCTTCAATCGGATTTAAATCAGAACGTTGCACATTTTCAATAATGGCAAAATGCATTTTTTGAAAATCATCAACTTCTTTTAAAATTGCCGGAACCCTTTTTAAACCCGCCAATTTTGCCGCTCTTAACCTTCTTTCACCGGCAATCAATTCATAACCGTCTTCAGACAAAGTAACCACCAAAGGTTGAATAATACCGTGCTTTTTAACAGATAACATTAAACTGTTTAAATCATCTTCTTTAAAATCTTTTCGCGGTTGAAAAGGATTTGCTTTAATCTTATCAATTTCCACTTCTAAAACTCCTTTTTGCTTTTCTTCTTTATCGTTATTTGCCGTATTTGTTTTTAATTGTTCTTTTTTGGGGATTAAGGAACCAAGTCCTCTTCCCAAGCCCGTTTTTTTCATATTTTATTGATTTAAATAAGCTAAAAATTCTTTAGCCAACCTTTCGTAGGCCTTTCCGCCCTTGCTTTTCGGATCATATTGCAAAATTGTCTTTCCAAAACTGGGTGCTTCGGTTAAACGAACATTACGCGGTATAACCGAACGAAAAATCCGAAAAGGAAAATTTTTATACATTTCGTTTAAAACTTCTTTGGAAAGAGTATTTCTTTTGTCATACATTGTAATTACCGAACCCAAAATTTCCAATGATGGTTTTAAATTTTCTTGAACCAAATTTATGGTATGCAACAAACTACTCAAACCTTCCAAAGCATAATACTCCGCCTGAACCGGAATTAAAACTTTATCAGCGCTTACCAAACCATTCAAAGTTAAAATATCCAAAGATGGTGGACAATCTATAATGATATAATCAAAATGGTTTTTTACTTCCAATAAAGCATCATTTAAAACAAATTCCCGATTTTCATCTTTAATCAGTTCTACGGTTGCCCCGGCCAAATGAGGAGAAGAAGGAATTACTTTGTGCGTTGTTAAAAAAGAATCAAATATAAGCTCATCAGCACGATGTTCTTTGGAAAAAATATTATAAGAACTTTTCTCCAACTCCGCCACATTCAAACCAACTCCACTACTGGCATTGGCCTGCGGATCAATATCCAATAACAAAACAAATTTCCCCATTGCGGCCAAATAAGCGGATAAATTTACCGCAGTAGTGGTTTTGCCAACACCTCCTTTTTGATTAACAACCGTAATAATCATAAAATATTCTTATTTTATTATTATAAACCATTTAGGTTTTTTTGACAATTTTTTATAAATATTGTAAGTTTATAAACAGATAATTTAAGCCCGGGTGGCGGAACTGGTAGACGCGCGGGACTCAAAATCCCGTTCTGGCAACAGAGTGAGAGTTCAAGTCTCTCCCCGGGCACAAAAAAACCTTAAATTAATTTAAGGTTTTTGTTTTTGGTTTATACCGATAATGATATTATTTCCGCATCTTGTTTTTCTTCTCTGTCATGCTGAATCCTACTCCCCACTGTCATGCTGAATCTTGTGCTGAATTTATTCGGTATTATTTCAGGATCTCAAAAAAATAAAGTAAAAATTATTTAATCAAACACCTTAACCTCAAAAATAATTCACCGCATTTTTAATATGCCTGATAATATTTTTCTTTTTCTCAATAGCGATTACATCTATTTGATAATCATCTTTCACTTTATTTTCCAAAATATATTTTTCAACCGTTTTTAATAATTTTTTTTGTTTTGCAAAATTAACCGCCTCTTCCGGTATTCCAAAATTATTATTGCTTCTTGTTTTAACTTCTACAAAAACAAATTTCTTTTTTATCTTGGCAATAATATCTATCTCTCCAATTGAATTTTTATAATTTCTAAATAAAATTTTATATCCTTTCTTTTTTAAAAATTCGGTTGCTTTTTTCTCGCCCCATTTTCCCAAGTGCTGATTTTTATTCAACATAATTATTTTTTCTCAAAAATCATTCCAAAATGATAAGGACCGGCCTCAAAATTTTCCAAAAGTTCTGCGCCCAAAGAAACAAAAATTGCCTGAACATCATTTTGATCAACCCGATAATCAATCGGTGGTCCCAAAGCAATATTTGTTTTTTTCCAATCAACCACTAAAAATTTACCGCGCTTTTTTAAGATTCTATTCGCCTCTCTAATAACTTCATAATATTTACGCGATTGAAATAAAACATTAACCAATAAAACCATATCTACAAAAGAATCTTTTATTTTTGTAGAACCATATTTTTCCAAATCAGCCCTAATTGAACGAATATTTTCCATTCCTTTTAATTGAGCATTACTTTTAATGGAATCCAAAACCGAAGGCCTGACATCAACGGCATAAACCAATCCTTTCTCACCAACCATTTTAGCGGCCTCAAAAGTAAAATGTCCGCTTGTTCCACAACCCAAATCCGCCACTATCATTCTTTCCATTATACCGGCTCGTTCCAATAAAGAATTGGCGTTTAATAATTTGCTTTTAAAAACATTGGGCATAAAAAAAATTATTGAATAATAATATTTTTATTATAGCATATTTATGAAAAATAAAAAATAAAATCCACGAGATTATAAAATAAAATAAAAACTAAAAACACGAGATTCTGAAATGTTCAGAACGACATATCGCCCACCCCTGT
>WGBX01000163.1 GCA_015494075.1 Flavobacteriaceae bacterium
ATATTATACAGATCGTTATTTTCCGGAATTTAAATTTTTAACAGATTATAAACTATTAATTATTTTATTTTCGGGTATTTTTGCTACCGGAATTTTAATTACTTTAATTAGCACTTATTTTGCAACTAGACGATTGCTGAATTTAAATAGTGATCAACTTCATTTTTAAAAAGAAAAATTTTATGGCAACTAAAAAAAATACGAATCAAAATCAGAACAATCAGTCTCAAAAGTTTTTACTTTTCGGACCACGTAACTATAAATTTATGTTTATAGGGCTTTTTTTAATAGGTATAGGGTTTATTTTAATGTCTGGTGGCGGTAGTGATGATCCGAAAGTATGGAATGAGGCTATTTTTAATTTTAGACGTATCCGATTGGCACCCATGATTATTTTGCTTGGTTTGCTGGTAGAAATTTATGCCATAATGACTAAACCGCAATAGTGTATGACTGATATTCAAGCTGTAATTTTGGCAATTATAGAGGGAGTTACGGAATTTTTGCCGGTATCATCTACCGGCCATATGATACTTGCATCATCTTTTATGGGAATTGCAAAAGATGATTTTACCAAATTGTTTACTATTGTTATTCAGTTGGGTGCAATTTTGTCTGTTGTAGTTTTGTATTGGAGACGTTTTTTGCAATCTTGGGATTTTTATAAAAAGCTTTTCATAGCTTTTTTACCGGCAGTAGTTTTGGGTTTATTGTTTCACAAACTTATAGATCGTTTATTAGAAAGCCCGTTGACAGTTGCTATTATGTTAATCTTAGGCGGTTTGATTTTAATAAAAATAGACGATTGGTATGGCCACAATACTGCTACCGAAATAGATTATAAAAAAGCATTAAAAATAGGGTTTTATCAAACTTTAGCTATGATTCCCGGGGTATCTCGTAGTGGGGCAACTATTGTGGGTGGTATGTTACAAGGTTTAAATCGTAAAACAGCTACCGAATTTTCTTTTTTCCTGGCTGTCCCCACCATGTTGGGAGCTACTGTGAAAAAAATATGGGATTACTATCAAGATGGTTTTCAATTAGATCAACATCAATTGCATCTTTTACTTATTGGCAATATTGTGGCTTTTTTAGTAGCCATGGTAGCCATTAAGAGTTTTATTAACTATGTAAGTCAAAAAGGTTTTAAGATCTTTGGATATTATCGGGTATTTATCGGATTTATATTGTTATTTATTCATTTCTTTATCCACCCTTTAAGTTTATAAACAATAAACATATGTATGATATAGAAAACCTTAGAAAAGGTCAGGTAATATTAGTTGATAAACCTTTAGACTGGACTTCTTTTGATATAGTTAATAAATTACGATATGCTATTTTAAAAAAGTTTAATTTAAAAAAATTTAAAGTTGGTCATGCCGGCACCCTTGATCCGCTGGCTACCGGTTTACTTTTGGTTTGTGTTGGAAAAGCGACTAAAACCATTTATCAGTTTCAAAATTTAGACAAAGAATATACCGGTCGATTTTATATTGGTGCTACGACGCCGTCTTATGATAGAGAAACATCGGTAGATCAGCATTTTGAAACATCTCATTTGAGTCATGAAATGATTTACAAAACGGCACAAAGTTTTATTGGACGGCAAAATCAAATGCCTCCCATGTTTTCTGCTATCAAAAAAAATGGTAAAAAATTGTATGAGCATGCGCGTAAAGGTGAGTCTGTTGATATAGCACCAAGGGTTGTAGAAATTAAAGAATTTGAAATTACTGCTATTGATTTGCCCATAATTGATTTTAGGGTTCGTGTCAGCAAAGGCACTTACATTCGGTCCTTAGCGCATGATTTTGGCAAAGCATTAAACTCAGGCGCTTATTTATGGGAACTCAGGCGTACTAAAATTGGCAATTTTGACGTTAAAAATGCGGTGTCACATCAAACTTGGATAAATCATTTAAACCATGACATTTAATTTATCTCATACCGAAAAAGCTTTAATAGCGGCTATTGTTATTGAGCTTATTTTAATTATATTATTATTTAATTTAGGATTTCAAGAAAAGCCTAAAGAAGTTACATATGCCGTAGATTTTGTAGCTGATGATTTTGATTTTGATGAATTAAAGCCGGATGAAAAATTAGAATTGCCGGATATAAAAAAATATGTAAATCAGAAATATAATACGAATGTTGCCTCAAATGTCTTACAAGAGGAAAAATCATTTGAAGAATATCGACAACATCACGAAGAAGAGCTGGAAAAATTTTATGAAAATAGGCAAGAAAAACAAAATTTACAGGTTACAGAACCGGTATCAAAGCCTCAAAAAGATCTAAAAAAAGAAGTGCGCTTTACAGGTGATAGTAATATCCGTTATTTTTTAAAAAACCGTCATGATGTATACATGGCCAACCCATTATATACTTGTCCGGATTATATGTCCGGATTAGTTGTGATAGATATAGCTTTAGATCGTACGGGAAAAGTTATTGAAGCTAAATACAATAAAGCCAAATCGACTGCTAGTGCAGAATGTTTGGTCGAAAGTGCTTTGGAAGCAGCTCAGGATAGTTTTTTTAATAGTGACCCGGCAGCACCTCTTATTCAAAGAGGCTATATAACTTACAATTTTTAGATATTATAATAAGTCAAGATAACGTTTTAATTGTGCAGCACGCTCATAAGCTTCTTCTTCAATAGCTTTATTGAGCATTTTTTCAATTTCTTTACGAGAATAAATGGTCTTTTTTTTACCAAATAAAGCTTGAGATAATTTTTCTATTTCAGATTGGTTTTCACTTTCAGTTGAGGATGTTTGTTTATCAACAGGCTCTGTCATTTCATCTATTTTTTTAAGCAAATTGTCTAATTCTATTTCTAGTTCTTCGTCTTCTTCGTCAGGGGGACTGCTATAACTTACAGACTCTTCCGGCAAGAAAATTCCGGCTTCTTCTAAAATAGATGTTTCGCAATAGATAGGAGCTTTAAAACGTACGGCCATAGCTACTGCGTCAGAAGTACGAGAATCTATGCCTTTTTCAATACCATCTTTTTCGGTAATTAGCATGGCATAAAATATACCTTGGTCAAATTTATTAATAATAACCTTACGCAAAGTTATACCATAAGTTTCCATTAACGATTTCATTAAATCATGGGTTAGAGGTCGTTGCGGCAGAATATCTTTTTCTAATCCCATAGTAATAGAATGTGCTTCCATACCTCCAATAACAATAGGCAATTTCTTTTTGGTGATAGGTTCACTTAAAAATAAAACATAAGCACCGGTTTGAGTTTCACTATATTGTATACGAT
>WGBX01000164.1 GCA_015494075.1 Flavobacteriaceae bacterium
CTTAAAATACACTAATTTATCTGATGTATAATACTTACCTTGTAGGCCTGAAATAACTAGGCTAATATATTTTTTCTTTTCCAAAGAATACCGGCTCAATATCTCTTTTTCTATAGTTTTATCAGATTGTAATGGTAAATCCATAAAAGCTAAATCGGCACTTTGAAAAATATTTTGTTCTAGACCAAAAGCTTCTTTTAAATATTTTTTACTCCAAGCATCTCTAACAAAAATAGGAATTTTGTTATAAAAATATTTCATAACCAATTGGTTACGGTGTTCATTGAAAGGTCCAATACTTTGTCCTAATAATACAATTTTGGTTTTTTTTGACCATCGCCAATATTTAAGGAGTTCACGATATATTTTTTTGGTGTAATATTCAGACAAATCATCACCCCCCAAAATAATTACTTCATCATAATTTGCAACTTCTGACGCATCGATTAAATATTTTCTTTTTTGTATTGATCTAATCCATTTATAGTTTGAAGTTATAAATTTTTTGGGTTCATGATGTGCAATTTTTACAGGACTAGCTAATTCGGACTGAATATCTTCAAAACTTGAAAAACCGTTACATTGGCAATAAAATTCAGTTTCTTTTCCATATCTTTTTTGCAGCTCATTTAAGCTTACCAAGCCCATCATGGCGCTACCGTAATTATTGAGGCAGTGAAAATGATGAATCAATATTTTTTTTACTTTTTTTTGAGCCATTGTTTGAATTTTAATCTTAGTTTAGTCCATTTTGAATGTTCATTTACAGTCTGCAGTTGGCGTATTAAAGGCCATAATTCCTTCTTTAATTTAGGTACATCTTTATAGTGTTTTGAATAAAATGATCGCGCTTGTAGTTGCATGCGAATTTTATAAATTTTTCGCCTTTTTTTTGATTTAATTTTGGCGGGTTTTACTCTTTTTTTCGGTACATATTTCCCTTTTTTTAACTGTAAGTATAATCGGTAAGCTAAACCTTCTCGACGATGT
Organism: Flavobacteriaceae bacterium; assembly: GCA_015494075.1. Classification (GTDB taxonomy): domain Bacteria; phylum Bacteroidota; class Bacteroidia; order Flavobacteriales; family Flavobacteriaceae; genus WGBX01. The sequence goes on from WGBX01000164.1 coordinate 991, forward strand.
CTAAATCCGCCGGCTTGACTTTGAATTAACTCATCGGGACTTAAATTTTCATAGTTTAGTTCACTTTTTTCAATATATTTTTGAATTAAGTCATTTAATTCCGGATGGCGTGTTACGACAATATTTGTGCCTTTATAGTCATTTTCATATTTGGGGATCCAAGCATCTCCAAAAGAAATATCTGCTGTTTCGCCAATAATATCATCACAATAATCACAAGCCTTGAGTTTAAAAAGTCCCCATCCCCAATTAGTGCCAAATAATTCTTTATTGGGTTTAACATAGTCAATATTTGAAGTGGTTATGAGCTGTGTGCCATAGTCCCCGGCTTTTCTTCCGGGCAATTTAAAACGAAAATCGAAATGCTTAACATCTTTTTCTTCAATAGAAAATTGTGCAATTAGTGATGATAGATAATGGGTTGATTTGAGATGTCCGCAAAAAATGCTTGCAGTATATACAATCCGTTTGTCAAATACTTTTTCAGTTTGCTGTAATAAACGAATACCTTTAATAAAACAAGGTAATCCAACAATGGCATAACGGCCTTCATTTTGTTGGACAAATTTTAATACTTCTTCTAAATTTGTCGGATAATATTTTGATTTGGAAGCTTTTTTGTTGGCTTTTGGGTTTTTTGCTATTTGGTATTTAAATCTTATAAATGGGTTATTTTGCTCAACGACATTTATAACATAATCAACCATTTTATCATCTAGTAATTTTTGCGTCAACCACGACACGCTACCACCGGAACTTCCGTATTGGCGATAATCTCCCGTAATAACATGTCCTGCATAAATGTTTTGGTAGTAACCAAACTCTGAATTAAATTTGGTTTCTTTTGTTTTGTATAGTTTTTTAGCTATGTCTGTTTCGTTAGGTTGCTCATTTGCAAATGGACATACAACTTTTGATAAATATTCGTTGGATATTAATTGCGGTAAGTATTGTCCGTTTTCTGTCAATTGCATAGTAAAAGCCGGCTGATCAGAAACGGTACAAATGCCGCAGCCACTACAATAATTTTCTGCAATGACTGTTTTTAATAATTTGGTTGTACTTATTTTCGGATTCATTTTTCCCAAGTTGAAAGTTCGCCAATAGCATCAGATTTTGCCAATCCGGGAATAGAAATTACATATTTACCTCTTTTGACAATTGATTTTGGCGCCCATGATAATAACCACCAGTCTTCATCAGAGCCTTGGCCCGGTTTGCCTTTATCAGGTTTTGGTGCCCCAATATAAGGATTAGGAATAGGCATATTGTCCATTAAATACAAACGATGTACATAAAAATGTTGGGCACTGGCAGAACGTAATAATTTTACTTCAACACCATTAATAAGTTTAGAGCCAAAAATTTTATGAGGTTCTTTATAAAAACCGGTTACAACCGGATAGTCATTTTTATCGGCAACTTTTTCAATAGTTTCAAAGAATTGTGAAGTGATTTCCACATCATCTTGAAAGTAATGTACCCATTCTATGTCAGGGTCAGATAAAAAATAGGAAAAACCGGTATTCATAGAAAAAACCAAGCCCATGTTTTTCGGATTATCAATGTATGTATTTTGTGGAAAACGTTTTTTAATCTGTTCATATTGATGATGATATATTTCATCAGAGCCATCATTTACAACTAAAATTTCTTCCGATCTATTTTCTAATTGACGAAGTAATTTGATTAAAAACTCAGGTCGGTTGTAAGTTGTAATTAAGATACCATTGCGTTTTGAAATATCTTTTTTATAATATTTTTTTAAATTTACTTTAGTATATAAAAGTGATTTTAAGGCGCCTAACTTTTCTTTTGCACTTCTATTTCTTTTATAGACAACAAATAAATGATTACCCCATACCGGCTTAAAGTCAGATTTAATTAAGTCAAGAAATTCGTTAGTGTAATCTTCTGCTAATTTTTTATGAAAAACAATATAATTAAATGTGTAGTCATTTAATCGTATGTCTTTTAAAATTTGATAGGGAAATACTTTTGGAAAATCATATAATAGAACTTCTGGACCTATAAAAATTTGATCTTCAAGAGATTTTTTCTTTAAAAAATTTACCAAAGGCAACCAATATTTGTTTTTAGGATACATAAAAAATTTTTGTTTATCGCAAATATCGTAAAAAAATACTGAAAGAGTTAAAATGTCACTTTTTTTTGTAAAGATAATAATGGATGTAAAAAATAATTTCAGCACCTTTTTAAGTAAATACCATCCAAGGGTACTCTGTTTTAATTTTTTGAATAGTTGCTTGTAACTTGTTAAGTCTGTTAATATCTTGCGGCGATCCCGGATTAAAACTTTTGTGTGCCAAGCCTTGTTGTA
>WGBX01000165.1 GCA_015494075.1 Flavobacteriaceae bacterium
CCAATTATTTAAAGCCTATAACTCTAAAAACCAATTTTAGAAAAACATATACTGGAAATGACCGTAAATTAAGTTAAAAATTAAAAAATTACTTTTTTGTCTCTCTTTTTTGTGAGATATTTGCATCCTAAAGTTGTTTAAAAAATGAAAAAAAGTCTTATTTGGATCGGTATTTTAATTATTAGTCTGGCAGCCTGTCAGCATAAACAAAGTAAAACGCCACCAAGTGGGCCAGAAAAAAAGGATAGTACTGTAAAGGTAATTGCCAAAATTTATGATTATCCAAAAAATCAATTCTTAATTACTAAAGACACAATTGCACCCAATGATACGTTTGGAAAAATATTAAGCAATTTTCATTTGCCCTATTCAACAATATATCAAATAACCCAAAAAATAAAAGACAATTTTGATGTCAAAAACATTAAAACAGGACGCCCATATGTTTTATTGAGTAAACAAGACTCATTAGACAGCTTACCACGACCAAAGGTTTTTATATACCAGCAAGATCCTATACATTATACAGTCATCGATTTTCAGGACTCTGTTAAAGTATGGCATAAAACAAAAAAAATTACAAAAAAACGCAAAACAGCTTATGTAAATATTCAAAAGTCTTTGTATCAGGATATTGCTGACCATCATCTCAGTCCTAAATTAGCCATGGAACTTAATAATATCTACGCTTGGACAGTCGATTTTTTTCATTTAAACAAAGGCGATTCTTTTAAGGTAATTTATGACGACATTTATATAGATGATACGACATACGTCGGTATTGGGCCTATTTATGCAGCCGAATTTAATTATGGCAACAGACCTTTTTATGCTTTTAGGTACCCCACAGATACTATACATCAAATATTTGATTATTTTGATGAAGAAGGCCGCACATTACGTAAGCAGTTTTTAAAAGCGCCTCTAAAATTCGGACGCATCAGTTCTCGCTATAATCTTCGCCGTTTTATAAAATATTACGGCCGTATAAAGCCACATCTTGGTACAGATTTTGCAGCGCCTACAGGAACCCCTATCATGTCAACTGCTAATGGCACTATTATTAAAAAAGGTTATACCTCTGGAAATGGTAATTATATCAAAATCAGGCATAATGCGACATACAGTACACAATATTTGCATATGAGCCGTTTTGCCAAAGGTATTCATGTCGGAAGTGTCGTAAAACAAGGCGAAATAATAGGTTATGTAGGATCAACAGGGCATGCCTCGGGGCCTCATGTATGTTATAGATTTTGGAAAAACGGACGTCAAGTTGATGCTTTAAAAGAAAAAATGCCTCCGGCAAAACCTATTGACAGCACTTTGTTGCCACAGTATTTGGAATATATTAAACCATATCAAAAACAATTAGACAGTATTTTATGAGTTTATCCGGTCAAGATTTAGTCGATTATTTAAATAAGAACATCATCAAAAACACTTTGATGGAAACCTTCGGTATCGAATTTACAAAAGCTGAGGGACAACAACTCACAGCACAAATGCCTGTAACTCCTGCAGTTCACCAACCGGCCGGTATTTTGCATGGAGGCGCAACAGCAGCATTAGCAGAAAGCGTTGGTAGTACAGCATCGCATATTTTTATAGATCGAGAAAATTTTGAAATCCGTGGAATTGAATTGTCCATCAATCATTTAAAAAGCATAAAAGAAGGAATGGTTTGGGCTACAGCAACGCCTATACATATAGGGCGTACTACGCATTTATGGGAAATAATTATAAAAGATGAAAAAAAACGACTTGTTGCACATGCTAAACTCACCAATATTATCTTAAAAAAATAAATTTCATGTTATTGCAAAATTTGGTTCGTTCAGATTTACCTTTTGTTATATATAAAAACCCCCATAGTGGCCAAATACATATTTGGCAACAAAATAAGTCTGATTTAATTACGACTTCAAATTTAAAAAAAGACGGCTTTTATTTTGCGCCCTTTGACCTCGACAAGCATGATATCGTTTTATTTCCATTAAAAGACAGCAAGCGACAATCTGCTTTTATACGTGATTTAAAAATTGAAAAGAATGATAATATAAGTTTATCAGTTGTACCTCCTTCCAGACAAGAAGAAGATAATTATCAGAAAAAAGTTGAAAAAGCCATAAAAATAATTAAAGAAGGTACATTAGAAAAAATAGTACTATCACGCAAACAAAAGATTGACTATAAAGACTTTACACCTTTTAACGCTTTTTTAAAATTACTTAAAAAGTATGAGCAATCATATGTCTATTTATGGTCTCATCCCAAAGTAGGTCAATGGATGGGCGCTACTCCCGAAGTTTTACTTTCTGCAAAAAACACACAAGTACAAACTATGGCTTTGGCCGGCACACTGCCTGTTTTATCAGGACAACCAGTTTCATGGCAGATAAAAGAAATTAAAGAACAACAATATGTTACAGATTACATTCTAAAAATCACACAAAAATACACCTCCGATTTTAAAGTTTCGCCACCACAAACAGTTTATCAAGGCAATTTGGCTCATATACAGTCTGTAATAACCGCCAATATTGCTCAAGATAAAATAGCCGATTTGGTCTTAGACATGCACCCTACTCCTGCTGTCTGTGGATTGCCAAGCAAAAAGGCCTTAAAATATATTGAAGAAATTGAAGCTTATGACCGGCAATATTATACAGGTTTTTTAGGAGAAAAGGTTAAGCATAAAATGGGATTCTATGTTAATCTGAGAAGTATGTCTCTTAACAAAGATTATCTTGAATTTTATGTTGGTGGTGGTATTGTCAAAGATAGTCAACCTGAAAAAGAATGGACAGAAACAATTTACAAATCCAAAATAATATTATCTGTTTTTTCTTAAATTCTAAATTTAAAAAACAGCTGAAAAAATAATTAGTTTCTAAATAACGAATTATTTTCTGGCTTTTTTAATTAACTTTGTCTTAAATAATAATCCAAAAAATTGAAAATTAAGTTCCTTTATATAAAATTAGCCAAAAAAATAAAAAGTTTAGCTGAAAAGTCATCTCCGCGCTGGGGTGTTTTACTCATTGATATTTTTTTGGTATTAAATGCTTTTATTGCAGCCTATTTAATTCGCTTCAATTTTAATTTCCACTTTGGTAATTATCGTTTATTACCACAGTTGGCGTTAATTGCCCTATTGGCTTTTCTGAGTTTTCTTATCACCGGATCATACAAAGGTATTGTACGTCACACAGGTTTATATGATGCAATAAGTGTTACAAAATCGGCTATTTTCCTTACTTCTTTTTTAATTATTATCGTATTTGTGAGTCGTAAGTTGCATATTTTACCGGCATTAAATATACCACTTTCAGTCATTGGAATTAATTTTTTTGTTTCTGTATTTTTATTGATTTCGAGCCGTGTAATTTATAAAGCTTTTCATCAAAAAATGGTCACGCATTTAAAATCACCCAAAAAGATTATTATTCACGGGGCACATACCGGTAAAGCAGTTTTTGATGCCATTTTAGCCACTACAAACCCGCCTTATCAAGTCATGGCATTAGTAGATGAAAGACCAGAGTTTATCAATAAATCCATTCATCGTAAAACAGTTTATCCACCAAAAAAAATCACTAAGAAATTTTTAATAAGAAATGAAATTGAAGAAGTAATTATCAGCAAACCTGAAGCCAGCTCTTTCGAATTACTTAATATTGCTAATCATTATTTAGACTTAGGCCTAAAAATTAAAACAGTACCTTATATTAATGAGTGGCTTAACCAAGAGGCTATTCAAGTCAGCCAAATAAAAGAATTAAATATAGAGGAACTTTTAAACCGGCATCCTATAAAAATTGATAATCCTGTATTAAAAAGTGATTTAAAGAATAAAGTCATTTTAATTACTGGTGCAGCCGGCTCTATTGGCTCTGAAATAGCACTTCAAGTTCTTCATTTTCAGCCATTAAAAGTCATTTTATTAGATCAAGCAGAATCTGCCTTATATGATTTGCAACAAGAATTTTTGGCGCAAAACTTTACCGCATTTGAATGTATTGTTGCAGACATTCGTGATGCAAAAAAAATGAATCAATATTTTCAACTTTTCAAACCTGATATTATCTATCATGCTGCTGCCTATAAGCATGTGCCATTAATGGAAGAAAATCCGTATGAAGCAGTAAAAACCAATATTATTGGTTCAAAAATTGTAATGGATTTAGCAGTTTTGTATAAAGTTAAAAAGTTTGTGATGGTATCAACAGACAAAGCTGTCAATCCTACTAATGTAATGGGCGCAACCAAACGAGCAGCCGAAATGTACGCAACATGCAAACAACATGACACGAAAGAAACCAAATTTATCATTACACGGTTTGGCAACGTATTGGGATCTAATGGCTCTGTAATTCAACTTTTTAAAAAACAACTAAAAAAAGGCGGTCCATTAACTGTAACACATAAAAAAATAACCCGTTATTTTATGACCATTCCGGAAGCTTGCAATTTGGTTCTTGAAGCCGGAACTATGGGTAAAGGTGGCGAAATATTTGTATTTGATATGGGACAACCGGTACGCATTTATGATTTGGCCATTAAAATGATACAGTTATCAGGATATAAATACCCTGACGAGATAGCTATAAAAATAACAGGTTTGCGACCGGGCGAAAAATTATATGAAGAAGTTTTAGGACAAAATGAAGACGATTTGCCGACACATCATGAAAAAGTAAAAATTGCAAGTCTGCCCCCTATAAATTGTCAAGATGTTTATGAAAAAATAAATGTTTTGACATCTTACAAAGATTTAAGTAACTTTGAAATAGTAAAAACTTTAAAAGATTTGATACCGGAATTCGTTTCTAACAATTCTATATATGAAAAATTAGATGTAAATTAACCCCCAAAATAAACTCTTATGAAAAATAAAAAATCTTTTGCAAATATTGTATATATGTTTGCAGCATTATATGCCATACTCGGTATCTTATTTATGCTGATAAAACCCTCAACAGCCAATCCAAAAGATACAAGTATGATAATCTTGGGTTTTATAGGCTTATTTGTTTTTATTGGGTTACCGGTTTTGGCCGTATGGTATTATAATAAAGAAGGCTATCAGGTAAGTTTAGGAAAAGCTATCAAATTAGGTGTTTTGATAGGTCTTTTAGGAGGGTTTATTATTGGTATTTATGCCTATGTTTACTATAGTTTTATCAACCCTGATGCTGTAGAGCAAATACTTGAAATTTCAAAACAAGTTTTAGAAGACCAAAATATGAGCGAAGATTTGATAGAAAACCAAATGGAAATCGCACGTAAGTTATTTATTCCCATGCACTTTGTCGGACAAATATTTACAGGCATTTTGTATGGTATAATTGGAGGTGTTTTAGGCGGCTTATTTTTCAAGACATCCTCTCAAAATTAATTATTTACCAAAAGCTTTTTAAATGCAAATTTCACTGGTTATTCCTTTATTAAATGAAGCCGAATCTTTGCCGGAATTGTACCGTTGGATTACCGAGGTAATGCAAAAAGAAGGCTTTACATATGAAATTATTTTTCTTGATGATGGCAGTACAGATAAATCATGGGATATAATACGACAACTCGCTCAGAAAGATCCACATGTTAAAGGTGTCAAATTTAGACGCAATTATGGCAAATCACAAGCTCTGCATGCCGGTTTTAAAATGGCCAAAGGAGAAGTTGTTATCACTATGGATGCTGACTTGCAGGATAATCCGGAAGAAATTCCGGAGTTATATCATATGATTGTTGATGAAAATTATGATTTAGTATCGGGCTGGAAAAAAATACGTTACGACTCTAAAATAAAGAAAAACTTACCCAGTAAACTTTTTAATTGGGCTGCAAGAAAAGTATCCGGTCTACAACTTCATGATTTTAATTGTGGGTTAAAGGCCTACAAAAATCAAGTCGTAAAGGACATAAATGTTTATGGTGAAATGCATCGTTACATTCCTTTTTTGGCCAAAAATAAAGGTTACACCCACATAGGTGAAAAAATTGTCCAACATCAAGCACGTAAATATGGCGAAACCAAATTTGGCTCAGACCGTTTCATTAAAGGTGTTTTAGATTTAATTACGCTTTGGTTTCTTACAAGGTTTTCTAAGCGACCAATGCATTTTTTCGGTTCTTTAGGTTTAATTATGTTTATTATTGGCGGTTTATCAACTTTTATAATTTTAACTAAAAAAGCTTACCATCTTTTCTACCATATTCCTGCACATCTTGTAACCGACAGACCATGGTTTTACATAGCCGTAGCAGCAATGCTGATGGGAATACAGTTTTTTTTAGCAGGTTTTATTGGAGAAATGATTTTACAAAATAACCGTCAAGTCCATTTTTATGAAATTGAAACAAAAACCGATTAAGAAATTTATAAAATTTGAGCCGTAACATGTCCCTTTGAATCAATTTCTAATAGCCTGACTTTTTGAACTGTATTAACTAAATCGGAGTGATATGGATAAACAATTTTGACATAATTTTCTGTAAAGCCAAACATTTGGTCATTTTTTTCAGCTTTTTCAAACAAAACGCGCTGATTTGTCCCTAATTGAGACCGGTAAAAAGCAGCTGATTTTTTGGCAGAAAGACCGCGTAGCATTTTACTTCTTTTTTGACGTATATTTTTAGGCACAATGCCATCCATCAAAACCGCTTCAGTATTAGGGCGCTCTGAATAAGTAAAAACATGTAAATATGCTATATCCAATTCATTTAAAAAATGATAAGTTTCTAAAAATAGCGCTTCGGTTTCACCCGGAAATCCTACAATAACATCAACTCCGATAGCAGCATCGGGCATTAGCGTTTTAATTTTGTTTACTTTTTGTTCGTATAACTCCCTTAAATACCGCCGCTTCATTCTTTTTAGTAACGTATTGCTTCCACTTTGTAACGGAATATGAAAATGCGGCACAAATTTTTTTGATTTCGATACAAATTCAATTATCTCATCTGTCAATAAATTCGGTTCAATAGATGAAATACGATAACGTTCAATACCTTTAACCCGATCTAATGCCTTAATCAAATCAATAAATGTTCGGGAATTGCCTTTACTAATATCTTTAAAAGTGCCTATATTCACACCGGTAATCACAATTTCCTTAATACCTTCATCAGCTATTTTTATTGCATTTGCCACAATTTCTTCTACAGACCCATTTCTACCTTTACCGCGAGCCAATGGAATAGTGCAATAAGTACAAGGATAATCACAACCATCTTGTATTTTTAAAAAGGAACGGGTTCTGTCACCTGATGAATACGCACTATAAAAAGTTGTAGATTGTGATACTTCGCAAGAATGCACTTCTGCATAAGGGCGCTTATTGAGCTCATTTAAATATTGTGGTAAGTTAAATTTTTCTTCTATTCCCAATACCATATCCACACCTGACACATCAGCTAATTCTTCCGGTTTTAATTGTGCATAACAGCCTATAGCAATAACCATAGCATCAGGGTTAAGTTTTAAAGCCTGCTTGACATATTGTTTAAATTTTTTATCAGCATTGTCTGTAACCGTACAGGTGTTTATAACATAAACATCTGCTTTTGTATCAAAACCTGTTTTTTCAAAACCTGAATCAATAACTTTTTGAGATATTATTGAAGTTTCAGAAAAATTCAGTTTACATCCTAATGTTGTAAAAGCAGCTTTTTTTGGGATATTCATGCGTATTTAATTTTTGCAAAGATACATTTTTTACTACTTTTGAATAGATGCTAAATTTATAATATTCTAAGACTTATAAAAATTAGCTTCATCTAATTTATGGCTTCATAATTGCATAAAATAATATTATCTTTTATAAAATTTTATAACTAAAAAAGTAAATATCGCAAAAATTAATAAGCATTTATTTTTTATTAAGCCAATTTTAAGACATAATTGCTAATAAAATCCTTATTTTGCAAAATAAAACATTGATAAAAATGCAGAAAATACTCATCATAGAAGACGAAAAAGGTATCAGCGAATTTTTAACGGAAGGGTTATCCGAAGAAAATTATATGGTTGATACTGCTTATGACGGCCCCACAGGTTTACAGAAAGCCATTCAAAATTCTTATGATGTTATTTTAATGGATTGGATGCTGCCCGGATTACAAGGAATTGAAATAACCAAAAAAATAAGAGAAAACGGTGTTGAAACGCCCATTATTTTTTTAACAGCTAAAGATACCGTACAAGACACAATCTTAGGCTTACGTAGCGGAGCAAACGACTACTTAAAAAAACCTTTTAGTTTTGAAGAATTGTTAGAGCGAATAAAAGTACAATTACGAAAAACAACAGATGAAACGCCGGTTTTTTTAGAACACAAAGGTGTTAAAATAGATCTTCAAAAAAGAGAATGTGAAATAAATGGTAGCAAATTACATTTAACACAGAAAGAATTCGATTTGTTAGTATTTTTATTCCAAAATAAAAATAAAGTTTGTACCAGAGATGATATTCTCAATAAAGTTTGGAACATTCATTTTGAATATGACAGTGGCGTTATCGATGTTTATATCAATGCATTGAGAAAAAAAATGAAAGCTTTAAACCACCAAAATATTATTAAAACCGTACGTGGCGTAGGTTATATTATAAAAGATTAAGGGTTTTAAGTTTCTTTATGATATCCAATTAAACATAATATACACTCAGATGTATGTTATACATTATAAAATTTCAGATGTGCTAAAACTATGACATCAAATAACAGTATAAAAAACATGAAACATTCATTTAAACAACGCTTAGCGAGTTTATATTTAATTAGCACCGCTGCTATTATAGGTATTCTTTTAATTTTTATTGTTTTTACTGTTAGGAAAAGTGTTTTTAAACAATTTGATGATTATTTAATTTCAGAAGTTAAAAAACATCAAAGCGATATTGTTATTGGTCAAAATACGATACATTTCAACCGGAATGCTTGGCTTGAACGAGAGCACCGGCAACTTGAAATAAGCCCGGTTTTTGTTGAAATTATTGATAAAAATGGTCGGGTCTTAGAAAAATCGCCCAATCTTAAAGATCAAAAATTAAAATTTCACCCTAACAAAGAGCAAACATTTATCAACTATAAATTAGATAGTATTCCTATCCGGCAATATCAAAAACATATTGTAAAAAACGGAGAGGATTATGGATATTTATTAGTGGCAATGTCATACCAAAATTCACAATTGGTTATTAAAAAGCTAGAACGCACTTTACTAATAACCTTTCCTATTGTTTTAATTATATTGTTTTTTTGGGCTTATTTTATAGCAGGCCGTAGCATTAAACCTGTAACCGATGTGATTCAAACGGCTGATATGATTTCTCAAAACAACCTAAAAGAACGTATACCTCTACCCGAATATAAAGACGAGCTGCATCATTTGGCCGTAACAATTAATAGTTTACTCGACCGGCTTGAAAATGCCATTCAACGCGAAAAACAATTTACATCCGATGCTGCTCATGAACTAAAAACACCTTTACAAGTAATGAAAGGTAATATGGAAGTTTTATTACGAAAACCACGTACAAATGAAGCATATCAAAAAAAAATAGGCAAATGTATTAAAGAAATTGACAGATTGTCTTACTTGACTGATCAGCTTTTGTTATTAGCACGTTTTGAAAGCCAACAAAAAGCATTTGAATTTAAAACCGTATCTTTAGATGAAACAATTGAACAGGTCATCCAAAAATATTTATCAAAAATAAAAGAAAAGGAAATCGTTTTTAAACTAAACATCAATTCTTTACAACAAGTTAAAACCGATCCGTATTTGATGCATATTATTGTAAATAATCTCATAAGTAATGCTGTCAAATACACTCCTCCAAAAGGTAAAATAATAATTGAGTTAGGCAAAACAAACGGAAAAACATTTTTTGAGATTGCCAATTCGGGTTATCATATTTCGGAAAAAGAATTATCTAGAATTTTTCATCCGTTTTACCGGTCAAATGCCCTTCAACATCCTGAAATTAAAGGTACAGGATTAGGATTATCTATAGTACACCGGCTAATTGAACTCTTAGATTTAAAAATTGAAGTACAATCTAAAAATGATTGGACATCATTTAAGGTTTGGTTTCCATCATAATCATTAAGCCTATACATATTGAAAAAGTTTGTTAATTCTCTGCTTGACATTTAAAAAACATATTAACAATTTTCATATTAAAATTCTGTATAACCTATAAGACCATCTATATTTTCTAATCCTAACTCATCAATAAATTGGATAGCCTTTTATAACTATTTACAACACATTACAATATTAAAATCTGCCATTATTTTTTTAATCTGACACTTAAAAAATAAAACTTTAAAACTTATAATGCATATTATGTTGTAAATCAGCAATAAGAAAAAAAACGCTATTACTCGCTGATTAGAAGACTTTTAAGACATACTCTCATTAAATATAGGCATCGTTTTTAAGCTATTTTAAGCTAATTTTAATTTAGTCTTAAGCTTATTTTAAGCATAATACAAGTGCGGCAAAGTACTTTTGTATAAAAATATTTAAGAATGCTAAACAAAATTATTCAATTCAGCTTAAACAATAAGCTTATCGTCGCCTTATTCACATTAACTTGGATTGGTTACGGTATTTACGCTTTAACACAAATTCCCATCGGGGCTGTGCCTGATATTACAAACAATCAAGTGCAAGTTATTACAACATCTCCGGATTTATCTACCCAAGATGTTGAACAATTTATTACTTATCCTATTGAGTTAGAATTATCAAACCTACCGGGCGTTAAAGAAATCAGATCAATATCTAAATTCGGCTTATCGGTAGTTACGGTAGTTTTTGATGATGATTTAGGAACCTATCTGCCACGGCAACTTATTGCTGAAAAACTAAAAAACGCGGAGCAAGTCATTCCTAAAAAATTCGGGACGCCTTTTATGGGGCCTATAACTACCGGTTTGGGAGAAATTTATCAATATGTACTAGATGTAAAACCAGGCTATAAAGATCGGTATTCTATAACCGATTTACGCACCATACAAGATTGGATTGTCAAACGACAACTATCCGGCATTCCGGGTGTTGTTGAAGTCAATACATGGGGCGGTTATTTAAAGCAATATGAAGTGGCCGTAAACCCAAACCGTTTGCGTTCTATGCATGTAAATATTACCGAAATATATGACGCATTAGAAAAAAACAATGCAATTGCCGGCGGTAGTTACATCGAAAAAAATAATGAAAGTTATTTTATTAGAGCTGACGGGCAAGCTAAAAATATTGAAGATATAAATAATATAGTAGTTAAAAATGTTAATGGTATTCCTGTTCTTATACGAGATGTGGCTACGGTTCAGTACGGACATGCCAATCGTTTTGGAGCTATAACCGGAAATGGTGAAGGCGAAAAAGTAATGGGGCAAATTATGATGCTCAAAGGTGCCAATTCCAAAAAAGTTATTGAAGCAGTACATGACAGAGTTGCCGAGGTGCAAAAACATTTACCCGAAGGTGTTTATATCAACCCGTTTTTAGAACGAGGCGAGTTGGTCAATAAAACTACCTTTACCATTGCCGAAAATTTAATATTAGGTTTTATCATTGTTTTAGGTATCGTTTTCTTATTGCTAGGCAACTTGCGTTCGGGCTTAATCATTGCGTCAGTTATTCCTTTAGCATTATTATTTACAATATCAATGATGTATTTATTTGGTATTGATGCCAATTTGATGAGCTTAGGAGCTATTGACTTCGGTATCATTATTGACGGGGCGGTAATTATTGTTGAATTTATCAGTTTACAACTGCTTATAAAATGGAAACGTGTTAATTCTTTACCCAAAGACGAACGTCAAGATGTTATTGATCAAATAACATATAAAAGTACCAAAAAAATGATGGGAGCTGCCATTTTTGGCCAATTAATTATTCTGATTGTATTTATTCCTATACTTAGTTTAACAGGTGTTGAAGGCAAAATGTTTAGACCTATGGCTTTGAGTTTTTCTTTTGCCTTAATTGGCGCCATGATACTTGGATTGACCTACATTCCGGTAGTTTCTTCAGTATTTTTAAAACCGTTAAACAACCCTGATAATATATCAACTCGCTTAATCAATAAACTGAAATCTTGGTATCAACCGGCACTATATAAAGCTCTCGAATACAAAAAAATTATTTTAACCATAGCCGTAATTTTATTGTCTATTACAATTTATACATTTAGTAAAATGGGTGGTGAATTTGTGCCAACATTAGATGAAGGCGATTTTGTAATTCAACCTATTTTAAAAACCGGGACTTCATTGAGTAAAACCATTGAAACAACAACCAAAATTGAAAAAATATTATTGCATAAATTTCCTGATGAAGTAGATCAAGTTGTTAGTAGAATTGGGGCGGCAGAAGTGCCAACCGACCCTATGTCTATGGAAGATTCTGATATTATCATTAAACTTAAAAACAAAAAGTATTGGAAAAAAGCCGACACTAAAGATGAACTGGCTAACAAGTTTAAGAAAGCCTTACAAGTCATTCCGGGTATCGAATATGAATTTACACAACCTATTGAAATGCGTTTTAACGAACTAATTACCGGTGTGCGTTCTGACTTGGCTATCAAAATTTACGGAGAAGATCTGAATATATTAAATCGTAAAGCGCAGCAAGTCAAAAAACTGATTGAAAATGTTCCCGGAGCTGCCGATATTAGTGTTGAAAAGGTTGAGGGTTTACCTCAAATTAAAATTGAATATGACAAAAACAACTTAGCCAAATACGGTTTAAATGTAGATGAACTAAACCAGCGTGTGGCAGCAGCCTTTGCCGGTTTAAAAGCCGGAGATATCTTCGAGGGTGAAAAAAAGTTTGATTTGGTTGTCAGATATCAAAAAAAATATAAAAAAGACCTTAATGACGTAAAAAATATCAGTGTTTTACTACCAAACGGCAATAATATTCCATTGAGTGAAGTCGCTCACATTACTTATGACAAAGGCCCAGCCAAAATATCGCGTGACGATACCAAACGGCGCATTGTAATAGGTGTTAATGTGCGTGATAGAGACTTGGAAAGTGTCGTGAAAGATGTACAAAAAATAGTTGATCAAAAACTCCTGTTACCTGCTGGATATTATGTAACCTATGGTGGACAATTTGAGAATTTGCGAGCCGCTAAAAAACGATTATCAATAGCTATTCCCATTTCTTTACTGTTGATTTTCATGCTGTTGCACTTCGCTTTTCATTCATTTAAAGAAGCATTAATGGTTTATACCGCCATTCCATTAGCTGCAATAGGCGGCGTATTTTTACTTTGGTTGCGCGATATGCCATTTAGTATCTCAGCCGGCGTCGGATTTATAGCTTTATTTGGTATTGCTGTGCTTAATGGTATAGTCTTAATAGAACATTATAAAGAAATGAAAAAACATAAATATGATAATTTAAAAAACCTGGTAGTCAAAGGCACAACAGACAGGTTACGTCCGGTTTTATTAACTGCTGCTGCCGCCGCTTTGGGCTTTTTTCCAATGGCTTTTTCTCAGTCAGCAGGTGCCGAAGTACAACGTCCCTTGGCAACCGTCGTAATTGGTGGTCTGTTTACCTCCACATTATTAACCTTATTTGTATTACCAATACTCTACATTATGTTTGACAAACCCTTAAAAGTAAAGGCTTTTAAACGAAAAACCTTTTTATGGATTTTAATTCCGGTTCTTATTTTGAGCGGGTTAACTCTTAATGCACAAACACAGCCAGTAAATTTAGAAGAAGCAATTAAGATAGGTATCGAAAATAATGCGCAAATTGTAGCCGGAAATAAGGATGTTTTAGCTAGTAAAAATCAAATAAAAACAGCTTATAACCTCCCTAAAACCGATGTGTATTATGCCACTGATGAAAATAATACCGATCTTAACGGTACACCATTAAAAATATTAGGTGTACAACAACAACTCGATTTTCCAGGAGTTTATGTTGCGCGAAAAAAATTATTTAAGGAAGAATATCAATCAGCGCAATTAAAATTCACTATTCAACAGCAAGCTTTAAAACAAGCAGTTGGATTCACTTATGAAGATATTTTATTTATCAAACACAGACTGAAAATATATGATCAGCTCAAAAATAAGTATCAAAAATTTGCAAAAGCAGCTGAATTAAAATTAAAAACAGGCGAAAGTACTGAGCTTGAAAAGCATACGGCAGATGCAAAATATCAGGCAATATTAACTGAAATTGAACAAATGAAAAAAGATTTATTGAGTTTGCAGCAAACCTTTAATTTATTACTTGGTTCAAAAGAGTTACATTATGATGTGGCCGAACAAAACTTAAGAGTCTTAGATTTTGAAATAAATTCGGAAAATCTTATGCCCTATTTGAAATTAGCCGAACAATCAACTAAAATTGCCAAAGCAAAACAGGGCTTAGAAAAAAATAAACTTTTACCGGATTTCAATTTCGAATTATTTCAGGGGAAACCCGACTTTAATGCTACTGAGTCTTACTTAGGTTTTTCGGTTGGTATTAATATACCTTTATTTTTCGGCTCACAAAAAGCCAAAATTAAACAAACCGGATTACAATACGAAGCTGCTGAAATACGCCAAGCATACCAAAAACAAAATTTGGAAACCAAACAACAAAAAATACAAAATGATATTGCCAAATATCGCGAACGTATTAACTATTATAAAAAAACAGGGCAAAAACTAGCCGATAAAATATTTAAAATGGCACAAAAAAGCTATGCCGCAGGTGAAATAAATTATTATCAATATCTGCAAAGTTTACAAATAGCTACTGACATACAATTAAAATATCTCGATGATTTAAAAAACTATAATCAAAAAGTAATTTCGTATCGTTATTTTGTTGACTGAATCTAAAATTATCATTGATGTGAATCTCACTTAAATAACATTTTTATTTATGGATGAAACAAAACAAAATATCATTATAAAATTAGACTTGCAGTCAGCATACATCACTCAGGCAGAATGACAAGACATCGGATTTCCGAAATTAAAACACTAAATAGCAAATGTTCATATAATAAAATGACCATAAAAATAAAAACACTAAACAACAGACATTAATAAAAAAATTAAATAAATCGAAAATGAAAACATTACGTATTGCAATTTTACTGACTATTTTGACAGGACTCAGCATCTCTTGTCAAGAAAAAGACACGCAACAGGTTAAAGATGCTACTGTTGCCCAACAAGATGAAGCTAATCATAATAAAATCATTATTAGCAAACAACAATTTGAAGCTAATAATATGGCAATCGGTCAGATAGCCATTGACACCTTTTATCAAAAAGTTACAGCACAAGGCATGCTAGACGTGCCACCGTCACATAAAGCCGTTGTTAGTAGTTTTTTGCCCGGAAAAGTTAAAAACATTAAAATAATTCCCGGTGATAAAGTTCGTAAAGGACAATTATTGGCACAAATAACAGATCCTAATTATATCAAAATTCAACAAGATTATATCCAAGCTAAAGAAAATTTGGCATATCAAAAAGAAGAATACAACCGTCAAAAAGAATTGGCAAAAGAAGGGGTAAGCTCGCAAAAAAAATGGCAAGATACCCAGCGGCAATACCGCACAGCAAAAGCCCGATACTACGGTTTATTAGAGCAACTTAAAATGTTGCATATCAATCCTAAAAACGTCGAAAACGGCATTTTATCTGCTACGACCAATCTATATGCACCTATAGGCGGGTATATTTCTAAACTTTATGTTACAGAAGGAAGTGCCGTAGCAGAGCAAGACAAAATTATGGAAATTATCAATAATGATCACATTCATTTAGAACTCCAAGTTTTTGAAAAAAATATAATGAAAATCCAAAAAGGACAAAAAATAACCTATAATGTTCCGGGCTTAGAAGATCAGATCTATAAAGGCTATGTTAAATTAATTGGACATGAAATTAATCCGGAAACCCGTTCCATATTAGTACATGGTCATCTTGAAGAACCGCATCCAAGGTTTATTGCCGGCCTTTATGTAGAAGCCAAAATTATGACCAAACAAATACCCGGCTTGTCAGTTCCTGATACTGCAATAATTAAAGATGGCAATCAAGTTTTTATCTTAAAATTGATTGAAAATGCAGATAAAACCTATGAATTTGTAAAAATTCCGGTAAAAATCATTGAAGAAAACAATCAAAAAATTCAAATCGAGAGTCCGAAGCTCAAAAAAGGAGATGAAATTTTAACCAAAGGCGGATTTTTCCTCGTTGGCGGTGGTGGTGAAGGTGAGCATTAATATCAATTAACTTATAATTATAAAAGGTTCTACTACAACTTTTTTTTGAAAGAATAATGAGTCAGGCAATTAAAAGATTCATAATAGTTTTAATGCAAATTAACGAGTGTTCTCAACCCAAACTTTAACTTGTCTAACA
>WGBX01000166.1 GCA_015494075.1 Flavobacteriaceae bacterium
AAAAGCATCTATTGCTAGATGCTTCTATAATACTAAAATAAAATTACTTTATTAAATGATTAACATAGAATCTCCGTAAGAATAAAAACGGTATTTTTCTTTAATTGCTTCTTGATAAGCCTCCATAATTAAATCATAGCCACCAAAAGCTGCCACCAACATTAACAGGGTTGATTTGGGCGTATGAAAATTGGTAATTAGGGTGTTAGCTATTTTAAAATCATAAGGAGGAAAAATAAATTTATTAGTCCAACCTTGAAAAGGTCTGAGATAGCCATCAGCAGTCACAGATGATTCTAAAGAACGGATTACAGTAGTTCCAACAGCACAAATACGACGTTTCTCATCTTTAGCTTTATTTACAATTTCAGAAACACTATCTTCAATAAAAAACTGCTCAGAGTCCATTTTGTGTTTAGATAAATCTTCTACTTCAACAGGATTAAAGGTACCTATACCTACATGTAAAGTTATTTCAGGTAAATGTACCCCTTTAATTTGTAATTTTTTTAATAAATGTTTTGAAAAATGCAAGCCGGCAGTAGGCGCTGCAACTGCACCTTCATGTTTGGCAAAAATTGTTTGATAACGTTCTTTATCATCTTCTGTTGGTGGTCGTTTAATATATTTAGGTAATGGTGTTTGCCCCAATTCTTTCAATTTTTTTCTAAATTCTTCATAAGTTCCATCATATAAAAATCGTAAAGTGCGCCCTCTTGAAGTTGTATTATCTATGACTTCTGCTACTAAAGTTTCATTTTCATCAAAAAAAAGTTTGTTTCCAATTCTAATCTTTCGAGCAGGATCTACCATCACATCCCATAAACGTGTTGTAGGATCTAACTCTCGTAATAAAAACACTTCAATTTTGGCACCGGTTTTTTCTTTATTACCATAAAGACGTGCAGGAAAAACTTTGGTGTTATTCAAAATCATAACATCATCTTCATCAAAATAATCCATTACATCCTTAAAAAGCTTATGCTCAATTTTGCCGGTATCCTTGTGAACCACCATCAAACGGGATTCTTCTCTACAATCTGCTGGATATTCAGCTAATAACTCTGGTGGTAATTTAAAATCAAATTCTGATAATTTCATATAGATATATTTAATTGAAGTTGAACAAATTAATATTAATGTATCAACAAATTAGCGCGCAAATATACAACATCAGTAGGGGTATTGTCAAGCTTTTATACCTTTAATTTAAATATTTGAGCAGAAAACAAGTTTTGGCAAGATTTTTGTATTTATTTTTTTATGAAAATGACGGCAAATCTTTCCCATGAAAATTTACAAGTAGCTCCGAGTAAGTCGAGCTTTAAACAGCGTGTTGAACAAATAATTTCCACTAAATGGAAACTGAAAACCATTACCGAAACCGGTATTGTTACCGATGAGGCAAAGTTTGAAGAAGTGGAAATTGTATTTAGTCATTATCATATTTATGCGCTTTATGGTAATCATGTTGACAAATTCAAATACAGATTTTTGAGCCAAAAAACCTTTGAAGTGATAATTGAGAATCAAACAGTTAAGTGTCGCATTAAAGAACTTACCGCTAATGAAATGATTTTTCATGCAGATTTTAAAAATGCACATTTTATTTTAGAGCTAATGGCTGCTAAATAACATTAGGCTTTATCTGTTATGTTTCTTTCTTTATCAAAAAATATTTTTTTTGATTAAAAAAATGTATATTTGTCTGCTTAAACACCCTAAGCAACAAAAATTTGAAATCAAGAAAAATTGTCATAACCGGCGGCCCAAGTACCGGTAAATCAACAGTTATTAAAGACTTAAAAGACAGAGGTTTTATCTGTTTTGATGAGGTATCAAGAGATATTATTAAACAAGCTAAACTAGAAGGTGTCGAGCAATTATTTTTAACAGATCCTTTGCTTTTCAGTCAAAAACTCATTGAAGGTAGAGTAAAACAATATCATCAAGCTGATAGTTTAAACGAACCTATTATATTTTTTGACAGGGGAATTCCTGATGTAAATGCTTATTTAAAATACAGCAAACAGAATATTCCTAAAGATTTTGAAGAAATTACAAGAGCTCATCCTTACGATCGATTGGTTTTTATTATGCCGCCATGGGACGAAATTTTTACCAATGATGCCGAACGCTATGAAAATTTTAATCAGGCTCAATTAATTCACAACAAGCTCGTAAATTATTATAAAGAGTTGGGATATTATCTAATATTTGTGCCTTTTGGACCTGTTAAAAAAAGAGTAGATTATATCATAGAGAGTATAAAAACACATACATAATTGACCCTACCCGTTGAGATCTTAAAAAAATATTGGGGATTCAATAATTTTCGCCCATTACAACAGGACATCATAGAAAAAGTTATACAAGGAAATGATGTTATTGGTGTTTTACCTACCGGAAGTGGCAAATCTATTATTTATCAAATATCAGGCTTAGCTCGCAATGGTTTGACACTAGTCATTTCGCCTTTGATTGCCCTAATAGAAGAACAAGCTTTTAAACTTAATGAAAGAGGGATAAAAGCTATCAGTTTAACAGGAAATCTTAATTTTTCTGAATTAACACGTTTATTAGATAATGCCGCTTATGGCCAAACCCAATTTCTTTTTCTATCTCCGGAAAGGCTTCAAAATGATTTTATCTTAAAAAGATTAAATCAAATGCCGGTTAAATTAATCACTATTGATGAAGCTCATTGTATCTCTGAGTGGGGACATGATTTTAGACCTTCTTATACTAAAATTCATATCTTAAGAGAAATATTTCCTGATGTGCCAATGCTAGCACTTACTGCAACAGCCAGAGAAAATGTCCTTAATGATATTAAAACATATTTAAAGCTAAAACAACCTAAACTATTTAAAACAAGTATTATAAGAAAAAATATTGCTTATAAAGTAATAAAAAAAACTGATAAATTAAATGCTTTAACCCAATTATTAAAAAAGGACACTTCGGCAATTGTATATGTCAAAACACGTAAAAAAACTTATCAGTATGCCGGTTTTGCAAAAAAATACGGTTTCAAAACTGCATTTTTTCATGGCGGAATGTCTTTTAAAGATAAACAACAAGCTTTAAATGATTGGTTGCAAAATAAAACAATGGTAATGTTTGCCACAACGGCTTTTGGAATGGGTATTGACAAACCAGATGTACGTCAAGTTTTTCATTTAGACTTTCCTGCTTCATTAGAAAATTATATTCAAGAATCAGGCAGAGCCGGCCGTGACGGCCAATTGTCGGAAGCTATATTGTTTGCAGATGAGTCTGACTTAAATCAATTTGAAAATCATTATTTACAACAGGTTCCGGATATTAATTTTGTACATACGGTATATAAGAGTTTATTTAACCATTTTTATCTAGGTCTCTATGAAGGCGCTAATCAGTCTTACAATTTAAATTTTTTAGAATTTTGCCGGCGTTTCAAATTAGACCCTTATAAAACATTACAAGTTTTACAAATATTAGAAAGTGAAGAAATCTTAAAGACCATTCAAACACATACTTTTTACGCAACTATTCAGATTTTAGTGCGCCCGGAAGACATTCGCTCCTATATCCGGCATAAACGAGCCGGATGGGAAGTCTTAAATATACTTATTCGAAGTTTTACTGATATTTTTCAATTGCCAGTTAAAGTTTCTGAACAAAAAATTGCTTCAAAAACAGGCTTGCCGATTCATACAGTAAAAAAAGCCTTAACAGAATTAAATAAACGTAAAATTTTAAGCTATCAAAGCGCCGGTGATGTTTTTATCGTTCAATTTCTTGAAAACAGAGATGAAAACTTATTTTTATACCATCAAAATAAGATTATACGCAGACTAAAATTAAAAAAAGCCCAAATAAAAGCAGTTTACCAATATGTGACGAATACTGAAACATGCAGAGCGCAATTTTTGTCACAATATTTAGGCGATAAACCTTCTGAAAATTGTAAAATTTGCGATATTTGTAAAGCAAAAGCACAAAGTTTAACCGAAAATGATATCCGAAAAAAAATTGAAAATATCTTGAAAAAAAAATGTTTGAAACAACATGAATTACAACAACATTTTGAACAAGAAATATTAGAAATACTTGATTGGATGATTGAACAAGATATTGTATTTTTTTCTAAGGATTTTAAATATTGCATAAAAAAATGAAACATTTTAAAGACCATAATCTTCAAAAAGCAGCTCAATTATTAGAAGGCTCTCAATACCTTGTAGCTTTTACGGGAGCCGGTATTTCTGCCGAAAGCGGTATCCCTACTTTTAGAGGAGAAGGCGGTATTTGGGATCGGTATGATCCTATAATTTTAGATATTGAATATTTTAAACAAAATGCTGCAAAAGCTTGGCCAAAAATTAAAGAAATGTTTTATAAAACCATTGATAAAGCACAACCAAATCCGGCTCATAAAATTTTGGCTCAATGGGAAAAGCGAGGATTATTAAAAAGTACTATAACACAGAATATTGATAACCTGCATCAAAAAGCAGGTCAAAAACAAGTAATTGAATTTCACGGAAATACCCGTGACTTAATTTGCTTGAATTGTAACAAAAAATGGCCGGTCAAAAAAGTTGATTTTAATCAAAATCCGGTAAAATGTCCGGTTTGCGGCGGTATTTTAAAACCTGATTTTGTATTTTTTGGCGAACCGATTCCAAGTCAAGCTTATCAAGATGCTGTAAATGCGACATTACAAGCTGATTTGTATATTTTAATTGGCACCACCGGTATTATTATGCCGGCCTCTCTCCTACCTTATGAAGCCAAGAAAAATGGGGCTAAAATTCTTGAAATAAATTTAGAGCCTTCAAATTATACCAATACAATTACCGATATATTTTTGCAAGGAAAAGCCGGGCAACTATTACCGGCATTAGAAGAAATTTTACTAAATAAAAATAAATAAAATATTAAATTCATAATGAATTAATTTTTATAAAAATCAGCAGCATTTTGAAAATATTTTTAATGAAATCACAAATATAATTA
>WGBX01000167.1 GCA_015494075.1 Flavobacteriaceae bacterium
CTTCACAACACTTGTATATCCCTACTCCAAAATATTCTAATGTCTGCTATATCAGCTTTGTCGGTAATCTTTTAATAAAAGACATTAAAAATATTGTTTTAGGTATTATTGTTGTCAAATTTATGTTTATTTATGATGATATCCAAAGGATTTTTAATTTTTTTATTGTTAATGTTAATAACATGTGTGTAAATTTCAGTCGTTTTGCTGCTTTCATGTCCTAACATAATTTGAATATTACGCAAATTTTCACCGCTTTCAAGTAAATGTGTTGCAAAAGAGTGTCGTAAAGTATGTGGTGTTGACCAAGGGTTGGCACCTGTTTCTTGTTGGGCTTTTCTATAAATTTTTTGAATACTTTTTGAAGTGTATTTTCCACCGGATTGACCTTCAAATAACCAATATGACGGCTTGTGTTGCTTATAATAACTTCTTAAAATTTTTAAAAGATGTATTGACAAAACAGTATGACGGTCTTTCTTGCCTTTAGCACCTTTAATAAACACATAACCCAAATCACTTCGTACATCTTTTATGCGTAAATTTAACAATTCACTTACCCGAATACCACAACTATACAAAGTATAAAGTATTGCTTTATGCTTTATGTTTTTAGGTGAATTAATCAATCGTAAAATCTCATCATGACTCAATACATTAGGTAAAGTCTTAGGTCTTTTAGGGCGTTGAATTTCATAATATTCTCGTGGTAAATTTAAAACTTCTTCATAATAAAATTTAATCGCATTAATAGCCATATTTTGCTTGCTTTCACTTATTTTATATTTGTCAATCAAATAAAAAATATAGCCTTCAATTTGAGATTTGTCTAATTTTTTTAAATTATGATTCTCAAAATATTTAAAAAAAATACCTAATTCATGTTTGTAATTTCGTACTGTATTTAGGCTGTATGATTTTAAAATAAGCTTTTGATGAACCTTTGCTAAAGCAGACAAAGAAGAGTCATTAAGAGAAAAATTAGGAATAAGCGGCTTTGCATCTAAAAATTTTATTTGAAACTGCCCTGCAAAATATTCTTTAATAACGCGTATGTTTTCCGGCGTATTCGGAATACTCCATAAACCTTGTGATTTATGATAAAAACGTCCTCTAATTTGTTTAATAAACTCACGCCCTTCCATAAATTCATAGGGAATTTTCAGCTTAATCCGTTTGGCTTCTTTTCGAGATTTAAAAATGATAATTTTCATGATCTTGACTAATTTGAAAATAGAGGGCTTAAAACTAAAATAAAAAAAAGAATTCAAGCATTTATAAACATTTAAGTTCGTTTATAAACATTTGTAAACGTTTGTAAATGGATTTTTTTTAATATATGAACCCAATTACTTCAAACTCTTTGCCTTTAAAAAGCCCTATTTCAATATGTTTTATAATAACCTTTTACATACATTCTCCTTGCATTTAAAATTATTAAGTTTTATTAGCAATTAAGATTATTTAAAAAAAAGAAACTGCCTTTTCAAGCAGTTTCATCAAAATCATCATAAATATGAAATAACTAGTCAATTTTACCAACCATCTTTTCAGGCACAACATATTTGTCAAATTCTTCGGGTGTTAAAATCCCTAAATTTACAGCTTCTTCTTTAAGAGTTGTCCCGTTTTTATGAGCCGTTTTCGCAATTTTTGCCGCTTTTTCATAGCCAATATACGGATTTAAAGCTGTAACTAACATTAAAGAATTATTAAGCAATTCTTCAATTCGTTTATAATTAGGCTCAATACCTTTAACTAAATTATCAGTAAAAGAAACAGCAGCATCACCCAATAAATCTGCAGATTGCAAAGCATTATATATCATCATGGGTTTAAAAACATTTAACTCATAATGTCCTTGAGTACCGCCTATGGTAATGGCAACATCATTACCCATAATTTGAGCGGCAACCATTGTAATAGCTTCTGCTTGTGTCGGATTTACTTTTCCGGGCATAATACTACTACCGGGTTCGTTGGCAGGTATGATAATTTCACCAATGCCCGAACGCGGACCCGAAGCTAATAAACGTATATCATTGGCAATTTTATTAATAGAAACAGCTATTTGTTTTAGCGCACCATGGGTTTCAACTATAGCATCGTGAGCTGCCAGTGCTTCAAATTTGTTTTTAGCGGTTTTAAAAGGTAAGCCTGTAAATTCTGCAATATGCTTAGCTACTGTTTCGGCATAGCCATCGGGAGTATTAATACCGGTACCGACAGCAGTTCCGCCTAAAGCCAGTTCACTAAGATGATCTAAGGTGTTTTTTAAAGCTTTTATGCCATGATCTATTTGTGAAACATAACCTGAAAACTCTTGACCTAAAGTCAAAGGTGTTGCGTCCATTAAATGTGTCCGGCCTATTTTTACAACTTTCATAAACGTTTCAGACTTTTTAGCCAATTCATCTCTCAAATACTCTAAAGCCGGAATAGTCTTATCTATGATTTTTTTATATAATGCAATATGCATGGCGGTTGGGAAGGTGTCATTTGACGATTGCGATTTATTGACATCATCATTCGGATGGATATATTTTTCGCCTTCGCCCAATTTATTTCCCATTAGTACATGAGCACGATTTGAAACAACTTCATTAAAATTCATATTGCTTTGCGTTCCCGAACCGGTTTGCCAAATTACCAAAGGAAACTGGTCATATAATTCTCCTGCCAATACTTCATCGGCTACTTGAGCTATTAAGTCACGTTTGTCTTTTGGCAGCACCCCCAATTCATGATTGGTATAAGCGGCTGCCTTTTTCAAAATTGCAAATGCATCGATAATCTCACGCGGCATTGATCCTGCCGGTCCTATTTTAAAATTATTTCGAGACCGCTCTGTTTGGGCACCCCAGTATTTATCTGCCGGGACTTTGACTTCGCCTATAGTGTCATGTTCAATTCTGTATTTCATTTTTGTGTAATTTAAGGGTTTGACTTTCTATTCAGTCAAAAATAAGTCTTAAAAAACTAATAATTAAATTCTTTTGTCAGTTTTAGATAAAAAAATCTATTTTTTATATCAATTATTTCTATTATCCTGTAACGCGAAAACTTTTTTAAGTAAATCTGTACTGCGTTCTTGAACATTTTTTCTAATATTTATTTCTTCAACACCAATTTTGACATAAACACCATCCATGGCTTTTTGGGTCACGTAGTCTGTTAAATCCGGATTTACCCGTTGTACAAAAGGTATTTGGTTATAGCGTGTGATAATTTCTTCCCACACTTCATCAGCCTTAACTTTTTGAAGAGATTGTTTTACTTGTGGCTTAAATTTGTCATATAATTGTGTAGCTGTTTTAGCTTTCAAATATTGTGTTGCAGCCGTTTGATCTCCTAATAAGATATTTTTAGCATCTTCAAAAGTAATCGTAGTGATGGCTTGCACAAAAATTGGTTTGGCTTCTTTTACAGCATCAGAAGCAGCTGAATTTAGTAATTTTATGCCTTGGTCAGCCAAATTGTTTAAGCCGATATCACGAAGTGCTTTGTCTACCTTTTGCAATTCTTCCGGTAAAAGAATTCTAACCATTTGATCTTTATAAAACCCGTCGGGTTCCATTAAAAGACTTACTTGTTTGTCTATACCTTGTTGTAAAGCTTCTTTCAGCCCATTAGCTATTTGCGCGTTACTTAAGCTGTTTTGTTGGGGTAAATTGTCAACAACTTTTTGTAGTTCGGCACATGAGGAAATCGTCGTAATAATTAATGATAGTAAAACTAATTTGATTGTTTTCATATATGATTGTTTTATATTTTTTTAATAAAGATAGTTATCGGTTAGTTTTTTTGGTTTATTTAAGATCTTTTGGCAATATTTTATAATTTAAATAGATAATAAAACTTGAAGGTTTGAATGTTATATCGATGTTATTTATTTAATTTTCATGATTTATTATGCATTAATTTATGAATCTTAATAGCCAATTTATTAGCTATTTCTGTACCCTTATTTAAATCAAAATCAATACAGTTAGCATCTATTTTGCTTAAAACAAATGAGTCATTACCATTTTCGTCCCAATCTTTTATAAAATCAGCTGTCCATAATAGAGGCATTTTCTCAACAGATTTATGTGGAAAAATGTCTTTGATATGATTGGTAAAAAAATGTATTAAGGCCTTATGTTTTTCTTTTTCAACGACATTTATATATAGGTGAGGTTGTTTAAAGTCTTGTCGGATATTTTTATGAATGGCATACACTGATAATACTTGGTCTGCCAACATTAACAATCGTATTTTTCCCTCTTTAATACGAGGCAGAAAAGCTTTATCTAAAAAATAGCCTTCTTTGTGTTGTGTTAAAATTTTTAAAAAGTTAAAAAATTCTTCCAAGCTTTGATATATAACATGATCATTTTCCAGTGCTGTTATTTTTATTTTATCTTGAGGATTTAATTTAGAATTTAAATCCGCTTTATGAATAAGTGTAGGCTTTAATCGCCAAGAATAGTTGCGACCTTTTATAGACACAAATTTTAAAAATCTCGAATTTTGGCTTAAATTCTTAGCAAATTGATTTTGAAGCACCTCGATATCTTCATAAATATAACTATCTTGTCGCACCAAACCGGTTCCTGTTAGAGAAACCAAAAAAGATTCGTCAGCTAAAGTGTCTATAACTTCTGGATGAGGAAATCCTGTAATGCCGACATCTGATAAGCGCCGGAGTAAATTAAAAAAAAGATGTTCACCGTCAGGTAAATTTCCTTTTTTTATACGTGGTATGTAGGCAGCAAAATTATTTTTGACATACTGATAAATTTCTTCAAACCATTCATCCCTAAACTTCAATATTTCAACCTCATAGCCACGCTTTTTTAAAGCATCAAGCAATAAAACCGAATCTTTCCTATAACCTGTAAAATCTTTATCAATACCGCCTTCGGCTTCAAAAATAACAATACGTTGCGGCATAATTTTATTTAAATGATTTCTTCAAATTTAATAATTTTTTTTCTGTGTCAGACGCTTTAACAAAATAATAATAATCAATCAACGCATTAAGCGCCATATTTTCCAAATTCTATACCTTCTGAATATGGTATACTGACCTTGTGTTGATGCAAATTAGATTTTATAACTTCATGTATTTTAAAAGTTACAGCCCAATAATTATCTGGATTAATATATGGCCGCACTAAAATTAATAAACTGTGCGAATCAAAATCTGCAATCCCAATTTCAGGTGCGGGATCTTCAAATATCTCAGGTATTTGTTTAAGACTTTGATTTAAAATTTGTTTGATTTTAGACCAATTTTCTTCATATGGAATATGCACTTCTATCTCTAATCTTATAACACCTTTTTCAGAATAATTGACCACAATATCATCAGTAATTTTAGCATTAGGAATTATTAACACTTTTTGCCCCGGAGTGACAATTTTAGTATTAAAAATCATAATTTCTTCTACGCGTCCAAACTTATCATTTAATTGTATCCAATCACCAACTTTATATGGTTTGAGAGTAAGAATTAGCAGTCCGGATGCAAAATTACCCAAACTTCCTTGTAATGACATACCAACAGCAAAGCCTATTGCTGCCACCAAAGCCACTAAACCGGATAAATTAGCACCTAAAACGCTTAAAGCAATAAAAATAATAATTGCTTTGAATGTTATATCGGTTATATTGAGCAAAAAAGGCCTCACATTATCGGAGATATTAGATTTTATCATAATATGCTCCGTTGATTTATGTAATTTTTTTACCAATTTCATGCCCAACCATAAAATGATAATGGCCAATAGTATTTTGCCGGCATAATTTAAAATGAGATCTATATCACTTTGATCTATCTGCCATAAATCTTTGAAATAATTTTTCATAAGGTATTATAATTTCCACCAAAAATATAAATTTTGAATGGTTTGGCAAATATATAAAACCTAATTAATTGTTATTTAATTTTTCAAAGTAACCTTTTAACTTACCATCAAAGCGTTTAGTCAAATGGCATCTCTTATCTAAACCTTTTTATTTTAATTTGGCTACCACATTAACTAATGTAATGCATTGGAATTGTCAAAACAACTTGAATTTCAATAATTTACCAAAAAACTTAAAAAATGAAAAAATATTTAGTAATTTCTATATTAGCTATTTCATTCCAATTATTAGCGCAACAAAGCAAATATAGTTTAGCCCTGCAAATAGGTCGTACTTTTCCATCACAAACTTATGGTAATTTTAGTGAAAACGGACTAGCGCTTTCAGCTGAGCTAGACCGTCGCATATCACCGCGGTTTTCAATGTTTTTAAGCGGCGATTATGAGGTCGCTAATGCGATCAATGGGGATGAAAATTGGTATAAAACAAGTCTTAATTTAGGAGCGTCTTTTCATGTATTAGACCATAAAATCAAGACATCTGTTTTTGGACAAATCGGTTTTGCAATTCAAAATGTACCTCAATTAGAAATTGTATATCCTGACACAAAAATTATAACACGTCAAGTAGCGCCTACAACTCAAAACATTATTCAAGGCAGCATAGGTGCCAAAATAAGTTATGTAATTAGTTCTCGTATTAGTTTGTTTGTTAAACCGCAATTTACAGGTAGTTTTTCCAATATAACCTATCAAGAACGAGATTTGTCTCCGGCAATAAATGATAGAGGTGTTATAGATGAAGAAGCCGCAAATAATATGCCTTTTCAGACACGACAAATAGCACCAGCAAATTCTTCTATCAACGGTGGCATAATTATCAATTTTGCTAACGATTGGAATTCAACCAGAAGCAATAAAACTTCTAAAACGTCTTAAAAAACAGATTTAAAAAAGCACGCAGGTATAGCGTGCTTTTATAAAAATTATTATAAATCAACGTTTTTTGGTCATCTGAGCTAACATATCCCACATTTCTGGTGTTATTTTATCCAATTGATTAAATTCACCGGCGCCGTATAACCATTCTCCACCATCTATCGTAATAACTTCACCGTTGATATAGGCCGAATACTCACTCATTAAATAAGCGGCTAAATTGGCTAGTTCTTGATGTTCCCCAACTCGTTTTAAGGGGATTTTTTTTGCAGGATTAAATTTTTCTTTTAAGTCACCTGGTAATAACCTGTCCCAAGCGCCTTTTGTAGGGAAGGGGCCCGGTGCAATGGCATTTGAGCGTATTCCATATTTAGCCCATTCAACTGCCAAAGAACGCGTCATAGCCAAAACACCTGCTTTGGCTGTAGCTGATGGCACAACAAACGCCGAACCTGTCCATGCATAAGTTGTAACAATATTTAAAATGGTTGAGGGGTTAATATTTTCTTTAATCCAATATTTTCCTAAAGCCAAAGTTGCATTTTTACTTCCTTTTAAAACGATATCAATAATCGTATCAAATGCATTGGCAGATAGACGTTCTGTTGGGCTTATAAAATTACCGGCTGCATTATTTACCAAACCATTTATTTGCCCAAATTCAACTACAGCTTGTTGTAGCATTTGTTCAACTTCTTCGTAATGGCGGACGTCACAGCGCAACGCCAAAACCTCTCCACCGGTTTCTGTTGCCAATTCTTGTGCTGTGTGTTGTAGTTTTTCTAAATTTCTGGAAGTTATAACAACTTTTGCGCCCAATTGCAAAAAATAGCGCGTCATGGTTTTTCCCAAGCCACTGCCACCACCTGTAACAATAATATTTTTGCCTTTTAAGGCGCCATCTTTGAGCATCGGTTCATTGTATTTTATCATAATTTTATTTTTTTATAAAAGTTCGGTTACTTCATTACGTATATAAGCTAAACCTATGCTGGTAGGCAGTTCTTCACGAACTGATTGTTCAATTAGAGCTTGCTGCAAGTCTTGCGCTGAATGCACATCGGGACTTTGAGATATTTTTTTGATAAAAAGCATTGTCGCATTTTTAGAATTGGTTACCATGTCCCAACACTTACCGCTGACATAGATTTGCTGACTTAAATTATGTTCAAATTCATTTTCAATTTGATATACTAACATAATTTCATATTGGTGTTTGTCATCAGAGTTGGGTTGCATGTTTTGCACCAATTTTGCCGGCGAAATGCGCTCTAAAAATAAGGCCAAACGTTCATATGCTTGCAGACGAATAGGTAAAGCATGTTTTTTTAAACCGGCCTTAGCTGTTAAAAGTTGTTTTTTTTCTTCGTGTAGATAAAACCTGTTTAGAAAGTAATAAGTGGTAAAACCTGTAACAATTGCCGGCAAAGCATATTTTAAGCCTTCAATAATTTCTCCTAGATAGTTCATGTTTATGCTTTATAAAACAAATTTAAGGTATTTTATCATTTAAAAAAAGAAATTTTTAGCTATTGATTCTGCAATGCGCTCTCCGTCCATTGCAGCAGATACAATACCGCCTGCAAAACCGGCGCCTTCACCAGCTGGATATAAATTTACGATTTGCAAATGATGTAATTTTGGCGTTCTGGGAATTTTAATCGGGGAGGAAGTGCGTGATTCTACACC
Source organism: Flavobacteriaceae bacterium (assembly GCA_015494075.1). GTDB lineage: Bacteria > Bacteroidota > Bacteroidia > Flavobacteriales > Flavobacteriaceae > WGBX01. The sequence goes on from WGBX01000167.1 coordinate 8,481, forward strand.
AATAACATTAGCCAAACTTGTATAAAATCCGGGCATTTTTTCGCCATAAGCTTTAAATGCTTTTCTTAATTTTTTACCTATTAAACGAGGTAAGAGAGAATGTAATGGCGCCGATGTAATACCCGGTTGGTACGATGTTTCATTAAGAGTAGGAGAGAGGCGACCTTCTACAAAATCCGTTAATCGTTGCGCAGGTGCTTTTAAACTTTTACCGCCTGCGATAAAGGCCAAATGTTCTAAATCTTTTTGAAATTGAAGGCCTTTAAATAAACCGAAAGATTCATATTTTTTCAAATCTTCATCTACATTTATTTGAACAACTATACCTGAATTTGCAAATTTATTATTGCGTTTGGATGGAGACATCCCATTAACCACAACTTCATTTTTGTTGGTAGCAGCAGGCACAATAAAGCCACCCGGACACATACAAAATGAATAAACACCACGTGCACCGACTTGTTGCACAACACTATAAGAAGCCGGTGGCAACAAATCATCTTTTTGCCCAATGGGGCAATGATACTGAATACTGTCGATAAGTGCCTGAGGATGTTCAACACGCACACCCATGGCAAAAGATTTGGCTTTCATGTAAATGTGATGCCGATCGAGTAAATCGTATATATCACGTGCAGAGTGACCGGTAGCCAAAATCAAATGTTTAACCGGTACCTCAATACTTTCATTTATAATAATACTCTTAATTTTTTCATTTTCCAGTTTAAGACCAGTCAATTTACTTTCAAAATGGATTTCACCGCCATATTTTAGTATTGTATTACGTATGTTTTGTATAACTTTAGGCAATTTGTCGGTTCCTATATGTGGATGTGCATCAATAAGTATTTGATGGCTTGCACCGTGATAAACCAGATTTTCAAAAATACGTCTGACATCGCCTCTTTTTAAACTTCGAGTATATAATTTGCCATCAGAATATGTCCCTGCACCACCTTCTCCATAACAATAGTTAGATTCGGGATTAACTTTTCCAAATTGGTTAATCTGTCTTAAATCTCGACGTCGTGCACGTACATCTTTACCCCGTTCAATGACTATAGGTTTATAACCCAACTCAATAAGTCTTAGAGCAGCAAACATGCCGGCAGGACCAAAACCTATAATGTGCACCTCAGCGGCATGATGCACATCTTTATATGAAAAATCATAGTTTTTTTCTTCGGGTGGCTGCTCATTGACGTAAACTGCCAACTTATAATTAAAATAAATTTTGGGTTTACGTGCATCTATAGATTTACGAAGTGTTTTAACTGCTTTTATTTTTTGAATAGGAATAGATAAAAAATCAGCTGCTTTTTTGATTAAAATGTCTTGCTGCTTAGCTTCTTCTATACTAATGCGCAATTGAATGTTTTGGGGCATTATTTAAAATTTAAATTGGTAACTGATAAAATATTGCATGCCAAATCCGAAATTACTATAAGCATTTTTTTCATTAAAACCGGGAATATATGCCAAATCAAAACCTTGTGGCGGCGTCGTCGTTAGTAAGTATTTTACAACTATACTATAACCTAAAAATAAATGCTGAAAAGTTTCTGCTTGTAAGTGCATACCGAGTTCTAACCAATGGGCCTGATTATTATTAAAGGATGTATTGACTACATTTAATTCCGGAGGAAACAGAGCGCCCGGCTGATTAATACGATAACTGTTTAAAACATAGTCAAAATTGGCTTGCGCGTATTGTAACCCAACTATAATATCATTATTCATATCAAGCCAATTGTGGTATAAATTATAACCAACACCAATTTTAAAATATTGACCATCTGTCGTGTAATTAAGTAAATTGTTATCGGTCAAATGGGTTTCTTTTCCCCAGTTTAGCATTAGAAAGTATTCTTTATAAAAATTTGCATCGATAGCAAAATCTATAGAGGTGGAACTTTTATTTTTAGCCCAAATATATTTCCCCATATCAAAACCAAAACGAACTTTTGAAATTTTAAAAGGCAGTAACTTTGATTTGTTTTGAAGACTATCTATTTTAGATTGCCCCGAAACAGACCAAAATAAACTTATGAATAGAATATTAATGAAAAATCTGGACATGAATGGTGTCGTTTTGAATATTATTTTTTAAAATTGTTATTTGCTTTATCCATATATCGGCATCCGGAGTAATTGAAATATTTAAATTGTTAAAAAAACATTTGTATCCACAAGATTTAGATACAAAGACAAGCTCACGATCATAATTAAATTGTAAGGTGTCCGGATTTTGATTGTTCACAAAAACAAAAGTGCTAGTATCTGCATTAACATTTAAAGCGATTTCAAGTTGTATTGCAGCTTCATTTTTTAATATAGTATCAGATTGTGGCAATGCTATAAGTGTCAGATCGTCAATGGTTTTAGGCGTATCCGGCAGATTGTAATCATAAAATGCCAAACCTAATTTTGGCGTGCCGCCGGCAGTGCAAACATCATCTTTACGGCATGACGATAAACCCAACATAAAAAAAAGTGCTGTTATAATTACAGATAAGATTGAGCTTTTATAATTCATACAACAAATATACAGTAAAACTTAGAAAATAGCCTTAAAATATTCTCGCTTTGATACTATAATTTTACTTAAATTTGCATAAAACTTAAAACAAGTATATTATGTCAAGCATAAAAGATTTAAAAAAAGAAATTAATTACATTTTCGGTGAAGTTATAGATGAAGCTAATTACAAGCAATTGGTTAATCCGGACATCGAGACAAAAAATATTGAAGCAATTATTGACGAAGCTGTTGCTGCTTATGAAGATTTTTATAAAAAAATCAATACCGGCAGACAAGTTGATAATAAAAAACAATATTT
>WGBX01000168.1 GCA_015494075.1 Flavobacteriaceae bacterium
TTATCTACCTCTGTCTGATAGTCGGAATTATTGATTAACCGGCTATAAATATTGGCAATGTCAATATTAGGATTTTTTTTAAATTTTGTTCCTATCTCCACATTCATATTATAATTAAAAATCCGGTTGCTAATGTATTGCCCATTTAGCATATTTTTATAAGAATCATAAGAAAATCCCGGGCTTAAATTATAATAAAAAAAAGCTAATTCCTTACGATAAAAAGAATGCAACTGCCAAGAAGTTTTGGGTGCTTTAAGACTGATTTTTTTTAAAATTATTATTGCGTTGTTAAGTTGCGCGCTTAATACTTAACAGCGCAATAATAATACCAACCTAATTTTTTTACAATTTTTTATAACTAACTAGGCAGAACATGGAAAAAAAGGCCGTTTGAGCTTGAAAATTGTTTTTATGTGCTCAATACCATAAGCTTAGGATCGGTATAGTCATGCATCGCATAATAAGCGCCTTCGCGGCCAACACCCGAATCTTTTATACCACCATAAGGCATACTGTCAATACGAAAACCCGGTATATCATTGACAATAACCGCCCCTGCTTCAATTTCTTTTTGTGCGTACAATACTTGATCGAAATTATTGGTAAAAACCGCAGTTTGCAATCCGTACCGGCTATTATTAGCCATACGAACCGCTGTTTTAAAATCTGGTGCAGATTCTATTAATACAACAGGGGCAAACGCTTCATTTTGCCATACTTTCATCCGGTCATTTGTACCGGTCAAGATGGTGGGCGCATATATATTGGCTTTTTCGTCTAAAATTTGACCGCCACATAATATAGTAGCGCCATCTTCTACGGCTTCTTTTACCCACTTGTCTATCCTGCGGACATCATTATCCGAAATCATACTACTATTAACCACATCAGGATCAAAAGGCTTACCTGATTTAATAGCAGATGTTTCCTTTAAAAACAACTGAAGAAACTTATCAAAAACACTATTAACAACATAAATTCGTTGCGACGAAATACAAATTTGTCCGGCATATAAAAAGCTGCCATAGGCTAATTTTTTAGCTGCCCGCTTCAAATCAGCAGAGGCATCAATTACAGTTGCGGCATTACCACCCATTTCCAAAAATACTTTCTTTTTATAGGCTTTATTTTTAAGCATCCATCCTATCCGGTCACTGCCTGTAAAGGAAAACACACGCAAACGTTCGTCTTCGAGCATTTTTTGTGTCAGTTCATTGGTCGTTAAAAGTATATTAACACTGCCTTTAGGCAACTCTGTTTGTTTTAAAAGATTGGCTAATGCCAAAACAGTTAAAGGTGCTTGTGGTGCCGGTTTTAAGATGATTGGTGCGCCAACTGCAATAGCAGGGATAAGTTTATGCAAGGCTAAGTTTAACGGAAAATTAAAAGGTGTAATTCCTAAAACAGGCCCGGCAGGCACTCTAATGGTATAAGCTGTTTTTCCTTTACCATTCAAATAGTCCATAGAAATTTGATGCCCAGAAAAAATATAGGTTTGGCGGATACCGTCTTCTAAATTATGCAAGGCTCTTTGCACTTCATTTTGAGCATAATGAATTGGTTTGCCTGCCTCTGCGGTAATAAGATCTGCAAAGGCATCTTTATGCTGTTTTAACAGTCCATGAAGTTGAGTCAAAATAGCAGCTCTTTTTTCTACTGAAAATTTTTTGAAAATTTTAAAACTCTCATGGGAAGTTTGTAAAGTCATGTCCACCTGTTTTTCATTAGCTATAGACACGTTAGCGAGCAATTCACCTGTATATTTTTGATAAACCGCAAGACTTTGTTTTGAAGTCGCCCATTCATTATTAATATAATTATTAGGCAAGATTAAATTATGATAATGCATTGTGATTATTTTTAAAAAATAAAATATACATAAAAAATATTTAGTTTTAAAAAAAACAGCTAATTTTAAAATCGAAAAAAAATAAATCTAATCCTTATGAAAAAAATAATCTTTTTAAATCTATTATTCTTGGGGCTATTAAGCTTGCAAGCCCAGCCTAGTAATAAAAAAATTTTTACTAATACTAAGGGAAGTGAATATAAATTTACTATCATCAAACATTTAGATGTTACACCTGTCAAAAATCAAAACAGAACCGGAACCTGCTGGAGTTTTTCGGGGATGTCATTTTTAGAATCTGAATTAATGCGAAAAGGCAAAGGCAAATACAATTTGTCAGAAATGTGGATTGCCAGAAATGCCTATTTAGGTAAAGCTAAAAATTACTTATTAATGGATGGTTTTTTAAACTTTGGTGAAGGCGGTGAGTTTCACGATATTCCTTGGGTAATTACACATTACGGTTTGGTCCCCGAATCTGCTTATCCGGGAATGGTCTATGGTGGCAATAAACACAATCATGCAGAGTTACATGCTGTTTTATCTAATATGTTAAAAGCTTTAAAGAGCAAGCCCCAAAATGGCCATTTAACCAAGTCATGGCAAAAAGCTTATACCGAAGTAGTAGATGCTTATTTAGGCGAGGTGCCGGACGATACCGAAGATTTTACCTTTAAAATTGATAACAAAACATACACGCCCAAATCTTTTGCCAAATATTTGGATCTAAATATGGATGATTATATCGAATTAACATCTTTTACCCATCACCCTTACTATAAACCTTATACAATGGAACTTCCGGATAACTGGCAATTGCATCAAGCATACAATATACCTTTAGATGAATTGATGGCTTTGGCAGACAAAGCTATCATGACAGGTTACACCTTTGCTTGGGGTGCCGATGTCTCCGAACCCGGTTTTTCACATAGAAAAGGTTTGGCTATTGTACCGGAAGATCCTAAAACCGTTAAAGACAAGAAAAGCAAAAAACTTTACTTTGAAGAAAACGGTGAAAAAATTCCCAATGCTTTTTACCAGCCGGTAAAAGAAAAATGGGTAAGCCCCGTAGAACGTCAAGAAGCTTATGAAAACGGCAACACAACGGATGATCACGGTATGCATATTGTTGGAATTGTTAAAGATCAAAAAGGCACTAAATATTTTGTGGTTAAAAACTCATGGGGAACGAAATATAATGACTTAAACGGCTACTTTTTAGCTTCTTATCCTTATTTCAGGTATAAAACTATTGATATATTTGTTCATAAAGATGTTTTACCTCGCGATCTAAAGAAAAAATTAGGAATTAAGTAATTTTTGATAATCAATATTCACAACACATTGATTTCGTAATATTAATAAGTTACAAAGCCGGCAAAAATAAAGCCGGCTTTTATTTTGAAAACTCTTTGCTGAGTTGCGCATTCATTAATTCTGTATAAATTAAATTGTATGCAAAATCGCGCAAATCGTCTACATCATCTAATGTTAATTGGTCTGTGGAAATAACCGGTAAAATTTTCACTCGTAATTTTCCTGGACTCCCTTTAAAAATATCATAGGGGTATTTGCGTTTATTATCAAAATAAACCATAGGAATAATCGGTAATTTATGTTCGATGGCTATCCGAAAAGCACCATTTTTAAAAGGTGCCAAAAAAACATCCGGATCAGGAACACCGCCTTCCGGATATATAGCTAAACTATTACCTTTCTTAACAAAATCAACTACTTGAATATAAACTTCTTTTCGACTTTTTGGTGAGTTACGATCCACCATTACATTCGATTTTTTATATAAATACCCAAATATCGGAATTTTACTTAGTTCTATTTTGCCAACAAATACAAAGGGTAATTTTATGACTTTTAGCAACACCATAATATCCATGGCAGAAGTATGATTGCCAATAATAACATAAGATTGCTTAGGATCTATTTTGGCTTCATTCGCTATTTGTACCCGAAAACCCATCCAAAACAAAACCCAAGATCCCCATGCATGTTTAAGCCAAGTGAAAAGCCTGAGCTTATTAAAAGCTATACTGTAATATATAATTGGCAATCCTACCAAAATAAGTAAAGCTGCTATAATGACAAACCATATCCGCCATAAAATCCTTAAAAAATTTTTTAAAAATTTTATCATGGCGCAAAAATAGCAAAAAGAAATGAATCTTATTTTTTTTACTATCACTATGATGATTCAAAAAAACTTAATATATTTGCGCTCTAAAATCCTGCGGGTGTGGTGAAATTGGTAGACACGCCAGACTTAGGATCTGGTGCCGCAAGGCGTGGGGGTTCGAGTCCCTTCACCCGCACTTATCAAACTCCACTAATCTTAGTGGAGTTTTTTTATACTTACATACATTAAATTATTACCGCTTATTTTTTATATTTGTTGCCCCATAAGTCATCTGTTGTATGAGTATTTATTTGCAAGATTTATTAAAAGCTATCCCCTTAGGCATCTCTCTTAGTTTCTTAATAGGGCCGGTATTTTTTGTGCTCTTAGAAACCGGAGCAACCAAAGGCGCGCGAGCCGCCATTGTTTTAGATTTAGGAGTTATTTTGGCTGATACTGTATTTATTGGCGTTGCTTTTTTAGGAAGTTACAAATTATTAGAAAAATTATCTCATCATCCGGCATTATACGGATTAGGCGGTATGATTATGATGGTCTATGGTTTAATTACCATCATTAGAAAGCCTACTAAGGAGAGCTTAGATAATGAGACAGAAATAGAGATACCAAAAAATAACTACTTAGGATTATTTGTAAAAGGATTTTTACTCAACTTTATTAATATTGGAGTTTTAGCATTTTGGTTGGCTATGATTGTTATTTTTTCTCCAAAACTTGATTTGAATCCCTATCGTATTGTTATTTTTTTCGGGGGTATTTTATTTGGTTATTTTTTGGTGGATTTGTTAAAAATATTTTTAGCCAAGCAATTTAAATCTAAAATGACGCCTGAGCGTGTCTTAAAAATAAGACGCCTCATTGGTGCAATATTGGTCATAGCCGGCATATATCTCATTTATGAAGGTTTTGCCGAAGATACTAAAATAGGAATTAACCAAACTATTGAACATTTAAAAAAGGTAGAAGAATAAACAGGTTCAAAATTTTAATACCGAAACCTCATCTTGAATGTAAACCAAAACCTTAGCTTCAACTTCAAAGCCTGCAGCTCTTAACAATTTGGCATAATCATCTAACTGTCGGCGGTGTTTTGGCATGCGCTCTCCGGTTTTATAATCAATAATGACTACTGCAACATCGTTAACTACTATACGATCAGGCCTTTTTTGGCTAAAACCCTTATGATCAGGAAGCAAAATACTACGTTCATTTAATGCTTCATAAGTATTTGAAAAATATGTTTTTAATTCAGGATGGTATAAAATAGACTCTATAACTTTCTCTATATCTGGCCTTTCGTCCTGAGGTAGATTTTGTAAATATTTCTGTTTGTTTTTTTGCCAATCTGCAAGCGAAGCTACTTGTGCTAATAAATTGTGTACTTGCAGACCGTATTTTACCGCTTGTTTTTTATGTGCCGCCCATCGTTCATAATTCAAAATATTAATTTTCAAAAAACCCGATGGGTGACTTTGCCATGGCTGATAATATAACCGCCTTAAAAATTCATCTTTTTGTATTATGGCTGAATGATTTTCAAAACGTTTTGGTTGGCCATATTCAAATTTATCAGATTGTGTTACACCAAACTCATCCTTTAAAAAGTTTTTAAAAATCTGATTAATGCCTTTATTTTTAGCATTTTTTGCCGGTTCGTAAGTGATTATGAATAATTGTTCAACAGCGCGTGTCATAGCTACATAAACACGGTTTAAATTATCAAATATCTTTTCGGCAACAGCATTCCGATAAATCTGTTGATAATGCTCATTAGATGAGTTTTCTAGAACGCCCATTTTTACAGGTAAAAGTGCAAAACCTTTAAAATTGTTTGGATTTAAAGGTACCCATACTTTATTCTCCTTATCTCTCGCAGATAAAACTTCTTCGTTGGTATAATATATTACTACCGGAAATTCTAAGCCTTTAGATTTGTGCACTGTCATTATATGCACTGCTCCTTCTTTGTCCGGAACCTCAATGCTAAACTTATCAACAATCTCCGGCCATTCCTTTATAAAATCTCTCAAGCTTAATGCTTGTCCGATGTTTAATTGATAAATTTTTTCAAGAAATGCTTGCAGATAAGCCTGCTCAAAAGTGTCGGCATCCAATTTAAAAACAGCTGTTAAATACACGACCAAATCATAAAGATTTGAATGTTGTATCAACTGGTAATCTATTTTATATCCCAAATTTTCAAAAAGCTGTAAGCGTGCTTCCAAATTCAATAAGTCAGGCGATAGTACGGCTTCATACACTTCTGCTTTATTCAATGTATCACGTTCGGCCAGATAGTGTACTGCCTCATATAAATCTTCGGTAGCAGATGAATTTAAAAACTGTAACCAACTGATTAAAAATTTAACTTTTGCGGCATTACCAACTAGCAAAGTTTCAGAAGAAATAACTTCAATCCCGTTTTTATTTAAATATTCGGCCACTTTAATCCCTTCGGAATGCCGGTTAATCAAAATACAAATTTCATTATTTTTAAAACCATTTTTTTGTGCTTGATATACCAAATTTAAAATACCTTGTGAAAAATCTTCTTTTTCTAAACCCTGTTTCTTATCTGCTCGTGCCAAAAATTTGATTTGTATATAACCTGCATCTATATTTTTTCCTGTTGGTATTTTTTGTGATACCGATTCATATACTTTATGATAAGGCGGCGGTAACTCTTTGGCAAACTTTCTAAAAAACAAATTATTAAATTTTATTATTTGCGGTTGACTTCTCCAATTATAGGCTAAATTGAATACACTTTTTTTTACCAAAGGGGCAAACGGATTACCCGTACCGGATTGTTGATGTGGATCACTCAAAGCAATAAACTGTTCGGGCTTGCCACCTCTAAAACGATAAATTGACTGTTTGGCATCGCCCACCAACATAGTATCACCTTTGAGTCCGTTATCAAATTCTTTTGACAGAGCTTCTTTAACTAATGGAATTAAATTTTGCCATTGTAAAGCAGAAGTATCTTGAAATTCATCAATAAAATAATGAGAATATTTCTCGCCCAAACGCATATAAATGTATGGTGTGTCAGATGATAGATCTTTAAGGATTTGTTCTAAAATCAATTTGTTAAAATCACTTATAAATATACTGTTTTGTTCTGCTTTAAAAATAGCCAAATCATTTTGTAATTCATGTTCAATACTCAAGGCATTTACTTCAGCCAGTAAAGCTTTCAAAAACAAATAGGTTTCATGGTTGTCATCAACATAAGTTGTGATTTGATGCATAAGCTGATGTATTGCATCATTAACGGGGCCTTGTAAATCTGCTTTTTTCAAAGGGTCTAAATTCTTTAATTTAGTTTTGGTATAATAAAAATATGAACTACTGACCAGTTGCTTTCTAATTGTTGCTGTTATTACTATTTCTTTAGGGGTTGTAAGTAAAGACCGAATAAGCCTCTGAAGCTTAAAAATATCTTCGTAACCAACGATTGCCAACTGTAATTGTTGACCAAAAAAAGCCAGATTTTTTTCTATTTTTTTAATTTCTTTAATTAAATAAGTCTTCAATGACACAAAGTCTTCCAGCGTTTTATTTTGTAATGTTTTTAATTCTTTAAAATAATTGTCATCAAAAATAATTTGACTGATTTGCAACAAATCTTTTTTGATATCCCATGCTTTTTCTTCATCTAACTTTTGCATGGCTAAATCGATCAAAAATTTAGAAAGTAATGTATCCGATTGAATTCGGTTAATAAGCTGATCTATAAGATGACTCACCACATCTTTATACTCCATTATGACCTCAACATCAGATGATAAATGCATTTCTCGTGCAAAAGTTTTAATAATTTTATACATCAACTTATCTATAGTTGTTAGCTGAAAATCGTCATAATAATGTAGTATTTCTATAAGCCGCTGGCGACTGCGCCGAATAATTTCCTGACGATAGTCCACTTCGGATACCAAGCCGGTTTGCACTTTAATTATATCTTTTGACAAATCACTTACCGCCTTCATCACGTCATTAATCTGTCCATTGGCAGCAGCTATTAAATTCTGAAGAATTCTTTTTTTCATTTCTCCGGCAGCTTTATTGGTAAAAGTAATGCCAATAAGTCTGTTAATATAAAAAGGTTGAGGTTGTTGTATTAAGTGGCTTAAATACTGCGTTGCAATTTGAAAAGTTTTACCAGAGCCGGCGCTGGCATTATACACAAGAAGGCGTTGATCTGTCATAAAATAAATTATAAAAAATAAGATTCAAAAATACCTTAAATTAGATATAAACACAAACTTTTTATAAAAAATAGAGATTTTAAAGCAATGAAAATGCATAAGTTATACAGTTTTCTTAACAATATTTTAATATTAATTGATTTAATGTATATTTGCAAAAATTTAAAAAACTAAATTAAAATGACTCAAAACATTATTTATGTCGTCTTAGCGATTGGCTTATTTGCTTTATTATTTACTTATTGGCGCGCAGTTTGGGTATCCAAGCAACCGGTAGGCACAGACCGGATGGCTGGTATAGCCAAACATATCCGTAAAGGTGCCATGGCATTTTTATTTGCCGAATATAAAGTCTTATGGATATTTGTAGCAGTTGTATTTGCTTTATTGGCATTGACTGCAAATGATAAAACTTCATCTTGGTTAGTAGGTGTATCCTTTATTATGGGGGCACTAAGTTCGGCTCTTGCCGGCTTTATTGGTATGCGTGTGGCTACTAATGCCAACGTGCGAACAACTAATGCTGCCAGAACAAGCCTAGGAAGAGCCCTTGAAGTTGCTTTTACCGGCGGTAGTGTTATGGGTATGGCCGTGGTTGGTCTGGGTGTAACAGGATTAGCTTTATTATTTTTAATATATTCTAATTTAGACTGGGATATTTACAAAGTTATTACAGTTATTACAGGTTTTTCTTTTGGCGCCTCTTCTATTGCTTTGTTTGCCCGTGTGGGTGGTGGCATTTATACAAAAGCTGCTGACGTAGGAGCTGACTTAGTAGGAAAAGTAGAAGCCGGTATTCCGGAGGATCATCCTTTAAACCCTGCAACTATTGCAGATAATGTTGGTGACAATGTCGGTGATGTTGCCGGAATGGGTGCAGATTTATTTGAATCTTATGTCGGCTCAATTATTTCCGCTATGGTTTTAGGAGCTGTTTTTATTGGCACAGACGGTTTTACAGGCGATCATGCTTTAAATGCCGTATTATTGCCCTTAATATTAGCTGCCACAGGTATTATAACTTCTATTATAGGTACATTCTTTGTCAAAGTAAAAGATGGTGGAAGTCCACATAAAGCCTTAAATACAGGAGAGATCGTAGCTGCTATTTTAATGATTATTGCAACCTATTTTATCGTTACGAATTTTTTGCCGGAAGAATGGCAACTAGGCGATAAAACTTATACCTCTCTTGGTGTGTTTTATGCCATTGTTTTAGGATTGTTGTCAGGTGTTGCCATTGGTATGATTACAGAATACTATACAGGCACCGGTAAAAAACCTGTTTTGAAAATTGTTAAACAATCTACCACAGGCCCGGCAACTAATATAATTTCAGGTTTAGCCGTAGGTATGCAATCAACCTTATGGCCTATTATTTTTATAGTTATTGCTATTATTGGAGCTTACCATTTTGCCGGATTGTATGGTATAGCCATTGCTGCAATAGGTATGCTTTCAAACTTAGGTATTCAACTGGCAGTAGATGCCTATGGACCAATTGCCGATAATGCCGGTGGAATTGCCGAAATGGCCAACCTCCCCAAAGAAGTACGTGAACGAACCGATAAATTAGATGCTGTTGGTAATACGACAGCTGCTATAGGTAAAGGCTTTGCCATAGGTTCTGCTGCTTTAACAGCCTTAGCCTTATTTTCAGCTTATATGCATACAGCCGGTATTGATGTAATTGATATTTCTAATCCAAAAGTAATGGGCGGCTTGTTACTTGGAGGTATGTTACCATTCTTATTTTCATCTATGGCTATGGATGCTGTAGGCCGTGCTGCCGAAGATATGATTGATGAAGTTAGACGGCAATTTCATAATATTCCCGAATTGAAAAATGCACTTCAAGTAATGCGTAAAAATACAGGTATAAGTGAAGATAAATGGTCAGCCGAAGATAAAGCAATTTTTGACAAAGCCGATGGAAAAGCAGAATACGAAAAATGTGTGGAAATTTCTACCAAAGCCTCTATTAGAGAAATGTTATTACCCGGATTAATTGCTGTATTAACCCCTGCCTTAGTAGGATTTTTAGGAGGAGCCGAAATGCTTGGTGGCTTGCTTGCAGGTGTAACAGTAAGTGGTGTTATGATGGCTATTTTTCAATCTAATGCCGGAGGCGCTTGGGATAACGCTAAAAAAATGGTTGAAGAAGGGGTTGAAATTAAAGGAAAAAAATATGGCAAAGGTAGTGATGTACATGCTGCTGCTGTTACTGGTGATACAGTAGGAGATCCCTTTAAAGACACTTCTGGACCTTCTTTAAATATTTTAATTAAATTAATGTCTGTTGTAGCTTTAATTCTTGCCCCCTTATTAAGTAAATAAACATTTTATTTTAGAAAGTTAAAAAGGCGCCTTTTCGGGCGCCTTTTTATAATATGTTATCTATGGCAAAGACAGAGATGGCACTTATTAATTATTAACTTATGATTATTTATATTTATGTGAAAGTCATCATAAGGC
>WGBX01000169.1 GCA_015494075.1 Flavobacteriaceae bacterium
AGTTTATTTTATAAAATGTCTTAAAAAATTGTAGGATGACAAAATATTTTATTTTATTAGTTTTGCAATGCAATTAGAATAAATGTATATGAAAAAACTTAAAAACAGCGAATTGGAACGTTTAGATATTTCTGCTTTCAAAAAGGCAGAAAAAACACCTGTTATAGTTGTGTTGGATAATGTTCGGAGTTTAAATAATATTGGTTCTGTTTTTAGAACTTCCGATGCTTTTTTGATCAAATCCGTTTATTTATGTGGTATTACAGCACGGCCGCCGCATAAGGATATTCATAAAACGGCTCTTGGTGCTACCGATTCGGTTGATTGGGTTTATTTTGATGATACTTTAGCTGCTATTAACCAACTTAAAAAACAGAAAGTTAAAATAGTCAGTATTGAACAAGTAGAAGGTGCTATTCCTCTTCAAGATTTTGTAGTAAAAAAAGATCAAACTTATGCTTTGGTTTTTGGAAATGAAGTAAAGGGCGTACAACAAAGTGTTGTAAATGCCTCAGATTACTGTGTTGAAATTCAACAATTTGGCACGAAGCATTCTCTTAATATTTCTGTAAGTGTAGGGGTGGTTTTATGGGAATTTGTTAAAAAAATTAAATTTTAAGTGATTTATTAATAATTTTATTTTATTTTTGAGTTAAAAATAACTTATGATGTACTCTAAAAAATATCCCAAATCATTAATTTTTATTCATTGGCTTACTTTTATTTTACTATTGGTCATTTATTATATTGGCTTAACTTTAGAAGCATATGAATTTAACGAAGCCAATATGAACCGTTACCGTTTACATGCACTCTTAGGAGTTTCGGTACTTATTCTAACTTTAATTCGTATTTTTATTAGAAGAAAAAATTTCGAATCTTTACCACCGCCAATTAATTATTACAGTAATTTACATAAATTATTAGTTATTTCAGTCCATTATCTTCTATACATTTTTTTAATTTTTGCGCCATTGATCGGTTTTATAATGGTTTATCAAACAGGTGCTTTATCATATGATTTAGGAGGGCCATTTCCTACTAATGCTGAATTTGACCATTTCTTAGCAGAAATTCATGAGTTTTCAGTTTTTACATTATTAGCTTTAATTGTTATACATATAACAGGTGTTATTATTTACAAACTTAAAACGGATAAGAGTATTCTAGATAGGATGTTGCCTTAATTTTTATTAGGGAAATTTGTTCTTTTAAAATAATTTTGTAATTTTGCAGCCAATTCGATTAAACCTCTGGCGAAAACCGTGTATGTTTTTTTGAAATCATCAAAATTAAAGAAAAATGGATAGTTTAATCAAATTTGTTCAAGACGAGCTTGTTGAAAAGAAAGCATTTCCGGAGTTTGGTCCCGGTGATACCATAACGGTATATTATGAAATTAGAGAGGGCAACAAAACCAGAACACAGTTTTTTAAAGGTGTTGTCATTCAACGACGAGGTAGTGGTGCAACCGAAACTTTTACTATTAGAAAGATTTCAAATGATGTTGGTGTGGAAAGAATTTTCCCCATAAATATGCCGACAATTCAAAAGATTGAAGTTAACAAACGAGGTAAAGTACGTCGTTCAAGAATTTTCTATTTTAGAAACTTACGAGGTAAAAAAGCTCGAATCAAAGAAAGAAGAGTTAAAAAAGCTTAACTTACTATTTAAGTTTACCAAAAAAGCGACCGTAAGGGTCGCTTTTTTGGTATTTAAGCTTTTTCGATTCTTAAATGTTTCATATTTTTAATAGCACGAAATTATTCTTCTTCATAATCTAAAAATCTATCTTTAGCTATTAAAGCTGCACCATAGGATGTCGTAAATTGTGGAAATGGATTGACATAAACCGGTCTCATTAATTCATTTTCAAGTGCATCAACCATACCTTTATTCAAAGCTGTTCCGCCATCAAATAAAACGGCATCTTGAATTTTTCCTCTACCGGCAAGTCTTGTAATACGTTTGGCGATAGAATAATGTATTCCGGAAGCTATTTCAGAAGTTTTGTGTCCTGCTGCCAATAAGGATATAATTTCAGATTCGGCAAAAACGGCACAAATACTATTTATTGGTAAAGGTGTATCTTTTGCTTGGAAATGCAAAACTTCCATTTCTTGTATTTCTATTTCAAGATTACGGGCAGAGATATCTAAAAATTTTCCGGTACCTGCCGCGCATTTGTCATTCATAAAAAAATTGGTCATTTTACCTTCATCATCTAAAATAATAACCTTAGTATCTTGACCGCCTACATTTATAATAGTTTTTACTTTAATATCATTTCCTAAACTATTTACGGCTCCTTTGGCATTTGCGGTTAGCTCATTGACATTTTCATTGCTGAGTTTAAATAGTTTTCTTCCATAACCTGTCGAAACCACGTAATTCAAATCATCTCTGGTTAAATTATTTTTTTCTAATAATCTATCCAGACTATCTAAGGCATTTTTGTTAAACATACTTCCCGTAGGTGAGGCTATTTTATCTACCATAGCTCCCGATTCATCAATTAATACAATTTTTATGGTTGTTGAACCTATATCAACGCCTAAAAAATACTTCATATCTTTTTTCTTTTAGTTCTTTTTTGATCTTTTATGGATTCCATAAATGCTTCCAACCGTGTAGTAAGCTGTCCTGAGTCTTTTGGATTATAATCTAATTCTATATTAAGAACCGGATAACCGGCTTTTTCCAATTCTTTTCCGATTTTTCTCGATTCTAAATCATAAAGTTGGCAACCTGTAAATGTTTGATAAACGACACCATCAGCATCATATTCTTTCATAGCTAATAATATTTTTCTAATTCTATCATCATTTGGTGTAAAGTTAGGACAAGTGCTGGGTTTTAAATAACGGTCTGCAACTGCAGGTACCATATCGTACAAGAACCACTCATCAACAGCCACCGTATCAGTTAGCATTCTACTGCTTGAACAAAACTCCTCATACACTACTATTCCGCCTAATTTTTCAATTAATAAATGTGTTCTCATATTTGGGAATATAGATGGTGATCCGGTCAATAAGAGTCTAGGTGCCCGTGGTCCTACAACATGATGTTTTTGAGCTATTCTTTCTTCGAGTTCATCATTTAAAGTAGCGAGTGCTTCTGTCCAACTATTGAGATTATCAAAGAAGTAAGCATTGGTAATCAATTGTGCATCTTTACCGAAAATAACCGGTGCTTTTCTTCTAAGCTTCATAAATCTTCGGTACTCCGCTTGCGCTGTTAAGATCATTTTAATGGATTTTTTCAATTTTCGTCTGGTTAGACGATTGCCGGTTACACTTTCCAGCTTTTTTACCATTTTTTTTACGGATCTATGCCAATATTGTCTGGCTTCTTCCGAATCTTTGCTTGGCGGCACTTCCAAAACATAAAACTCTTTACCTATTTCATCTTCCATTTCGCCTATTTTCTTTTTTTGATCGCAGGTTGTCGGGTTTATGATAAGGTCGGGTTTGGCATTGCCGGGCAACATATCTAAATAAATGGCACCGGCTGTTGATTTTACCAAAGGGCATATTTTTGCCGGCAAAAAGTCAGCTCCGGCTGTATCTGCCGAGTAAGCCCCTGAGCATATACGGACAGATGAAGCGTCGAGGGCATAAATAATTTCAACAGGTACATGAATACACATGGAAGCTATAGTCTTTTTTTCTTTAGGATATAGCGATTTATCTTTTTCTAAGGGCCTGAACCTATCATAGAAATAAGTCATCCCGTTAAGTTTATCGGGAAAATCGTCTATAATTTCCGAAAGCACTTGGTTGACTTCCATGTTGTAATGGATTGTCGTTGTCTTTTTTACCCGATTATATCTGTCAATATCTATTTTATTACTCATCTTTCTTTTTATTTGAATTTAATACATCGTCTTTATTTGAAGGTTCAAATTTACCGGTTCCACCATATCTTTTAAAGAAACCTTCTTCGGTAGCCGAAAAGATGTCAAAATTTAATACTTTTACTTTCAAGGCGCCTTCTTCGGGGCATGCTTCTACACATTTTAAACACATCATACAATCGTCTTTGATGATATTTTTACTTAAAATATCATCAGCTATTTCTGTTATACCTACATCACAAACTCTTGAGCAATTTCCGCAACGTGTACATTTATCACCATTTTTAACCAATCTTAAAAGGCCTATTTTAGAAAATAAGAATTGCAAAGCGCTCATTGGACAAAAGAAACAGAAGAAGCGTTTTTTAACAAACGATCCTACCAAAAATAAAGCAGCAACCATTAAGCCTAAGGAGGTCAAAATAATAGTTGTTGTATCAGTAAAATCGATATATATTTGAGACGTATCACCATTGAACAAAGGTAATATTGTTCGAGCCGGACATATTTTACAAAATGGCGTGTGCATACTGTGTGAAAGCTTAGGTAAGCCGAAAAATGAATTGTTGATAGCTAAAGGAATTAAAATTAGTAAGGCCAAAAGAATGTACTTGATAACTTTTAGCCTTTTAAAACTCATTTCATCATATCTGGTAAAGCTAAAGCCGAGAGATTTTCTCAGTCTTGTAATCCAATCTTGTAAAGTACCTAATGGACAAACAAAACCACACCATGCTTTATTAAGAAAAATAAAAAACAGCAAAAATATTCCCAAACTTTTTAATATGCTTATACCTCTCGGACTAAATATTGTGTGCCATGTAGAATTAAGTTCATGTTGCACGCCCAAGAGATAACAGCCGCCCGGGCTTCCGGGAACATAGGGACAAGAGAAAATGGGTAATCTGGACCCGATTTCTATAAAAAAATAACCGCCATACACAAAAATAAAAAATGAAATGAGTTGTATCCAAAATCTAAAACGGGATACATTGGCATTGTTAATGTATTTTCTGATATTAATTTTCTGCATTGTATTTAATTATTAGATTCGTCAAATTCTATTTCTTTATAAGGTCTTTTTCTTCTCTCTTTGTATATAAAGATTCCCGCAATACTTATTATCATGGCTATTAGAAAAACAATTAATCCCCAAACCATTGAGGCATACATCGTACGCGATGGTCTGTAACCGTCGGACATGGTCAAAATATAATGTACAAATTTATAATCTTTGTTTTTATATTGTATATCTTTTGGTTGTATATAATCGGCTTTTAACATATAATAATGTGTTTTTCTTTTGTCTAACTCTTGCCAATTTGAAAAATAATCTTGTAGAAATTGGATTTTAAATTCTCCATTTTTGTCTGTAAAGCCTGTTTTACGCCAACCTTTTTCTGTATTGATGGTTATTTTTACTCCGGGTAAAGGTTTACCGTTCATCAGTGCTTTGAAAGTTTCAGTATCGCCGGATGATGCGAAATAATGATAATCTTCATGTGGATGGCGTAGTCTTATAATTTCAAAATCTGTTATTTCCGGATAATATCTTACAGGTCTGGCTTCTAATTTTTTATGATGTCCATTGCGACAACTGTGACTGAGCAATTCGGCTTTAGCTATGTTTTGATACAATGTATCTTGCTGTCCTTTTTTAAAAATTAAATAGGCATTATAATATCCTTCTTCATTTAACTCAAACTTTACATAGCAAGTCTTATTTTGCTCTAATGTTATAGGTTCGCTTTTACCGGTGGGAGACATTAATTTTAGCAGATAATCTGTACTGTCAGGTAAACAAATATAGGCAGCATTTTTAATTGAATTTCCTTTTCTTAACCATTGCACATATTTAGTAGCAGAGCGCTTATAAGTGTTTTTTCCTTTTTTAGGTCTTGTTTTTTCCGGCTTTTTATATTTTTGGCTATCATTAGGCGTCTTGTTTTTTCGTGTTGTTCGTTGAAGTGAAGAATAACGATGCATTCCCGAAGCTTTCACTTCTTTTTCCATAGATTTTGGAGGCTGATTTGAGAGCCATATAGGCTCTTGTGATACAGCTTGGAAGCTAAAAAACAAAAAAACGATTAAAATTTGATTTTTAAGAACTCTACTCATAATTGCAAATTAATTTTTTAATGGCAACTGTACTCGAATGTACAGTTGCCGTGTTTTATTAGAAATGGTATGAAATAGATGTGTTGAAGTTAATTGGCCATCCGGGGATGTATTTATCTACCCATTCTGTCTGATGGGTAATATAATTATAACTTTCATATGAATATGCATAAGTAGCATAATTAGTGTCAAACAAGTTATTTATAGCAAAGGATGCCATAAAACCTTTCTTTTTATATGAGAATTTGAGATTGACCAATGAATAACCTTCATATTCCATCATTTCTGCGTTATCCATATAGTATTTGTCAACAAACTTATAATCTAATGCAACTGACAAACCGAATTTAAAGCCATATCTCAATCCTGAATTGATCATATTATGTGGTGTTTTTCTCAAGAGATTATCACCATATTCAGGATCATCATTAAACCTCGCATCTAAGTAAGAATAATTGGCATAGATATTGAACAATTTTGTAAAATAATATTCTAATGATGTTTCTACACCACTATGTTTTGTTTTGCCAATATTCTGATAAACCGGTGTGTTCGGGTCAATTTCAGGAATGATTTCTGATGAAATCTGATCGGTAAAATCCATTTTATAAAGTGAAGCTTGATATAGTAATTTTTTATTAACATTACCTCTTACCCCAATTTCATAATTGTTTAAATATTCCGGTTTCAAATCAGGATTGGCAATACCGCTATAAGAACTACCGATGAATAATTGTGAAATAGTTGGCGGTCTAAATCCTCTTGCTATATTACCGAAAATAGTTGTATTTTTAGTTGGATTATATGCAAATCCAAATTTTGGATTAACAGATGATATACTTGTTGAATTGGAAGTGTTATCTTCTCCAACGTTAAAATTATCAGTCCAATCATAGTCAACCAAGTCATATCTTATGCCAAAAGTAAAGGATAGTTTATCTGAAAGATTAAATTCGTCTTCCATATAGGCTCCAAACAGGGTATAAACACTTTCGCCGTCACTTCTTAAATCTCCAAGTTCGCCGGTTTGTGTATCTCTGCTGTAATATTTACTTAATCCATCTTCTCTTAACAAACTCAGTCCTACTGTTATTGAATTTTTCTTTCCAAAAAGATCTTGTTTCCATTGATTTCTAACTTCGCCACCAATTGTTCCTGTATCATTATCAGAGTAGCCTCTGTCACTATAAAGTCCGGCACTATGATTTTCGAGGTAATATATATTGGTAAATAAATTTGAGTTTTCTGTTAAACTCTTAGTGTAAATTAAGTTCGTTCTTAAAAACTCTCTTTTATAACCTGCAAACAAATTTTTGTTTGTCGGGACAGTTTCTCTATTGTCAAAATCTTCTCTATTAAAAGTTCCGGGCAAATCCATGTCGCTATCAATATAGTCTGCTGTAAACTGTAATTTACCACCATCATTGAGTTGCTGAATTAATTTCAGACCACCTCTGGCTGAATAAGACGTATTTCTATAATCCAAACTACCATCGGTTGAAAAATATTTTCCTTTTATCAAATATCTAAAACCTTCTTTTCCGCCATTTACATCGCCGGAAAATGTCATGGTATTGTAGCTTCCATATGAAGTTTTAGCTTTTCCGTGAAAGCCTTCTCTTGGTAATTTTTCTATTACATTCATTACTCCTGTAATTCCATTAGGACCGTATAATGCAGAAACAGGCCCCTTTAAGACCTCTATTTTTTCAGCATTTTCCAAATCTACACCTTCAAAATCAGTTCGTCCCATTGCAGTTGTTAAGGAAACACCATCAACCAATACAAGAATACCACTTGTTACATGGGTATGTAGTCCCACACCTCTAAAACTTACAATATTTGTTTCGTTATGAAATCTGTCTTCGGTAAATACGCCGGGTATTTTTAACAATGCCTCTTCTATATTTCGTCCTTCGGTACGTTCTATTTCTTTGGCATCAATTACATACACAGGAGATCCGATTTTATCAATAGTTTTATTTATTTTTGTAGCGGAAATAGTTACTTCATCTAGTTTTAAATTTTCTTTTTTCAACGAAAACTTAACATATGTACTTTTTCCGGCTTCTACTTTAACATTAGAAAGTTTTTGGTCACTGTAGCCCAAGGCATGTGCTTTTAAAGTATAAACTCCGGGTTTTACATTATCTATTGTAAATTTTCCGCTATCTGAACCAACGGTTCCCTTATTAGTTTCTATAATTAATATCTCGGCATTAGGTATTGCTTCACCGTTTGTATTATCTATTACTTTGCCTGTTATACTTCCTGTTTCTTGTGCCATAGCTATAAATGTCAGGAAGAAAAGATAAAAGCTTAAAACATATTTTTTCATTTGTATTAATTTTAATCATTATTGAGAGATAACTTCACTATTTAATTTTTTTGTTATTTGGTAAATTATTAACAGAAATCGTTTTATAAACAATCTTAGGATGTCTGGTATCCGTATTGACCCAAGCTACCAATATTTGATTTTTTGAAATCTGCGTTAATACAGCATGATCATTTAGTGTCAATGGTTTACTGATTTCATGAGTTTGATGTTGACCGTTAGGATTAATAACATCTAAAATGATTTTGTAATAACCTTTTCCGTTTGTTTCATAGTAAGATTCATAAACTGCATAATATTTACCGTTTATACCTATCATTTGTGGATGTCGGCCTTCTTTAGAAATTTCTTTTCTAGGGGCAAACTTTTGATTGTCATCCTGAGTTGTAAAATATAAACCGGGTTGTTGATGTGCACCGGTAAACCATATTGCACCGAGTTGTTTACCATCATAAGCTAAGGATGGGCCGGTATGCGGGCATCCATATATATGCCAATTATCGCGGCTAATAGGAATTGGTTGGGTAAATGTTTTGGCTGTATCAACTGATTTTAAGTAATACATATCACGAATTTCAGTTAAGCCCTCTCCGTCAAATCCCGGTTCATCAGGTTCAATCAAATTACGATAGGCTATATGAATTTGACCAAGCGGATCGGTATATAAGTCGGTTCGGCAACATTCACAAGTCGAAAAAGCAACCGGTTTTTGTATGCTAAATATATTTTGAGTATCTGTTTGTGCCAAATATAAGGTTTTTCCCCTGCGCTTGCTACGACTGTCAAGCCAAGTCAAACCCATATTGCCATTTGGCAATAAACCTATATCATAAAATGATTGGCTTGTAGATGTTGTATCTTGTACTAACCGGTGTTCGGCAGACCAAGTTTTGCCATTATCTTTAGATGTAACATAATATAAAAGTCCTCCAAATCTCGATCTGTCTGTTGGTGATTTTTTTCGATAAATGGCAAATATGGTTCCATCTTTTTTAATTCCGACTTTTGCCATACTTTCGGGATGTACTTGCAAGCCTTTAGATGCGGGGACGCTAATGATTGAGTCGCATTGTAGTGTTTCGGGGTTATAAAAGGCGAATTTTAACAGATTTTGTTTTTTATCGTGTTCGTCACGTTGTGTCCAATTAACAATAATTTTTTGGCCACTGTTAAAAATATATGGTGCTTCCGAATTGACGTTCGGATCAGTTAATGTAAAGACTTTGTTTTTCAACTCCTTACGATTGTTTTTTGCTTTAACCGGGTTCGAATTTTGACAGGATTGTAAAACAATGATTAAGATTAATAATGAGATTATTTTTTTCATAAAATCAAATTTTAAAAACCTACTAGGTTCTAAAAACCTAGTAGGTCTTAATTTTATTTAAAAGTGTAAGAAACACCTAAGTTAAACGAGCGTTTTTCGCCAGGACGATAGGAGGTTCCCCATGCAGATTTACTGGCACTGGTTGCGTAAAGTTCATCAGTTAAATTTAAAATATTTAACCAAACTTTAAATTTATCGAATTGTTTTCCTAAACGTAAATTAAATATGTCATAACCTTCATATTTTTGGGTGTTGGCATCATCCATATAATAGGGGTCGACATGAAACCATTCAAAACCGGCATAAGCACCTTCTAAAAATGCCGGATGATATTTCAATTCAGAACTCATTACCAGTTTGGGTGCTCCCGGCATTTCATTACCGGAATAGTCATGTCCTGATGGAGTGTAAACATCATATGTGTGAGAGCTTATGGCGCCATTTACCATAAAGCTAAGCTCTTTGGTCGCAAAATATTGTACCCCAAATTCAAAACCTTGATGGGTAGTTTCTGCAACGTTCTGATTGACTGTTGAGCCATCCTCCAATTTTACTGAGATAATTTCATTTTCAGCTTTTAAGACATAATATGATAAATCTAGCACGAGTTTTTTGTCAAACAAACTAATCCAAGTTCCACCTTCATAATTATCATAATAAACCGGTTCTAAAACAGGCACTTTAACACCGCGATATAGTTCGCCTACTTCAGGTGGCCGGAAGCCTTTACTGTAATTGGCATAAAAACTCAAATCTGTATTCACTTTATAAACTGCACCGAATTTGGGTGTAAATGCATTGAAGAAGTTATTTGAATCTGGCGCACCTGAATATGCATTACTATCTAAATTATTTGTATAATCATAATTAATATTATCTAAACGTGCAGATGCTAACAATTTTAATGACGGACTAATTTTGTATTCAGCATTTGCATAAACTCCAATATTTAATATATCAACATTATAATCTGTTTTTAAAGAGTCTGTTTCTTCGTATGTATCATAAATATTATCGTCTGTTTTGTGAACTTTAATATATTTGGCATAATAAGAATTAGGAGAATAATCAACTGATATACCTTTGGTTATACGCCATTTTTTAAATTTATAGGTATCTTCTAAAATAGTTCCTATGCTGTAAAATTCATTTTCGTTGATTTCACCGTGTGCCAAATTAGGATCTCCTGTATTGGTCCAAGGAACATAGTCATCTTTTATACGGTAGTGCGGGTTTTGGCCTACAAGGTTATACCGAGCAAAAACAGTAGCTTTAACTTGATGCGCTTCGGTTAAGTTACTAACCAATTGTGTATAATAACGCAGAGCTTGTACTTTTCTATATGTAAAACGGTATTGTGATGTGTAATCTTGTCCGTAAAAATACAAGCTGTCTAAACTACCAGTCATATCTGTCTCATAATCGATATAATTAATAGCTGTTTTGAGGTATGTTTTGTCACTTAATTGATTATTCATTTTGACAAATGCCGATACTTTATCATAATCGGAATGTTCACGGTAACCATTGCGTCTTCCGCTGTAATCTATACTAGCAAAAACACCTGTTTGGTTAAAACTTCCTGATCCTGAGGCGCCTACTTTACGATAGCCTAAATCATTTGCCATTGTGTATACTTGGTATTGAGGCGTGGCTGAAGGTTCCTTAGTAATAAAATTGATCGCGCCGCCTATAGCACCACTACCATAAATGGCGGAATAAGGGCCTCTGATTATTTCTATTTTTTTTAATGCCGAGTGATTAATTTCAATTAAAGCATTATGATTAAAGACACCGGTTGTACGAATAGGAATACCATCTTCTAAATATAGGAAGACACTTTTGTAACTAATCGGTTGGCGTATAGACATTGAGTGTTGTTCATTTCCTAAATCTATCATCATTACACCGGGGGCTTTATTTAAGACTTCCTCTAAGGTAATTGGTTTGGTTTCTTCCAATTCTTTAGCAGAAATTTGGGTGATAGAGATAGGAACATCTTTTCTTTGTTGACGTTCATTACCGGCTGTTATAACAACTTGATCTAATTGATCAGGTTGTGCTTTTAGTTCTATTACAGCAGGTATGTCTGATGCTTGAAATTTTAAAGTTTCATAACCTAAAAAACTAACAGTGATCATATCTGTTGTGTTACAGTTCGATAAGGAATAATGTCCGGTAATATCAGTTACTGTTCCTTTGTTTTGTGTTTGATCAAACACAGTAACACCCATTAAGGCTTCTTTTGTTTGACTATCTACTATTTTACCTGATATAGTGATATGTTGGGCATTCCCTATGAAGCCGAATAGGAATGCCACTATTATAATAAATTTATTTTTCATTGTTACTAGTTTATTTTAATTTTGGCTAATAAATAAGCTCTTTATTAGAGTTATTTGGATAAGCCATACCGTAAAATTTTAAGAAAATGAGAACACCACAAACGTTCACCTTAAAATAATCGGTATGGCTGTTTTAATTAACCAAAATCATAATGTTATTAATAATATTTTATTGGTGATATACTCTTGATGTTTTATGACACTTTATTTAACCCGTAATAAACCGGCTATGATTAATAAATAGGTGATATTTTTAATTGTTTTCATTTTTAATTTGTTTTTAATTGTTAGTTATTGATTTTAGTACAAAACCTATATTTCAATTAGAATAGATTCCTCGTCATTCTATCGGAATGACAATCAACTGTCATTTCGATGGAGCGACCTTAAAAGCGACTGAGAAATCTCTAATATTTCAATTTTTTGAGACTCCTCTTCATCCTGTAGGAATGACAATCAGATGTCATTTGGAACACTTCTGTCATTTCGAACGCAGTGAGAAATCTAACTTCCATTAATATAGATTTCTCAGTCGTTCCTCCTTCGAAATGACAACGTATTTAATGTCGTTCTGTCGGAATGACACACAAAATGAAAATAAAAAAACATCGAACATCTATTAAACAAAATGAAACATGGGTGGCGGTTTGATCATATCAGGCAAAAAGCCTTTGAAGGTTTTGTGTGTAAATAAAATATTTTTTTTAGAACTGAAGGTTAGTTTAAAGTAATATTTATTAAGTAAGTCTATACGGTAAAAGGTAGTGTATTCTTTGAGTTTTAATGTTGGTAAGGTTGTTTTGTTCTTGTTAGTTTTTTCGTCTCCTAATACTTTTTTAATTTCTTTTTTCAGATGACATTTTCCATTACAATGCATTAAGGGTTTATCCTTGTTTTCGCACAGTTCTTGTGAAATATATTTATAATTGATTATATAGTCTGCCAAAGGAATGGCAGGACTAATGATAATCAATACATATATAAAAATTAATATGTAAGATATTAGTCGTTGCAAAGAAACGATTATTTATGTGAAAAAAAATCCACTTACGAATTTTATTTACACGTTATTGATTAATATGTCGAAACAATTAATAATATGTAGAAAGATTTGTTATTATAGGGATTTGTAATAATATACAATGTAGTCTTATGATCTTTTACATAAAAACCATAAAAAGTTGAATTAAAAGCTAAAATAATTTGTAAATATTATTACAAATCCCCTAAGCTAAAATAACCTGTAAAAGCTTAGGCAACTTGAGGAGGACGATATAATTCTATTACATGCAAACTGGATTTTTGCAAAATAATGAAATCTGATATCTGAGTGTAGTTGTCTTCAGGACAAATATAAATAGGTGTAGAAGGTGTATAAAGTGTCTGTACAAAAACAGGAATGTTAACCACCGGTACTTTCGGAGGACTTTTTTTCTGATTTTCGCAGACACGTTTTAGTAATGCTTTTAAATAAGCATCTGCTATTGGCGGGTGTGTAGAATCATGATTTTGTTGACAAGTGCAAGCTGAAGGCAAAACCTCTGAAGTGTTTTGTTCATATAAATAATATTGAACAAAAGGAATAGCCGGCTGAAAAATAGCCGTTACAAAGGCAAAGAGTAATAATATGGTATAAATGTAATTCTTCAACTTATACTTCTTTGCAACAAAGATAGTATTTTTTTTAATAAAATACTTATATAGCTTTTATTTTTTATAACCATTTATTTTTAACCGTATTATAGTCGATATAATAAGTCATTTTCAATATAAAAGTGTGTTTAAATGGCTGGTCGGCCAGATTACGAATATTGTCTTCAAAACTTATATGAGACATTTGATCAATATTGGTTAAGGTATTTCGATATAATAAAGATAAATTACTACCAGGGGCAAACTCCCAAGAATAACTGAGATCCATATTCCAAACATTATAATTAATATCCGGATTTTGCTGATATGTGTCAATCAATGCTAAGGATCCGTCATCGTTCAATTCGTAAAAAGTATCATAATGCACAGGAGCCCAATAATATCTCAAATTTAGATTAATAGCAGATTTTGTATTAAAAAAATAGTTAGCACCTAAGCTATTAGTCAATGTTTTTTGTTGGCGGTTGCCGAAAATAATTTGATCGTCTACTACGTCAATATAACCTTTTCCATCAATCATTTTACTATATCTAAACTGGTATGACATGTTGAAATGGTTAGAAAAACGAAACCGTGGTGAAAAACTGAAACTATAGTAATTTTGTGAATCATTAAATTTGGTGTACCGAGCTGCATTGAGATCGAAAGCAAAGTTTTTACGATAATCAGTAGATACGAATGCATAAACACCGCCATTGGCTTTGTCTAAATAATATCGTCCTTCGGTACGGGGTTCATAAAAATCATAAGCATCAGTAACATATTCTGTTCCAAAACCATAACTTAAATATTTTTTGTTGGTAAAAAAGGCATTAAATCTGAAATCATTTTGTATTTTTTGCAAGTGTACATATCGATGATCGAAGCCGGCATCAAAACTAAAACTCATTGCGTTAAAATGCTTAGTGGGTTTGAGAATATTATAATCGTATGAAATATCAAAATTAGCATAATTATTACGACGGTTAAAACCTAAGTCATTGTTATCAAAATGGTCATCTTGTGCTATTATTTGTGCTGAAAAACGATGTTCTTTAACTTTTTTGGTCCCCCGCAAAAAATATTTAAACCCATGGGTATAATTATTTTCTTCATTTATCAAGCTCATAGCCGTATTGCCATGTACGTTTAAAGTATTATTTTGTCCATATAAAGAAAATGAGATACCAGAGACATTAGCATCTCTAAAACTGCCTTGACGTATTACATTTGTATTAATAAAACTAACGGATGAATTACCTTTATAATTATAATCTACTACAAAGACATTATAATTGGCATAAGGCTCTGTAATGATACTGCGTTCTTCACCGGTTGTGTTGTTTTTAATTACAGCTTCTGTTTGATTTGTAATGGCATTAAAAAAACCGATTCCTAATCCTTTTTTATTACGCCCCGAGATTTTAAGAGCATTAATTAATTGTACTTTATCCGGATTGTCTACAATTTCTTCATCTGCTTGTAATTCGTCATATACTTCATAATAATTACTGGGCATACCGCCTACACGACGTGAGTAAAAGAGACGCCCCGTGTTAAACAAATCAAAACCTTCTGTGAAAAATTGTCTTTTTTCTTGATAATATTGTTCAAAAGGTCCTAAGTTTAGAGTCAATTCATCATAAGGCGTGTCACTAAAATCAGGTACTAATGTAGCATCTAAAGTGTAATTTTCGCTAAGGCCGTATTTGATATCCATTCCAAAACCAAAGTCGGTATTGTTATCATTTTCAAATTTTGTATGTACAACTGATGTATAGGGATATAAGCTAAGTCGAACCGGAGGCTTTAAGTATTTTAAATTGGTAAGTTTTCCTAGAAATTGATTGATATCACCGGTCTTTGATTTATCAATATATGTCCATGAATAGTCTTCACGACGCCTGTCAATGTATCTAAAAAAACCAACTGACCAGGTTTGATTTTCTTCATTTTGAAATCGTAAGGCTGAATAAGGGATAGACATTTCAACTATCCATCCATCAGCGGTAATTTGTGTTTTGGAATTCCAAACTGCATTCCAAGACACATCATGTCCATCCGGTTGTGTTCCGTCAAGTTGC
Source organism: Flavobacteriaceae bacterium (assembly GCA_015494075.1). GTDB lineage: Bacteria > Bacteroidota > Bacteroidia > Flavobacteriales > Flavobacteriaceae > WGBX01. The sequence continues at coordinate 15,704 of WGBX01000169.1, forward strand.
GATCCTGATGCATAAACTCTAAAAAGATAATTATTGTCAGGTGTAGAAAAGGGATTAATAACTACTGAAAAGTTATCAGCTTGAATAAATTGATCACGTAACCCGAAAATACGAGAAATTTTTTCAGGGTGTGGATCTTTCATAATAGCTAAAATATAAAGTGCCGCATCGTCATAGACGATTTTAACTTGGGTGTCAAAAGGGGGCGGTAATGGATCACCGTCGCCGGGATCGTACATATAAAAGCCTTTGGCCGGCATGGCTTTTTGCCATTGAGGGTCGTTAGGGTCAGCATCTATTTTAGGCGCTTTTGAGACCCGGGTTGCTTTTAAAATTTTCAACTGTTTTTTTTGACCCTGAACAATATAAGAAAACACAAAAAAGAAAAGTGAAGCCCATAATGATAAACTTTTATAATGTAGGTTCATAATTTTGAAGATATTTTATTAAAAATGCTATTGCAAATATTGTAAGAATAGCGCTGATTTCAATCTGTTTTAAGAAAAGTTTAGGATTTATTAGAGGGTCTTTTTCATTTTTAAATGAGGAATACCGACTTCCGAAAATTCACCTGAAATAATTTTATAACCATTTTTTAAATAAAAAGGAATTGCTGTTTTTCGGGCATGTAATTCAATATTCTTGATACCATTAGTTTTCAATACACTTTCTACCTTATTAAGTAACTGTTTACCATAACCATGACCTTGATAAGTTGGGGCAACAGCCATTTGTCTTAATTTAACGGTATTTTCTAAAATTGGACGTATTTGTACGCATGCGATAGGCTCGCTAACTGATGTTAAAGCATAAATTTGTTCGGAAGCATCAATTGTTAAATCATTAACCGTAAACTTAAGCCCTAATGGTTTTCTTAGCACAATTTCCCTAAGATTTACGACTTTGTAATATAGTGGACTTTCATATTTGACACATTGAAATTTGATATTACACATAAAACTTAGTTTAATTATTACAAATTTAATTTTTTTTTGAGTAAAAGCGGTTGTTTGTTAACTATATTTTTAGGATTGGAATCCGTTTTTTAGTTTTTATTAATTTTGAGCATATATATAGTTGTGTTATTATCATCTCGATAAATACATAAAAATCGATATTAAACATTAGATGATATTGAAATTGCATACTGACCAAGTGTTTTTTATATGCAATTAATAATGCATCAGGTTTAAGCAGTATGGTAACAGCTTTTAATTTTTAAGAGGTTTGATATTAAAATATATTTGTTGCTTGAAATAGGTTGTTAAACAACAAAACTCAGTGAACTAAAAAATTGGATGTAAGTATTGTTTCAAGTTATAAAACACTTGGCATATTTATTGAAGTTAGATTTCTAAAAATTATATATATTTGCAGCGCTATGCTAGTAGAAGTTTTTAAATCGAAAATACATCGCGTTAAGGTCACGGGAGCTGAATTGGATTATATAGGAAGTATCACTATTGATTCGGATTTGGTAGATGCGGCCAATATGGTTGAAGGTGAAAAAGTTCAAATTGTTAATGTAAACAATGGTGAACGGATTGAAACTTATATTATAAAAGGAAAGGCGGGAACTGGTGAGATTACCTTAAATGGGCCTGCAGCCCGTAAGGTACAAAAGGGTGATGTAATTATTATCATTACTTATACTTGGATGGAAATGGAAGCCGCAAAGAATTTTAAACCGACCGTTATTTTTCCTAATACAGAAACCAACTTACTCCAATAATTGAAAAAGGTTTTAAAAGTTATATTACCCTTATTATTTGGTGCCGGTATTTTATTTTATTATTTATCGGGCTTTACCGAAACGCAACTTCAAGTGATATATCATAATATTCAGGCTGCTGATTATAAATGGTTATTGGTTTCTCTGTTTTTAGGTTTATTAAGTCATATTATTAGGGCATATAGGTGGAATTACTTATTAGAAACCTTAAATTATCATCCTAAAAGTGCCAACCTTGTTTTTACGGTTGGTTTATCATATCTATTAAATTTAGTTGTACCTCGTGCCGGTGAAGTAGGACGTGCTGCCAGTTTATCAAAATATGAACCTGATATTCAATTTGAAAAAGCCTTTGGTACTATTGTAGCTGAACGAATGGCAGATATGGTGTTTTTAATTTTATTTATTTTTTTGGCTCTTTTTTTACAATTTGACTTAATTTATGAACTATTAGCGCCCAAACTACCCAAAAGTCCTTTTTGGCTTGCTGCAGAGTTGATAATACTATTAGTAATAATGTGGTTATTGTTAAAATGGTTGGCCAAATCTACTAACCCGTATATATTGAAAATAAGAAATTTTATTACTGGTTTGGTACAAGGTATGCGAAGTATTTTGAAGATGCCTCATAAATGGTGGTTTATTATTCAAACCATCTTAATTTGGTTTTTATATGTTGCCATGTTTTGGGTTGTACTACTTGCTTTTCCTGAAACCAAACATTTGGGTATTGATGGCATTGTCGTTAGTTTTATTGCTGGTAGTATTGCTATGGTTATTTCTAATGGCGGTTTTGGCGTATATCCTGTTTTTGTAGCTGAAGCTTTATTATTATATGGCATAACAAAAGAAACCGGCACGGCATTTGGACTACTTATGTGGACAGCACAAACCCTTTTAGTTATTTTTTTCGGGTTATTGAGCATGGTAGCTTTACCAATGTTTAATAAACGATAATATTCGTTGTCAGTTTTAAAACTTAAAACAAACCCTCAGATTATTACTCCTATTTTTTTGTAAATTTGTGAGGCAAGTTAAATTGTCTGAACATATTAAAATATTTAGAAATGAAATATACTTATAAAAAAACAGATATAGCCTATCAATCTCGTGGAGAAGGCCAAACGGTTATTTTGTTACATGGTTTTTTAGAAAATAAAAAAATGTGGCATGATGTTGTTGAACTTTTAAAAGGAGATCATCAGGTTTTGACCATAGATTTATTAGGACATGGAGATTCTGACGGTTTATGTGATATTCATACAATGGAGCAACAAGCTATGGTTGTAAAAAACTTGATGGATAAGCACAAAATTTTAAAAGCCACTATCATAGGTCATAGTATGGGAGGTTATATTAGTTTGGCTTTTGCAGATTTATTTCCTGAAAAAGTTGCAGGCTTAGGATTGCTAAATTCACATCCTTTTGCTGATAATGCTGAAAAACAGGAAGCAAGAGATAGAGCTGTTAAAACGGTTCAAAGAAATTATGAAGCTTATGTAAAAGCTGCAATTCCAAGCTTTTTTGCTCCTGAAAATCGTGAAAAATATCATAAAGAAATTCGGGGTTTAATAACAGAAGCATTGCAAATGTCTCCTGAAAATATTATGGCAGCTTTAAAAGGTATGAAATTAAGACCGGAGCGTTCAGAACTATTTTGCACCCGGCAAGTCTACCCTAAACTTTGGATAGTAGGCAAAAAAGATCCATTGATTGACTTGGAAAGAATACGAGAGCTAGCTACGCATTGTAAAGGCACAGATTATATTGAACTAAGCGAAGGGCATATGTCTTATGTTGAAAATAAAAAGGATATGCCTGCTGTGATTAAACGATTTTTACAGCGCAATGATTTATAGAAACTAACCTGTTTGAAGTTTGCGGACAACTTGGATGCGATTTTTTACATCTAATTTTAAATAGATATTTTTAATATGACTTTTAACTGTGTTTTTTGAAATAAACATTTTTTCGGCTATTTGCTCGTTGGTATAACCTTCGGTTATTAATTTTAAAACATCAATTTCACGTTTGGTCAAATCCATTTGTTTAAGCTTATAATCCAAATCTGTTTGACCAGTTCCTTTTTGCTTCATTTTTTGTTCCAGTTCTTTAATTCTTAGAATATAAGATTGGATAGCAGAATTTTTTTGTGCCAATTCCAGGTCTCTGTTTTTGCGGCGTAAACTAAAAAATAGATATAAAAATATAATAATGAATGTACTGGCTATTATGACTCCAATCATTATCCAAAAGTTACGTTTTGAAGCTAATTTTTGCAGTTCTTTTTCTTTTGCCAAAGCTTTTATTTTTTCATCTTTTTCTTTGGTCTCATATAAAATTTGCGTGCTGATTATGTTATTTTTGGTTGTAACATTTACAATACTATCATGAAACTTCTTTGCTATGATGTGCGCATGTAAGGCTTTTTTATAATCATTTAGTTTAGTGTAGTATTTAACTAAAGCATCATAGCCAAGAGAAATATTTTCTTTTGAGTCAATTGATGTTGCTGTATCAAGTCCTTTTTTAATATCTGTATATGCCGGTTTATATTGGTTTAAGGCCAGTTTAGCTAAGCCCCTGTTGATATATGAATTTGCCATATATCTTTTATTGTTTTCTTTTTCTAAAACCGGAATAGCTAAATCATAATAATAAATTGCTTTTAAATAATCGCCTTTGTTTTTATATAAATAAGCCAGTAAATTATATTCTATAACGGGCGGTTTAGGTTTATATAAAATCTGAGCCAAATGCAATGATTTTTTTAAATAATATTCGGCAGAATCATATTGTTTAGTATGAATGAAAACTTCACCAATATTAGCAAAATTGTATTCTTGTCCTTTTAAGTTTTTATTTTGATATTCAAGATTTAAAGATTTTTTGAAATAGAAAAGTGCTTTATTATATTCTTCCGTGTTTACAAATACATTCCCAATGCCATTAAGAATACGTGCTGTTAATATTTTATGTTGTTTCTTTTTAGACAGGTCATAAGCTTGCATATAATATTTATAGGCCGATTTTTCATCATTTAATTTACGTAAGGATACCCCCAAATTATTTAAACAATTTATTTTCAGTATGGTATCTTTAGTTTTTTCTAAAAAACCTAAAGCTCTTTTATAGTACTCAACCGATTTTAAAAATTTATTATTATTCTTAGCCATTAAGCCTTTGGCATTATAGGCATTTGCAATACCCTCAATATCATAAATCTTATTGGCAATATCTAAGGCTTCTTCAACAAAATCTTCACGAGAATAATGTGTTGTCTCATTTAACTTAATTAATTTTTGAACCTTTAAAGGAGAATCCGGTAATTGTAATATTTTTTGATGAAGGCTATCAACGGAAGCTGAATTATTTTGTGCGGTAACAATGGTTGCGCAAAAAAATACATAAAAAAAAATTGGTTTTTTTAAAAATGCTATCATTTTACATTGTTTGACCAAAGTTAAGAAAAAGTGATTAAAAATCGATTAATTTTTAATTTTTTGTTATATCATAGAAATAAAGA
>WGBX01000170.1 GCA_015494075.1 Flavobacteriaceae bacterium
CTTTATGGGCTCAACTTTAAAACTTAACTATGATGAAAAAAATCAAGTATTTTAAATCACTGTTTATGCTACTATTATTTTTTGGTAGTATGAGCAGTTTTGCTCAAATAACTGTTAGTGGTACAGTTAAGGATACGCAGGGTGAAGCACTACCCGGTGTAGAAATTATTATTGTAGGCACACATAATGGCACTACCACCGATTTTGATGGTAAATATGTCATTAAAGCCAAAAAAGGCGATAAAATTAAAGCCAGCTATATTGGCATGTCGCCACAAACAAAAACAGTACAAGGTCCCAAACTAGACTTTGTCTTAAAAGAAGATGCGCTCGGACTGGATGAAGTTGTGGTTACTGCACAAAGTGGTACTGTTACAAAAAAACAATTGGGAAGTGTCATTCATACTGTTAAAATGGAAAAATTAGGCACTAGAAATGTTTCTAATGCAGCAGAAGCCTTACAAGGTGCATTGCCAGGTGCCAGAATTATGCGAAATTCGGGCTCTGTTGCACCGAGTATTTCTATCCGCTTGCGAGGCCCTTCTACGGTTTTAGGTAGTTCAGATCCTCTTATAATGATAGATGGTATGATTATTAATAATGATACACGAAGCGCCATAGGTTCCGGAGGTAGTTCTGACCCATTATCAGATATCGATTTAAATGATATTGAAAAAATAGAAGTTTTAAAAGGACCTGCAGCATCAGCAATGTATGGTTCCATGGCTAGCAATGGAATTATCCAAATATTTACTAAGCGAGGAAAAATAGGTGAACCTTCGGTAACGGTTACTTCCAGTATTAATATCAATCAAATAAGAAAATATAAGCCTTATAATGAAACCTTATTAACATGGGATACAGATATTAACGGCAACCTTATTACGGTACCTATTGACAAACGTTACGATTATCAAAGCTATGTTTTTCATAAAGCTTACGGCACATACAATAGTGTAAAAATAAGCGGTGGCTCTGAATGGACTCAATATACATTAAGCGGTTCTATTTTAGATAATGAAGGTATTATTCGCAATTCTGAATATGACCGGAAAAATGTTGATTTAAAAATAAATCAAAAACTTTCCGATTGGATTAAAATCAATTTAGGCGTTATTTATTCAAATAACAAAACTAAAGAGATACCTTATGGTTATTCATCTAGTTATAAATATGCTCCTTTACAATCATTGCTTTTTGCCGATAATAGTACCAATCCTGTAAATCCGGATGGTACATACAACAGCCTTGGTTGGATGGGAAACCCCTATGAAAGTATTGACAAAATTGATGCTACACTTGATATTGACCGGATTATAAATAATGTAACGGTAAATATGACACCACTTGACAATTTACATGTTGATTACATTTTTGGTTATGACCATACCAGTAGTAACAGTAAATTTAAAGTACCTTATGGCTTTGGAGCTGATCCAGACGGCGACTTAAGTTTATCACAAGATAAGTACGACATTTTGAGTTCTCATATTAAAGCTAATTATTCTTATGCTTTTACAGATGATATCAAAGCTTCAACAGGCGCTGGTTTTCAATATTTATACAATAAAAAGCGTTTTAACCTTCAACACAACCCAACTTTATCTATTTTTGACAATTTAGACGTCATGAATGGATCCAACAATATAGTTGCATCAAGTTCTATATACGAATATGCCATTTGGGGAAGTTGGATACAACAACATTTTAATTTTTATGATAAATTACATTTAACATTTGGAGGTCGCTGGGATCAAGCATCAACATTTGGCGACGATGTTCAAAGTTTTTACCCAAAAGTCAGTGGATCATTGGTATTATCTGATTTTGATTTCTGGGAAAACAGTCTAGGAAAATATATCAATTCATTCAAATTAAGAGGCGCTTGGGGCGAAGCCGGTAACATGACTGCATTGACCAGCACTTCAAATATTAATGTAAAATATGGTTCTCTTTATAGCTCAGATTCATATTTAAATGAAACTATCTACATTCCTAATTCAACAGATGGAAATGTAGATATTAAACCCGAAGTAACAGAGGAACGCGAATTTGGTTTCGATGCCTCATTTTTAAATGGAAAAATAGGAATGGAATTCACCATTTATCATCAAGATGTTTCAGATTTATTACTTAATACCGTAATGGCACCTTCATCAGGATTTTCCTCACGGGTTGATAATGTGGGAAGTCTTACCAATGACGGTTTAGAGCTAAGTATCAAAGCCTTATTATTTAAAAACAAAGATTTTAGATGGGAAGGTGCAATTAACTATTCAACCAATAAAAATGAAGTCTCTAACATAGCAGGAGGTTACAAAACCTTAGGAGGCTATGGCACATCTATTGCTGCCAATGGATATCCTTTAGGTGTATTCTATGGCTATTTTTATGCAACTGATGAAAATGGTAATTGGGTATTGGATGCAAACGGAAATCCTCAAAGAGCTCGTGGTATTCAAATAGATAGTGACGGTGACGGATTCCCCGAAAGTTATGAACAACAATTTGACAGCAATGGGCAACCAACAGGTACAACACTTAAAAAGGTTATAGGTGATCCTAATCCCGATTATATTTTATCATTTAACAACACATTTAAATATAAGAATTTTGGCTTATTCATTTCTGTTGAAGCCATTCAAGGTTTTGATATTTTCAGTTGGGATAAACGAATGGGACAATCCTTATCAACATCTTCAGGAGCAATATTTACAGGATGGGATTTTGCCGGACAAGACTTAGCTAATGGTACACATGGTTGGTATGGTAGTCGTTTTTATATTTATGAATCTCATATTGAAGACGGCTCTTTTGTTAAGCTAAGAAACGTTTCATTAAGTTATGATTGGAAAGGGCCTTTAAAAGGCATTAAATCTATTCAATTTAACCTCAGTGGATCAAACCTAATTTCTTGGGATCATTATTGGGGATACGATCCGGAAGTCAATTCATGGGGAAAATCTAATGGTGCACGTTCACAAGATTATGCCAATATACCCATTCCCAAAGTTTACACATTTGGCGTTAAATTTAAATTTTAAAACATGAACAAAATGAAAAAAATAAGTATATTATTCCTGTTAATTCTTTCGTTAAGCGCTTGCGAGAAGGAATTTATAGATAAAAATGAAGTAACAGAAGAAGTTGCATACAATACACCCGAAGCCTATCCCGGCATTTTATTGGGAATGACTAAAATTTTTACTGTCGAAGCTTTAAAAGATATCGTCAAAGGGCCCGGACTTACAGCTAAAGAGTTTGGTAGAGCCAATACCTATGTTACAACTATACAATTAGCCAATGGCGGCCAAGGTATTACCGATGATAACGCTGCTGTTAAAGGTATTTGGACTGAACTACACCGCAGCCGCGGGATTGCAGAAAAAGTTTTAGCAAACATTGATCAAGTGAATTTTATAAATGCTGATGAAGGCGTTGCTTATAAAGCTTATGCACAATTTTTTAAAGGTATGACTATAGGCTATTTAGCCAATTACTGGGAAAAGGTAACTATAGATAACGATCCTAACAATCAAGCTCAATTTGTAGATAGATTGGCCGGCTACCAAACAGCCATTGATTATTTAAATGCTGCACAACAAGCTTTTGATAACAATGCCAATGCCGCTGCAGTTATTAACAATTTAGTCTCTTATAATTTTTCTGTTATTGATGTAATACATACTTTCAAAGCCCGTTATTATCTCGAAATAGGCGACTATCAAAATGCTTATAATGAAGCTAATGCCGTAGACTTAACAGCTAAATCTGTTTGGTCTTATGATGGTGGTTCTATTAAAAATCCTATTTACGCCCAATTAGTAGATGCTGGTGCTGTTCTAAATTATAAACCTTTTGATGAACTAGGATTAATAACCGCTCATACACCTGACCCCGGTGATGGCCGAATAAATTTCTATTTAGACAATACAGTTTTAATGCAAGATCTTGATTGCGGTTTTGACTTATATAATCCAAATGGCTTTTGGAATAGTGATAATGCCGATATTCCAGTATATTTACCCGGAGAAATATTACTGATAAAAGCAGAAGCAAAAGCAAGACTCGGTGGTACAACAAACTTAAATGAAGCCGTTAGCCTTATTGACCAAGTACGAACCAAAACATCAGGCAGTGATGTATTTGGTGTCGGTGCAGCTTTAGGACCTTGGGGTGGAAATGCTAATGATGCCAATGCCGTATTAGATGAAATATACAGAAATTATGCAGCCGAACTCTATTTAGAAGGCCTACGTTTTCCTATCCACCGACGATTCTTTCCAAATTATTTAGATGGCATAGACTGGAATAATGTTAATCGCTGTCAACTGGAAAGAGTCAATAATTTTTATCCATATCCTGATAGTGAACGGGCTAACAATCTTAATTGTCCTCCCAACCCTGCTTATTAAAAATTGACTATTTATAAAATATTTAGGGCTTCTTTTTGAAGCCCTAAATTGTATCTTAACTAAATTTTTACACAATAAAATTGTGACATACTATAAAGATAATTACATTTGCATAGGATTTCATTGTTTAATTGAAATGGCTCTGTATAACAATGTTAACTATCAAAATTTAAAGGATGAAAAAAATGAAAAAAACTATACAAAATATAGCTGTCATGACCTCGGGAGGAGATGCGCCGGGTATGAATGCCGCTATCAGAGCAGTTATTAGAACTGCTGTTTTTTATAAGTTAGACCCCTTTGGTATTTATCGGGGCTATCAAGGCTTAATTGAAGGTGATATCGAACGTTTTACGGCAAGAAAAGTCAGTAACATAATCAATAGAGGAGGCACTATCTTAAAAACTGCACGATCACAAGAATTTCGTACAGTTGAAGGACGAAAAAAAGCTTACGATCAACTGGTTAAGCACAATATAGACGCGCTTATTGTAATAGGTGGAGACGGCTCATTTACCGGAGCTCAAATATTTTCAGAAGAGTTTGATTTTCCTGTAATTGGTATTCCGGGAACAATTGACAATGATATTTTTGGTACAGATTTTACCATCGGATTCGATACAGCAAGTAATACGGCTACAGAAGCCATTGACAAAATTCGTGATACCGCAAGCTCGCATAACCGTTTGTTTTTTATTGAAGTTATGGGACGCAATGCAGGCTTTTTGGCCTTGTATAGCGGCATTGCCGGTGGAGCAGAAGAAATATTAATACCCGAAGAAAATATCGGTATAGATAAATTGGTTGAATCATTAAGACGCAGTAAAAGAGCAGGTAAAACCAGTAGTATTGTTATCGTTGCAGAAGGTGATAAAACCGGTAAAAATGTTTTTGAATTGGCTAAATATGTCGATGAAAATCTTAAAGAATATGAATCAAGAGTTGTCATTGTCGGTCATATCCAACGTGGTGGCTGTCCAACCACTTTTGACAGAGTATTAGCCAGTCGTTTAGGCGTTAAAGCCGTCGAGGCCCTTCTTGATGGTAAAAATAGAATAATGGTAGGATTTAAAAACAATAAAGTTGAATACACTAACCTAAAAGAAGCTGTAAATTTACACCGCAGTATAAACAAAGAATTATTAGAAATCAGCGATATTTTGACCACTTAAATATAAATAAATATATAAAATTTAAAAATTATGAGTATAACAAAAATTGGTATAAACGGATTTGGCCGTATCGGAAGATTGGCTTTCAGAGCAGCTGTTAAAAATCCAGATGTTGAAGTTGTTGCTATAAATGACTTGCTAGATACAGATTACCTTGCCTATTTATTAAAATACGACTCTGTACACGGTCACTTTGACGGCAAAGTGTCTGTTGATGGTTCCTATTTAGTCGTTGATGGCAAAAAAATCAGAGTAACCAAAGAACGTGATCCTGAAAATATTAACTGGGGCGCTGTTGAAGTTGATTTTGTCATTGAATCTACAGGTTTTTTTACAGACAAAGCTTTAGCTGAAAAACATTTAAAAGCAGGTGCTAAAAAAGTAATCATTTCAGCACCTTCAAAGGATGCTCCTATGTTTGTAATGGGAGTTAACCATACCGAATTAACAAAAGATACTAAAGTATTTTCTAATGCATCTTGTACAACCAATTGTTTGGCTCCAATTTCTAAGGTGTTAAATGATAAATTTGGTATTGTTGAAGGCTTAATGACAACCATACATTCAGCTACTTCTACACAAAAAGTTATTGATGCACCTTCTAAAAATTGGCGTCGCGGTAGAGCTGCCATCACAAATATTATTCCTACATCAACAGGTGCAGCCAAGGCAGTAGGTAAAGTTATTCCTTCATTAAATGGTAAACTAACCGGTATGTCATTCCGTGTTCCAACTGCTGATGTTTCTGTAGTAGATTTAACGGTCAAATTAGCCACACCTACTACTTATGAAGCTATTATAGAAGCTATGGAAGAGGCTGCTAATGGTGAAATGAAAGGAGTTTTACAAGTAGTTAACGATGAAGTTGTTTCACAAGATTTTGTCAGTGAAACTCATACTTCAAGTGTTGATGTTACGGCAGGTATTGCCTTAAATGATACTTTCTTTAAGATTATCAGTTGGTATGATAATGAATATGGCTATGCAACCAAAGTAGTTGAGATGATTGCTTATGCTTCTAAATTATAATAACATATAATTAACATTAAAAAAGCCGGCAAGTTTGCCGGCTTTTTTAATGTTAATTTCAAACTTATTGTTTTGACTTTTGTTGATTTGCTGATTTTTTTTGTATTTCCTGATCATCCTGAGCTTGAATGGCTGTTAGCAAAATAGTATTATACACATCATCAACGGTACAACCTCTACTTAAATCATTAACCGGTTTATTTAAACCTTGTAACATGGGGCCGATTGCCAAAGCTCCTGTTTCTCTCTGCACGGCCTTATAAGTATTATTTCCTGTATTCAAATCAGGGAATATTAATACACTAGCCTGACCTGCAACCGGTGAATTAGGCATTTTTTTCTTGCCTACTTCCGGGTCAACAGCAGCGTCATATTGAATAGGACCTTCAACTAAAATATCAGGCCGTTTTTCTTTGACAATCTCAGTAGCTTTACGAACCTTTTCAACATCCTCACCCTTTCCGGAGCTACCCGATGAATAAGATAACATAGCAACTTTTGGCTTAATACCAAACTTTTTGGCAGAATCTGCAGTGGCAATGGCTATTTCGGCTAATTGTTCTGAGTTAGGATTAGGGTTAATGGCACAATCTGCAAAAGCAGATACTCTATCTGGCAAACACATGAAAAAGACCGAGGAAACCAATTTGGCATCAGGCTTAGTTTTAATCAATTGTAATGCCGGCCGGATAGTATGTTGAGTTGTATGTACCGCTCCTGAAACCATACCATCAGCATCTCCTGTTAAAACCATCATGGTTCCAAAATAAGATGGATCTTTAACCAAGTCATAAGCAGTTGCTTCAGTAATCCCCTTATGTTTTCTGAGTTCATATAGTTTTTTTGCATAAGCATCTGATTTTGTAGATGTTTCAGGATCGACTATTTTAATTTCATTACAATTTAAATTGATACCTTTATTTTTTACTATCTGACAAATTTGATCACGTTTGCCTAATAAAATTATATCGACCAAGCCTGATTCTTGCAATCTGGCAGCGGCTTTCAATATTCTTTCATCAGTTCCTTCGGGTAATACAATACGTTTGTGTTCTCTACCTGCCCATTCTTCCAGATTGTACAAAAACATAGAAGGCGTCATTTTTTCATTCTCGTATTGAATTAATTTATCTAAAATTTGCTTCACATCAACATGTTTTTTAAACAAACTGATAGAACGCATAATTTTGCGTTTATCAAAAGGATTAATCCGTGGTTTAAGATCAGCTATTTGGGTAGTAACTTCGTAAGTATTGGGTTTGACAACAATAATAGGCAAGCTGGTATTAATGCCGTCAATGAGTTTAAGAATGGGCTTTTCGGGTGTGATGCCACCAGATAAAACCAAACCGGAAATACTTGGATAAGCATCGCTCTTATCTGCTTGTATAGCTCCTAAAATGAGATCGCCTCTATCGCCGGGCGTTATAACAACTGATTTATCACGTAAGCGTGACAAATAATGCCGGAGTTGCATGGCACCGACTTCGTAATTTTTAACAGGTTTCTCCAGATGGTCTTCTCCAAATAAAACTTTACCATCAAAATAGTTGAGAATATCTCTCATACTGGGTTTTAAAAGGTTTTCGTCTCTTGGAATAGCAGTTACATAAGTGCCTTCATCGACTAATTTTTGAAGGCGTCCCACTAGTCTTTTCAGATTTTTGGGTTTAATTTTGTTAGCTATAATTGCCGGGACTTCTACTTTCTCCTCTCTAAAACTATCATAAGCCAATTTGACATTGCTAATATATTCTTCAAAACCTTTTGAAACCCCACTAGATACTAAGATAGTTGGAATTGATAAATTAGATGCCAATTTAACATTAAGTTCAAATTCAATCATAGCTCCTTCACCTGAGAAGTCACTACCTTCTATTAAAATAAAGTCGAACTTTTTTTCGAGCTTTTTATATTTTCGAATAATTTTTTCTATAATTTTTTTCTCTTGTCCTTGGTTTAAAAGTTTAACCATTTCGCTCCGGCTAAAAGCATAGGCATCATCATATTTCATGTCTAATTTAAAAAAATCGAGCATGGTTAAAATATGGTTATCTTTTTGACCTTCGGGATAATCATTAATCACGGGTCTGAAATACCCAACTTTACTTTTTCTGATAAGTAATTCATTCATTAAACCAATGCTTATCAATGATTTACCGCTAAAAGGTTCTATTGTGGCAATATAAACAGCTTTATTCATTTTTATAGGTTTTATTTTAAGCAAAGTTACTGATTATTGAGGCGAAAAAAATGATTATTTTTACTTTTTTACATAAAAAAACACCGAATAAATCGGTGTTTACAATAATTTTACATTAAAAATTTTTAATGTGTATCATCATCTAAATAATTAGGTATTCCATCACCATCACTATCATCATTAGTTGGATCACCATCATGATTTGTATCTTCATCCTTCGTTAAAACACCATCACCATCATCATCATCGTCATATATATTTGCAATATAATCTTCGTCAGTGTCATCGTTTAAAACATCGCCATCACCATCGACGTCTTCATCTATATTTTTAACTAAATCATCATCGCTATCATCATTATCAACAAAAACTTTAAAGGAAAAAATCAAAGGTGAGTAAGCCGGTATTTCATTAGCTTCTTTTTCATAATATGCCAAACCTGATGGCGTAATCAACATTCCTGCTCCAAAACCTGAAAAGGTAAATGTACCATCACCATTTTCTGTATAAGTTCCATCTTTAAAATTTGGAAATACTTCTTGCCAAGCTTTAATAGTACTTGGTAAAGCAAACCATTGTGGCAAATGGTCTATAACCTCCTCAAAAACAGTATTGTCTAATAATAACCCTTTATAAGAGACTAAAATATTATCAAATTTCTCAACTTGTTGTTGGGTCCCTTCATTAAAAGGAATATAATATAAGTCGTAAATTAAATCTTCCACTTCTGGGTCTTCAACTTGTAAAACTTTTAAATTAGGGTCATCCCAAATGGAAGTATGAGAACCTGCCGGATCAATGGTATCAATACTCATATTATATTGTGCATCTAATGTATAAAAATGTGTCTGCATGTATTCTACAATAGAATCCTTTTCAACATCATTATATTCTTCAATCCGATCTTTAATTTCAAATTCATAGATTGGTTCATCAGAGTTGCAGCTACCTAAAAGTAAAAAAGAAAAAATGGTTAAAAAGGTTAAAATTCTAATTTTCATGTAATTATATTTTATTTGTGAAATAGGTTTTAAAATTAAATTTAAACTAAACTTCTGTATTTATTAAGCTGCAAGATACAATTTTTATTTATTTTTGTATCACCATTAACAAAGTTTTAGAACTATGCGTATTGATAAATTTTTATGGGCTATAAGATTTTACAAAACCCGGAATATAGCCGCTGATGCCATTAAAAAGCGTCATGTCAGCATTAACGGTATTATAGCAAAACCTTCCAAAGATGTTTTTGGAGGCGATATTATAGAGGTCCGCAAAAATCAAATCAACTATAAGCTATTAGTATTAGATTTACCCAAAAGCCGGGTTGGCGCCAAATTAGTTCCTCAATACATTAAAGATCAAACCCCAAAAGAGGCTTTTGAACAACAAGAATTATTAAAAATAGCTAAAGATTATTACCGTAAAAAAGGTACCGGCCGCCCTACTAAAAAAGATCGCCGCGACTTAGAAGAATTTTTAGAAGATGAAGAATAAAAAAAATATGAAGACGCCAAAAGCACCAAAAAAACCTCATTACTTAAAAAAATTTAATGATACTCGCATTGATAACTATTACTGGTTAAGAAAACGCAATGATCCGGAAGTTATACAATATTTAACAGAAGAAAACACCTATTTTGAAGCGCAAACTAATGATTATAAACCTCTTGAAAATAATTTATTTGAAGAGATGAAGTCGCGTATCAAACAAGAAGATAGTTCAGTGCCTGTGTTTGAAAACGGTTACTATTATCAAACTAAATACTTAAAAGACAAAGAATATCCTATATATAGCCGTCGTAAAAGTTTAACAGATTCTGAAGAAATTATTTTTGATGAAAATATTATGGCCAAAGGTCATTCATATTATAAACTCACCGGTATAGAAATAAGTCCTGACAATCGTTTTGTAGTTTTTGGAGAAGACACTACCGGCCGGCGACAATATGTTTTAAAAATAAAAGATTTAAATAGCGGCAAAATACTACAAGATCAAATTGACAACACAACAGGCAGCGCTGTATGGGCTAATGATAATAAAACTATTTTTTATACTAAAAAAGATCCAGAAACACTCCGTGCTTATCAAATATACAAACATAAACTCGGAGATCATCCATCAAAAGATACGCTTATATATGAAGAAACCGACGAAATATTTGATACTTTTATAACAAAAAGTAAAAGTAACACTTATCTATATATCGCATCTTATAGCACTCTAACTACAGAATACCGTTACTTGAAAGCAGACAATCCGGAAGGTGAGTTTAAAATTTTTGCCAAACGTCAACGAGGTGTCGAATACAATGTTTTTCATAGAAATGAACAGTTTTATATTTTAACTAATAAAGATAAGGCTACCAATTTTAAGCTCATGCATACCGATGTAAAGCACACCGATATGGCTGACTGGCAAGAGTATATTCCCCACCGACCAGAAGTGATGTTGGAAGATGTGGATATTTTTTCAGATTTCATGGTTTTGCAAGAACGTGAAAAAGGTCTTAATAAGCTAAGGATATTGACCTCGCAAGAAGATTTTTACCTTCATTTTGATGAAGATACCTATAATGTATACATGGCTTATAATCCGGAAATGAAAACCCGCGAATTTCGTTATATTTACAATTCGATGACTACACCGGCTTCCGTTTTTGCTTTCGACTTAAAAACCCGTCAAAAAAAATTACTCAAAGAACAGGAAATTCCGGATGGAAAATTTGATAAAAATAATTATCGATCAAAGCGTATTTGGATTACTGCTCGTGACGGACAACAAGTTCCCATTTCATTAGTCTGGCATAAAAATACAAACCTCTCAAAACCCAATCCACTTTTACTATATGGTTATGGTGCTTATGGCATTACTGTCGATCCGGGTTTTAGCACGACACGACTTTCTTTGCTCGATAGAGGTTTCATTTTTGCAATTGCACATATCAGAGGTGGAGAATATTTGGGCCGTTCATGGTATGAAGCCGGAAAATTATTACATAAAAAAAACACTTTTAACGATTTTATTGATGTTGCCAAAACCCTTATAGATAAACAATATACAACGCCGTCACAGCTTTATGCTATGGGCGGATCAGCCGGCGGCTTACTCATGGGTGCTGTTATTAATAACGCACCACAGCTATTTAAAGGTGTTGTTGCGCAAGTACCTTTTGTTGATGTCCTTACGACAATGCTTGACGAAAGCATACCATTAACCACCGGAGAATATGATGAGTGGGGAAATCCTAATCAAAAAGTTTATTATGATTATATCAAAAGTTATTCTCCGTATGACAATATTCAAAAACAAGACTATCCGCATTTACTTGTAACAACCGGTTTACACGATTCACAAGTACAATACTGGGAACCTGCTAAGTGGGTTGCCAAGCTTCGTGACTTAAAAACCGATAATAATCTCTTACTATTACATACCGATATGGAGAGTGGTCATGGTGGTGCTTCCGGACGTTTTAAATCGCTTTTAGACACAGCCCGGGACTATGCTTTTTTAATCAATCTTCAAAAACAATCAAATCAATTATGAAAATCATATGCGTAGGCCGAAATTATGCCCGGCACATTGCCGAATTAAACAATGAAAAACCTACTGATCCGGTTTTATTTATAAAACCGGATACGGCAATTTTACCCTTCCGAAACCCATTGTATTTACCTGATTTTGCTCAGGAATTTCATTATGAAGTAGAATTAGTTGTAAAAATAAACAAATTAGGAAAACACATAGCGCCTGAATTTGCGCATCGTTATTATAATGAAATTGGGCTAGGTTTGGATATCACGGCGCGAGATTTGCAAAGCAAACTAAAAGCCAAAGGTTTACCTTGGGAGAAAGCTAAAGCTTTTGATAATTCGGCTGTAGTTAGCCATCATTTTATTGACAAAACACAATTTAAAGACTTAAATAATATCTATTTTCATTTGCAACAAAACCACCAGATAGTACAAAAAGGTCATACAGCTGACATGCTATGGAAAATAGACGAACTTATTAGTTATATATCTACTTTTTTTACACTTAAAAAAGGAGATTTAATTTTTACAGGCACGCCTGCAGGCGTTGGCAAAATAAATTTGAATGATGAATTTACCGGTTATCTTGAAAACCAAGAAATGTTCCGTATCCGAGTAAAATAAAGTCTTACGTTATAAATAATAAAACGCCTGCTTTACAGGCATTTTATTATCTATTTTGAATTATTTATAACAAACCATCTAACCCCGGTATATTTGGCAGGGCTTCTGTTGCTGCTTTTTTCAATTTATTTTCTTGCATTTTTCCAGCTTCGTCCAAGGCTTTGTTTAATGCTAAAATAAGGTAGTCTTCCAGCATATCTTTATCCTTTAAAACTTCATCAGAAATAGATAAACTTTTAACTCTTCTGTTACCCGTAACACTTACTTTTACGGCGCCATTACCGGCATCAGCATCAATTAGTACATTGTCTAACTGTTTCTTAGCGGCCGCAACATTTTCTTTGGCAGTTTCTAATTTACCAACAATATCAAACATTTTTCCAAACATAATTATTTATTTTTTTACAAAAATACAAATTTACCGTTGTTCTAACTTATTTTTCTCAATTCTCTTGCCCGATCATAGGCTTTAAGAATAGCTTCACGAATAATAACATTGCTCTGTTGCTGATCTAAATAATTGATAGCCGCTTCAGTTGTACCTCCTTTAGACGAAATTTTTTTAATTAATTGTCGGTAATCATCTTTGGCATTTTGAAAATACTCAACAATACCTCGAAAAGTTTGGCTGGTTAGCATTTCTGCTTGTGGTTTGCTAAAGCCCAATTCTATAGCAGCCTGCATCATAGCCTCCATAAAATAAAGTACATAAGCCGGTCCGGATCCAGAAACGGCTGTCCCTGCGTCTATTAAATCTTCTTCCGGAACATATAAATTTTTACCGGTGCTTTCTAAAAGATTTTGTACAGTTACCAATTCAATACGGGTAACAGACTCCGAAGATGTAAAAACACTCATCCCCTCACCTATTTGGGCTGCAATATTGGGCATCGCCCTGATTACTTTACTAACACCCAAAGCTTTTTGAATAGTACTTATAGAAACTCCGGCCATAATAGACAAAATGACTTGTGCATCACTAATAAAATTTTTCAATTCACTTTTAAGAGACGGAAAGGCTTGGGGTTTAACAGCTAAAACAATTAAATCTGCTTCGGCAATACGCTGATCGGGCTGTTCAAATATATTTTTGATGCCTATGGCTTTCAAAATATCATATTTAGCTGTATCTTTTTCCAAAACAGCAAAATTAGTAATATCTGTAATAAAGTTGTTTAAAAAACTCTTAGCAAAGCTTTGCCCCATATTGCCGCCACCAATAACAAGTATTTTCATAAAAATTAATATTTTAATAACAAAGATATGTTAATTTTTTTTTAACGAACTTATTTTAACTTTCATAAAAGTCAAAATATGTGCTTTAAATTGTAATTTTGTTTAAAAGAAAAAAACATGTTTGCATTAGTTGATGGCAATAATTTTTATGCTTCTTGTGAGCGCGTATTTAATCCGGCTTTGCGCAAGCAACCTATTGTTGTACTTTCTAATAATGATGGTATTGTTATAGCTCGTAGTAATGAAGCCAAAGCATTAGGAATAAAAATGGGCCAAGCTGCTTTTGAAATTCAGCAACTTATAAATAGTAAAAAAGTTGTGGCATTTTCATCTAACTACGCTTTATATGGAGATATGTCGCAACGAATGATGCAAATTTTCAAAGATTTTACGCCTGCTATGGAGATATACTCTATAGATGAAGCTTTTTTAGATTTTAATGGATTTGACCTTACGAATATCCGTTCTACAGGTTTAAAATTGCGTCAAAAGGTCTATAAATATATTGGTATTCCTGTTAGTGTTGGGTTTGGGCCTACCAAAACCTTGGCAAAAATAGCCAATAGAATTGCTAAAAAATATATGAAAGATGGCGTCGCCCTGATAAACTCACCTCAAAAAATAGAAAAAGCCTTAAAAATGACTGCCATTGAAGATGTGTGGGGTATCGGACGCCAACATAGTCATTTTCTAAAATCCCATCAAGTAAAAACTGCTTGGGATTTTGCACAGTTACCACAAGAATTTATCCGTAAAAAAATGTCTGTTACAGGTCTGCGGACACAAGCCGAATTATTAGGCACACCTTGTATAACAATGACTTATACGCCACCACCCAAAAAAGCCATTCGTACAGCCCGAAGTTTTTCTAAAGCAACTTCGGATTATGAATACATAGCAGAGGCTATTGCAGGTTTTGCCGCTACTTGCGGAGATAAATTACGGCAACAAAAATCAGCGGCTAATTTACTAACCGTCTTTGTTCGTACTAGTAAATTTAATCCTAAAAAGCCATATTATGCCAATAGTTTTACGGTACAAATTCCGGCTACATCCAGTAGTATTA
This sequence comes from Flavobacteriaceae bacterium, assembly GCA_015494075.1. Taxonomy (GTDB): domain Bacteria; phylum Bacteroidota; class Bacteroidia; order Flavobacteriales; family Flavobacteriaceae; genus WGBX01. The sequence continues at coordinate 15,283 of WGBX01000170.1, forward strand.
TTTTAATTAAAGCAGCTAAGGAAGCCTTAAAGATTATTTTTAAACACCATTATAATTATAAAAAAGCAGGCGTATTGGTCAGCGGTATCGTTCCTGAAAAAAACCGGCAATTAAATTTATTTGAATCAACCGATTATGAAAAACACCGACAGCTCATGCAAACCGTAGACCGACTAAACCAAAGCCATGGCTATCGCTTAATAAAATTTGCGGCTGAAGGCCGGTTTAGAGCCTGGCATTTGCAACAAACATACCGTTCAAAACGTTATACCACTCATTGGGATGAATTAATACAGATAAAAGTATAAATTAAGAACTTCTTAACAAAAAAAGAATTTTTATTTTGTTTCTTTGCAGAATAAAGATTGGCATGAAAAAATTTTGGCAAGCACTTCCGGATAAAACCAAAGGCTATATTCTCACACTAGTGGGAGTTTTGGCAATGTCTAATGTTTATATATTTAGCAAAGCTGCCTTACAAGAACTCAAATTACCTCAATTTGGTTTTTATTGGTTTTTAACAGGACTAATACTAAGTTTATTACTAGCTTGGCATCAAAAATCTTTTAAAAAAGTAAAAGATTTTCGAGCTAAAGATTTTACTTTATTATTACTTTTCGGCCTCATTGAAATTGCTTCAACCACTTTTTTTTTCAAAGCTATTAATACAATGCCCAACCCAAGCATTGTAGCTTTCATGGGAAATATCACCCCTGTTTTTGTGCTGGTCTTAGGTTTTTTAATACTTCATGAACGTTTTAACAAATTAGAAATTTTAGGAATTATTATCACTTTATCGGCTGCTTTTTTATTGAGTTATAATCCTAAATGGGTCCATATAAATGAAATGTTTGTCGATGGCAGTTTATATGTTTTATTATTCGCCCTTTTTGGTGCTACCAGTTCTATTTTGATGAAATTAAATGTGGTTCGGTTTTCACCTATTTTACTAACCATTAACCGCACCTTATACCTTTTCTTGTTTGCCCTATTAATGATGAAAATACAAAATCTTTCTTTTCACATTTCGCCTACTGCTTTAAAAAATGTTCTGATTGGCGCATTTTTAGGACCTTTTGTAACCGCTACGGTGGGGTTATACGCCATTAAATATATTGAAGTAAGTCGAAAAGCTATTTTATCCTCTACTAAAGGACTTTTTGTCTTGATTGGCAGTTATTTATATTTTAAAAAAATTCCCGGAAACCTACAAATTATAGGAGGTTTGCTTTCTATTATCGGTGTTACTTTAATCATCACAGGTAAAAGCCTTTTACAAAGAAATCGTTCAAACCTCTAAAAACTCTTACTGCAATTATAAAATAATTCGACAAAAATTTGTACTTTTGCCGAGTTAATATTATTAAAACATCGTTTATACCATGTTTTAATCAAAATGGTAACAAATGAAAAATAATCCTGAGATTGTTGATAATGTGTTAGAATTAATTGGTAATACACCAATGGTCAGATTAAGAAAAGTAACTGAAGGTTTAACCGGAAATTTTTATGGCAAATTAGAATCATTTAATCCGGGGGATTCTGTGAAAGACCGTATTGCTAAATACATTATTGACAAAGCCGAAGAAGAAGGTCTTATAAAACCCGGTGATACCATAATAGAAACCACGTCAGGGAATACGGGGTTTAGCTTAGCAATGTTAGGTGCCGTAAGAGGTTATAAAGTAATGTTAGCTGTTAAAGATAAAGCCACCGAAGATAAAATAAATATGCTCAAAACTATGGGCGCACAAGTTTACGTTTGTCCTTCCGAAGTGCCAGCAGAAGATCCAAGATCTTATTATTCGGTAGCACAGCGTTTACATGAAGAGAATCCCGGTTCGCTGTATGTTAATCAGTATTTTAATGAACTTAATATCAAGGCGCATTATTTTTCGTCAGGTGTTGAAATTTGGGAACAAACCAAAGGAAAAGTAACCCACGTAGTGGCTTGTGCAGCTACCGGCGGTACCATTTCGGGAATTGCCCGTTATTTAAAAGAAAAAAATCCTAATATTAAAATTTTAGGAGTAGATGCTTATGGTTCTGCCTTAAAAAAATATCATGAAACCGGTGTTTTTGACACCAATGAAATTTATTCTTATCGCATTGAAGGTTTGGGTAAAAATTTGATTCCAACTGCAACGGACTTCCAATTAATAGATCATTTTATGAAAGTTACCGACGAAAATGCAGCTTATAAAGCCAGAGCGTTAGCTTTAAAAGAAGGTATATTTGCTGGTTATACTAGTGGCGCTGCCCTAGAAGCCACACTTTTATATGAAAAAGCCGGATTTTTTGATGAAAATAGTCATGTCGTCCTAATATTTCCTGATCACGGATCAAGATATATGGGTAAAATATATAGCGATAAATGGATGATAGCCCAAGGTTTTACAAAATTTTTAACCACTGAAAAGAAAAAAGAAGTAGAATATATTAAATAAATAACTTTTTATTTTTTTTATAGAGCTGCATTTTGCTAATGCAGCTCTTTTTTTTTATCTTTAACCTCAAAATTGACCTTATGAATAGTTATTATTTTATCTTGGGGGTGAGTATCTTAGTCATCCTTTCTTATTTTTTTGATATCATCGCAAAAAAAATAAAAGTTCCTTCTGTTTTACTTTTGCTAGGCACAGGAATATTCCTTAATAAATTGTCACAAAATTTTGATTTTCATTTACCTAATTTGCAACCCACAGTAAATATTCTAGGCTTGGTTGGATTGTTATTAATTGTACTTGAAGCCGCTCTAGACTTGAAAATTACAAAAGAGAAATTGCCTTTAATTTTAAAAGCTTTTACCACAGCTTTATTAATTTTAATAGGTACATCTTTTGCTATTGCTTATTTAATTTATGGCATGGGACTTACTCATGATTTTTATACAGCTTATATAAATGCCTTACCGCTATCGGTTGTTAGTAGTGCTATAGTAATTCCCAGTGTCAATTTTTTAGATGAGGAGAAAAAAGAATTTTTGATCTATGAATCTACTTTTAGTGACATTTTAGGTATTTTAGCTTTTGATATTGTTTTAATGATTCCTGATAGTCAAGGAAATATAGTAGGCAAAGTAGGCGGCGGCTTAATTTTAACTATAATTATATCACTTATTATTGGCTACGTCCTTATCTTTTTATTTCAAAAAATCAATACCAAAATCAAATTCTTTTTATTCTTATCTATATTAACAGCTTTATACATTACAGGAAAAATTATGCATTTATCAAGTTTGATACTCATTTTAACCTTTGGATTAATGCTTGAAAACTATAACATCTTTTTTAAAGGAAAATTAAATCAAATTTTCGATCCACAAAAGATTGATCAAGTAAAAGAACAATTCAAATTAATTACTTTTGAGACAGCTTTTTTAATTCGTACATTTTTCTTTGTATTATTTGGGATGACCATAAATATTGATGGCATTTTTAATGAAAACGTATTGATTATTGGCACTTTTATTCTCTTGCTGACCTTTTTGGTTCGTTTTATCAACCTCAAAGTTTTTTTTCAAGGAAAATCTTTATTCCCAGAAGTTTTTATGGCACCTCGTGGCTTGATAACAATTTTATTGTTTTATAAAATACCCGACCAATATAAAATACCTTATTTCAGTAAAGAAGTTATTTCATACGTAATATTAGGATCGGCCTTACTAATGATGCTTGGCTTATGGTTTGGCAAAAAGAAAACAACTGAAGATGAATTTGAATTATATGAAAACTTTGATCATGCGCATCATAATGAAGACAATCCGCTTTGGGAACAACTTTACGAAAATCATGAAAAATAGTTTTTATGGAACACCCTATCAAAACATACAAAGAGTTTTATCCGTTTTATTTATCAGAACATAATAATGCTTACAACCGGTTTTTTCACTTTATTGGCACTACACTTGTTATAATTATCATCATCATGGCTATTTGGCAAAAAAAACCGAAATTTTTATGGTATGTGCCCGTAATTGGTTATGGCTTTGCATGGATTGGTCACTTTTTTTTCGAAAAAAATAAACCTGCAACCTTCAAATACCCTTTATGGAGTTTAAAATCAGATTTTAAAATGTATTTTGAAATTCTAACCGGAAAAATTGGTTTTAAATCTTAATTTTTAAAAAAACCTCGGTGATTTTAAATCTTTAAATTGGACATGCATATCAAATTCTAAAGGATGACTTTGATAAGTTTGTTCATTAAATGCTATTGGCAAGCTTGTTGGATGTGGTATATTTTGTGTAGATATATATTCTAAAGCCGTCTGCAAAAGCGGCTCGTCGGTTTGGCCTAAATATCCTAAATTAAAATAATCTTCGGCTTGTAAAATATCGGGCTGTAGTCCATTGTAAAAATCTGTATAACCATCTACATTACTAATTTTTAATACAATAGGTTGCATTGCCCATTTATGATCCGGATTGCAATTTTGTAATGAAAAATCAGGCGAGTCAAACAAACTTATGGAAGCTGTATATTTTCCATGTGTAGCAGTACCTATTTGAGTTACCTTAATATAAGGTTTTAAGCCGTTGATTAAAGATTCGCTGGCAGAAGCAGAATTTTTTGTTGTGATAAAAACAATTTGACTCATGTTCAATTGAGGTAAAAGCACCCCATTTTCTTGATGCGTTAAAAATTTCCGAATTAAATGATCAGGATAATTTTGAGACATCCAATTTTGCAATTGTGAATGCCATTGATATTTTAAAAGTATTTGTCCAGTAAATTGTCCTGTTATCATAGATGCTAAATATTGCAAAGTCTGTACGCTTCCACCCGGGTTATAACGCAAATCAATAATAAGACGGTCAATTTGACGGGCTTTAAAATCTTCAAAAACATCGCTTAAATCAGTTGTATAATTGGATACAAAACCATTATAAATCAAATAGCCAATTTTATATTGATTATAGTTATAAACAGTATCTAAATAAATAGGGTTTTCCTGCAAAATTATTTTTTCAATGGTCTTAATTTGTCCGGTACTAATTAAATTATTTCCATCCCACTGAGCCAACTCAATTTGCCAAATATCAGTATTGAGTAATTCTTGATAATTATTTAAGTTTAAACTCTGCCCATTTATTTTTCTAAATAAATCACCTCTTTTAAATCCATTTTGTGCAGCCGGACTTTGTGGCACAACATATTTTATGTATGCAAACAAGTCGGTGTTGCTACCCGGCACATAAACCAAACCCAAGTGGATACCCGTTGTTTTGGTTATACCGGCAAATAAACTTAGTAATTCGTCATAATCATCAACTATCCATGACCATCGATCTATGTCGCCCGGCTTATATAACAAATCATTAAAAAAAATTTCTGGTGAAGCTTGTTGTTGTAAGAAGGCATTTAAAGCTGTTTGATTAGCAAAACGATTATCAGCTAAATCAGGCTGATAGTCTTTCCATAAATAATAGGTATTTAGCCCTTTCCAAATAAAATCATTAATTTCTAAATTGATAGAATTATCTGTGTCAGAAGTCTGTTTGTCGCAACTGAACAACAGGGTTATTATAAAGGCCAAATAAAATCTTTTAAATTGCATTTTGTTGTATTAAATTAACTAGTTTTACAGCCTCAACTGCCGGTCTGACATCATGAACCCTTAAAATATGAGCACCTTGTTTTAAAGCTAATGTATTTACTACAGTTGTAGCATTTAAAGCTTTGTCTGGTGAAATGTTTAAAGCATTATATAACATCGATTTGCGCGACATTCCGACTAATACCGGATAACCTAATTTTTTAAATTGAGACAACTGCGCTAAAATTCTATAATTTTGTGATAAAGTTTTTCCAAATCCAAAACCCGGATCGATAATAATTTTATTAAATCCTAACTCGTTTAATGTTTTTATTTTAATTTCAAAATAATATAAAATATCATTAATAATATCATTATAATCTGTATCAGCCTGCATAGTTTTAGGAGTACCGCGCATATGCATCATGATATAGGGAACATTTAATTGGGCTATTGTTTTAAACATTTCCGGATCTAAATTGCCTCCGGAAATATCATTTATTAATTTGGCACCTATAGCAACGGCCTCCCGGGCAATTTGATGCCGAAATGTATCGATAGATAAAGTAACATCTGGAAAATACTTTAATATTTGTTTTAAAAAAGGCATCAACCGTCGCTTTTCTTCCTCATAAGTTACTAAATCAGCACCCGGGCGTGATGAAAAAGCACCAATATCAATAATATCTGCACCATCAATAAGCATTTGTTCTACTCTATTCAAAACTGCATGTTCAGTAACATACTTGTTACCATCATAGAAAGAATCGGGAGTAATATTTAAAATTCCCATAACTTGTTGCCTTTCTAAAAAATGCTTCATATTGTTTTTATTTTGATGCAATAGTTTGTACAATTTTAGACACCTTTGGAGGTTGATACTGTTTAAGCTGAGACCATAAACCTTCGATATCATGACTATGCAATACCATCGCCCTGTTTTCAGGTCTTAAAAAGCCTTCTTGTACCATTAAGTCAAACTGTTGTAATAAAGGGTTGAAAAAACCATTTATGTTAAGTAAACCTATAGGTTTATGTTCAATTTGCAATTGGCCAAGCGTTAAAACTTCCATTATTTCATCTAAAGTGCCAAAGCCTCCCGGCAAACCTATATAAGCATCTACCATTTTGCTTATTTTAACCTTTCGCTCAGCCATAGTTTTTGTTTCGTAAATTTCTTGTATAGAGGAATGTAATATTTCTTCAAGCTTTAAAAAACCCGGAATTACGCCTGTTACTTTACCACCCGAATAAAGAGCTGCATCAGCCACAGCACCCATCATACCATATTTACCGCCACCAAAAACGATTTCTATCTGATTTTGGGCTAAAAAATGTCCTAATTTTTCAGCATATTCTTTATAAATAGATTGATGCCCCTTACTAGCACCACAAAATATTGCTATCTTTTTCATATCAACAATTAATTTAAGACTCAAATTTACATTTTTTTTAGAGATACAAAGCTTAAATAATAAAATCGATTGAGTCAGTTGATAATAATTTGGGGAAAAATTGTAAATTGCTTTTCTAAACTAAGCTGTTTGACATGTTTATACAATACTTTTTTACCGACTCCTTATCACATATTTCTTATATGTTAATAGCCGGTGAAGAAGCCATTGTTATAGATCCCAAACGTGACATACACGATTATCTAGAAGAAGCTTATAAACGAAATATAAAAATTACAGGGGTATTTTTAACGCATCCGCATGCAGATTTTATTGCCGGTCACTTAGAATTGGCCCGCATAACAGGTGCTCGTATTTATGCCCACAAAAACAGTCCTTTTTCGTTTGATTTTGTTCCTTTAAATGATCATTATAAAATACCTTTCAATCATTTAGAAATAAGCATTTTAGAAACACCGGGACATACTCCTTTTGATATCTCATATGTTGTCAAAGATTTGTCGCGGGGTATAGATCCAGTTTGTGTTTTCACCGGAGACACTTTATTTGTCGGAGATGTCGGTAGACCGGATTTATTTCCGGGTAAACAAACAATGTTAGCTAAGCAATTGTTTCAATCTCTAAAAAAATTAAAAACATTACCTGATTTTGTAGAAATATATCCGGCACATGCCGCCGGAACTTTATGTGGAAAAAAGCTTGCAGAGAAACGAACTTCAACTATAGGTTTTGAAAAAAAATATAATCCGATGTTAAGGCTTGATAACGAAAGTAATTTTGTTCAAGCTCTTTTAAAAGATTTGCCCGCAGTTCCCAGACATTTTAAACGTTGTGCAGCTATTAACTCGGGCAAAATAACTTATTTGGACAACTTAAAACCAATTAAGGTAATTGATTTTGACACCTTTCTAATCAAACAAAATCAGTCATATATTATTGATATTCGGTCACATTTAAGCTGGGTAGGATTACATATACCAAAAACATTAAGTTTAGATGCTGACTGCCTTCCTCTTTCTGTATATGCAGGATGGCTTTTAGAACCTGATAAAGAAATAATTTTAATTACTGACAGAGAAATAGATTTGTTAAATTTGGCTATGCAATTTAGACGAGTAGGATTAGATCAAAATATATATGTACTAGAAAAGGGCTTAAACCAATATTTAACCCATAATTATAAAGCAATAAACGAAAAAATAGTATACGCCGATGAACTTTATGAATTATTAAATACAGGCGCTATACTAATAGATGTCCGAAATGAAACATATCCAAATATAAATTTACCGAACTACATGCATATTCCCTTAATGCAACTAGAAGAAAAAATATGGACATTAGATATTGAAAAAGAGTATATTATTACATGCCAAATGGGTGTAAGTGCAATCGTTGCAGGGTCACTTATAAAATACCATAGACCATTGAATATCAGTATTTTGTCCGGTGGATTTGAGTCCTTAAAAAAAATAAAATTATGAAAATAACAACTTGGAATGTCAATGGCATAAGAGCTGTAATAAAAAAAGACTTTACTAAAAACATTGCGAGCATTGACCCTGACATATTATGTCTTCAAGAAACTAAGGCACAACCTAAAGAAGTATTGACTGCGTTAAAAGATTTTGAAAAAAAATATATGCTATATATTAACTCGGCCAAACGAAAAGGCTATTCGGGTACAGCTGTTTTAACAAAAATTTCCCCTTTAAATATAAAATATGGAATGGGCTTACCGGAACACGATCAAGAAGGTAGAATGATTACATTGGAATATTCTGACTTCTATTTAATAAATGTTTATACACCCAATGCCGGCCAAGGCCTAAAAAGATTAGATTATAAAGCTCAGTGGAATCAAGATTTTATAGCTTACGTTATTCAATTAGATAAACAAAAACCGGTAATTATTGCCGGAGATTTAAATGTAGCTCATCAGCCTATTGATTTAAAAAACCCAAAATCTAATTATAATAAAACAGCAGGTTATACAGAAATTGAAATCAAAGGTTTTGAAGATTTATTAAAAGCAGGCTTTATAGATGCTTTTCGCTATTTGTACCCCGAAAGAGTTGCGTATACATATTGGAATTATAGATTTAACGCACGCGTCCGAAATGCCGGCTGGCGTATCGATTATTTTTTAGTCAGTAAAAGTTTATTAAATAAGATCGAAGATGTTATCATTCATACTGACGTAATGGGTTCTGATCATTGCCCTGTAAGTTTAATTTTAAAATAAAAATTTATTATATGACTTTAGCAACTATATTATTTATTATTGTTATGCTACATTTGGCAGTAGGATTTGGTTATGTTCTATACAAATTAGAATTTAGTGGAAAAAAGACAACTAAAAATGATAAAAAAGAACAGTCGGAAGATGCTGAAATGTAATATTTAACCCTAAATTAAATTTTAATCGTGAACGAAATAAACGCTACTATTATTCCCTATGAGTTAAATTTTAAAAAACCATCAGGTACATCACGGGGCATATTGTATACAAAAAAAACCTATTTTCTTAAACTTAATCAATCCGGAAAAACCGGTTATGGAGAATGCAATTTATTTAAAGGATTGAGTAGTGATGATGTGCCTGATTACGAGAAAAAACTGCAATGGTTGACAACACATATCAATTGGCCAATAAAAGATCTTATAGAAGCTTTAAAAGATTATTCTTCTATTATTTTTGGGTTAGAACAGGCATTTGAGGCTTTAAAAGCCAGACAAACTTTTCATCTATATCCGTCAGCATTTACAGAAGGAAAAAAAGGTATTCCCATTAATGGATTAATATGGATGGGGAACAAATTATTTATGAAAGAACAAATTGACCATAAAATAAAAGAAGGTTATAAAGTCATTAAACTAAAAATTGGTGCGATTGATTTTGAAGAAGAACTAGAATTGCTAAAATATATTAGAAAAACTTATAAAAATGAGACATTGGAAATAAGAGTTGACGCAAATGGAGCTTTCTCTACCCATAAGGCACTTGAAAAATTAAAACGATTATCTGATTATCAAATTCATTCCATAGAGCAGCCCATAGCTAAAGGACAATTTGAAGAAATGGCCAAACTTTGCCAACAATCTCCAATACCTATTGCCTTAGACGAAGAGTTAATTGGGTACAATCATTTAATAAATAAAGAGAAAATTTTAAAAACTATCAATCCACAATATATTATTATTAAACCGGCTTTGCATGGTGGTTTTATTGGCACAGAGACTTGGATTAAAGCAGCAGAAGCTTCGCAAACAGGTTGGTGGATTACCTCTGCGTTAGAAAGTAATATCGGCTTGAATGCTATTGCGCAATATACATTCACAAAAAAAATCAATAGACCGCAAGGTTTAGGTACAGGGCAGTTATATACCAATAATATTGAAAGTCCGCTAGAAATTGAAAATGGCACTTTATTTTTCAGACCGGATAAATCATTTAATTTACCGGCTAATTTCTAATCTCTTTCAAAAAAAAATAGCCGTCTCTATTTGACGGCTATTTTTAAATACTTAAAAATAATTATTGACAATTTAAAATCTTAAATTCAGTTCGTCTATTTTGTTGATATTCTTCATCAGAACATTTCACACCATCTACACAAGCATTTACAGGGTAGAGTTCGCCAAACCATTTGGCTACTAATCTGTTTTTATCAATACCATGATCAGTAAGATATTTAATTACCGACATGGTTCTATTTTTAGATAAAACAACATTATAAGGCTTGCTTGCTCTTGAATCGGTGTAAGAAGAAACTTCTAATTTCATTTCCGGAAATTTGTTCATCAATGAAATAATTTTATCTAAACTTACCTTATCTTTATAACGGATAAAAAACTTATCCAAATCATAATAAATAGGCGTAATTTTATGGTCACACATTTCGTTTTTTCCTAAAGAAAGTGGTCTTTTCAAAGCAAAGTTTTTAACTATTTTAGGGGTTTCAAATTGTTTACTATCAATAGTAGCATGGCTATCATCATAAGCTTCTCGTAAAACATAAATTTGATAAGCATTACCACAGTCAATACCAAATTCATATTTACCATCTGCTGCTGTTTCAAATTCCTTTATTTTTTGTCCTTTATCATTTAGTAAATAAACTTTAGCGAATATTAGAGGCTCTTTAGTTTCCTTATCACTTACGATACCGGAAATATAACATTCTTTAATTTTATCATTATATTTAGGCATATTTTTAAAGCTATAAATATCGTCATCTCCTTTACCTCCGGGTCTGTTGCTAGAAATAAAGCCGCTACCATCGGTATTATATACCAATGAAAAATCATCTCGATTTGAATTAATAGGAGCACCTAAATTTATGGGTTTGGTTAATGATCCATCATGTTTTATTTTAGACACAAAAATGTCTAAACCACCTAGGCCGGGCAAACCATTTGATGAATAAAAGAGATAATCACCTTTTGCATCATAAATAGGAAACATTTCATTGCCTTCGGTATTAATTTTATCACCTAAATTTTCAGGTTCGCTCCACCTGCCGTCTAAACCACGTACCGATTTATAAATGTCTGTTCCACCATAACCGCCAGGCCGGTCAGACACAAAATACATAGTGTTTCCATCAGGACTTAATGTAGCCTGACCATTTGAAAAATTATCACTATTAAAATATATAGGTTTAGGTTCTGACCAGTATTGATTATCAATTAAAAAGGTTTCATATAACCATAATTTGTTGTCTTTTAATTTACTATCATTATAAATGTTACGTGTAATAATCATATAATCACCATTAGCATTAAATGTTGCTGGTGCATCATGGTATTTCTTATTGACAACATTGTTAAATTTACTAACATTAGTCAAATTATTGCCATCTGTTATATCAGCCACATATAAATCAAGAAAAGGTTGGAGGTTTCCATCCCATTTTTTTGTTACGACATAACCATTGTCTCTACTTGATGCAAAAACAACTTGATTATTTTTATAAAAAACAGGAGAAAAATCTTCAAATTTTGTATTAATGTCTATATTAGTCAAAACCATTTTGGGATCTGATTTTAAAAGATCTCTATAATACAATGGGTTTTCCATAAAGGCTTTGGCACGCAAATCATTAGGTTTTAATTTATAAAATTTTTCCATCCAATTTGCCGCCTCATCATATTTTTTGTCCATTAATAACACAGACGCATAATCAAAAACATCTTCTGGTTGATATTGGTTAGTGGCTATTAAATCAACATAATATTGCTCTGCTTTATTTATATTACCTAACATTAGGTAACTTTTAGCCAAATTGCGATAAACACCTGGGGTTTTTTCTTTTAAAGCTTCATAAGCTTTTACAGCTTTATCATAAGCAAATTGCTGATAATAATTGTTTGCTTTTTTTAATTTCAAACTTTGTGCCTGTACCGGAACAGTTAATAATAAACTGAACATAATTAGCACAAGTGTATATTTAGTATTTTTTTTCATTTATGATTGGTTTTTGGTTAAAAGAATCGTGGAGAACGTATGCGGTTATCATCGACGAAATTAAAGTCGTAACCTAACATCAACTCATGAGTACCACTGTTATAATGACGTAATTCTGTTGTTGTAAAATCATAAGCATAGCCAATTCTAAATTGTGGTGTTACATAATACTGTAACAAACCTGAAAAACTATCATCAAAACGGTGAGCTAAACCAACGCCAAATTTATTATTGAAAAAGAAATTTGCAGATAAATCAGCTGATAAAGGCGAACCTTCTACTGCTTTAAGTAAGAATGAAGGCTTAAATTTAATATGTTCATTCAAATCAAATACGTATCCTCCTATTAAAAAATAGTGTCTTCTTAAAACAGAATTTTCCAATGTATTGGTGGTATTATTATAAGTTGAAATATCTTCTTGGAATAATTTAGGTGCTGAAATTCCAAAATATCCTTTACCTGTGTAATAATAAACACCTACGCCAATATTAGGTAAAAGCTTATTGTCTATATTATAAATAGATTGGTCACCGCCTTCGACCCTATCTAATTGCGTAAGATCTGCTTGATATATATTTAAACCGGCTTTTAAACCAAAAGCTAATTTTCCATGCTCAGAGGTTTGTATTGTATAACTATAGTCTGCATATAACATTGTTTGTTGGACAGGACCGAAATTATCATTTACAACAGAAAATCCTAAACCCATATTATCATTATAGATCGGACTATGCATGACTAAACTTTGTGTACTTGGAGAGCCTGTAAAGCCTACCCATTGTTCTCTCACTAAACCGGTAATGCTTAATGCATCTCTGCTACCGGCATATCCCGGATTGACCGCCAAAGTATTGTACATATACTGTGTATACATCGGATCTTGCTGGCCAAAACTTTCAAAACCAAACAGTAATATCAAAATTACCGTTAATATTTTTATATTTTTTTGTTTCATAATTTTAAATTTTAATATATTCAGTTATGCATTGCTCCAAAGGGAGCAATGCTAACTGAAATGTATGGTTTATCTGTTTAAGTATAAATATCCTGTAAAAGGTTCATGACCATTACCTAAATCAATTATATAGAAGTATGTTGAAACAGGTAATTTACCGCCTTCACTAATTGTCCAGCGTCCATTACTGGTACCATCCCAATCTCCTGTATAATATTTTTTTTCATATACCAAGTTACCCCAGCGGTTATATACTTTAACCACATTGTAATGGAAGTTTTGAATACCTAAAATCTTCCATGTTTCATTTTTATTATCACCATTTGGCGTAAATATGGTCATAATTTCCAATCCTAATGTTTCCGTTACAGTAGGATCATCCGGTTCTCCATCATTATCAGGATCTGCATTAGGACCGGAATTTAAACCATCGTCGGAAGTGTCTTCAATAATATGACCTTGTGGATCTGTACCTGATACATTAGCAGTGTTACTCACAAAACCATTGTCAATATCAATAGATCTCAAAGTATATATAGCCGTAAAGGTGCTATTATCAGTTTCTCCGGGTGCAAGAATTATTGGGGTACCATTAATAGTAATACCAGGTAAATCATCTGAAATATTAATATTGGTTAAAGTAACATCTCCGATGTTTTCAATTACAAAATTATAACTGATAGTTTCTCCTACTTGTGCTAAACCATCTCCATTTTCATCATTAAATGTTGCTGTTTTAAACAAACTCAATTCTGGATGTTGAGGAATCAGGGTGGTTGTTGCATCATCAGGTTCACCATCACCTTCAATGTCATTATTGAGGCCATTATTCAACCCGTCATCAGATAAGTCATTAATGGTATTACCTTGTGGATCTTCTCCGGTAATCATTGCTTGGTTTATAAATTGACCAGCATCAATATCTGCTTGTGTCAACTCATGTGTTCCACTAAATATCCAGTCTTCATCAACATCTAAGAGATTGTTACCATTTATATCTCCACTAACATAAGTCGCACCCGCAGCAGTTAAATTGGCATCTTCTATAGTCAAATTACTAATGGTTTGATTACCTGCATTGTGCACTTCAAAAGTATAGGTTATAACCTCACCCACATCTGCATAACCATTATTATTTGTGCCATCAATAAAAATACCTGTTTTAATCATGGTTATTTCAGAATGTACCGGAACAGTAACAATTGTAGAATCTTCATTAGTTCCGGTATTCGGATCATCAGAAATATCACTAATATTATTACCTGCTGTATCTTGGCCTATAACTGTTGCTTGATTCTCTACTTTAGCTGCATCAATATCTGCTTGCGTTAAGGTATGTATAGCTGTGTAAATCCAGACTTCATCCGGGTCCATAGAACCATTTGAATTGGCATCGCCGCTTATATAAGTAACATTTTGCGCATTTGTATCTACAACATTTATATTATCAATAGTCAAATTACCCGTGTTTTCTGCTGTAATTGTGAAAGTAATTGTTTCACCAACATTAGCAAGACCATTAGCATTCAGATCATCAAAAACACCGGTTTTTAGAACATTTAACTGACCTACTTGACCAATATATGTAATGGTTACATCATCAGTTGTTGTAGTCATATCTTGTGGATCATCAGAACGATCACTTACAATAGGACCACCATTTGCCGGATATGCTCCAAAACTTATTTGATTATCATAATGCCCTAAATCGATATCCTCTTGTTCAACTGTATGAGTAGTTGTATAAACCCAGATTTCATCAGGATCGCATATGCCATTTTGATTGGCATCTCCAACATTAAAGCCATTTTGCCTAATGCCGCTATAACCTGGCGGAGTCATCGGTTTGACACTAACATTGCCGGTATTAGATAATTCGGCAGTATAAGTTATCACATCGCCTACATTAAAATTATACGGGTTATTGATGTTGGTTTGTAAATTATCATCTAATGTTACCTCAATTCCCACTACTTGATAAGGTGTTAAATCAGTTTCAGTAGGGTCATTCAAAGTAGCTGTATCCGGATCATCTGACAAATCTATAATATTATTATTATCCGGATCTGTTGCAGAACCAGTAGCTTGGTTGATCACCAAACCATCGTTCATGTCATCTTGTGTTATTTGATGAACTGCTGTAAAGACAACAGTGTCTCCGGGTTGTAAATTAGGTGTGCTTCCGACACCATTCATAACAGCATTTGTATCAGTTACATTTACATTATTTAATGTAACATTACCGGTGTTTCTAACCACTATTGTATAACTAATGTATTCGCCGACATTAACGTTTGTAGGTAAGACATCTTGTTTTGTTACTTCTAATTGAGGATTTTGTGTTAAAACAGTAATTGTCGGATTGTTATCATTATCCGGATTACCCGGTGTTGCAACATAATTCGGATCGTCAGATACATCGTCTAATGGTGTTCCATTGCTATCTATAGCATAAGCTACTGCAGAGTTTACTACGATTCCATTATCCACATCATCTTGAGTAATGGTATAATCTGCATTATAAATCCAAGTTTCATTAACATTGAGGTAGCCATCATTATTAGTATCTCCACTATTATAATTTACAATAGCACCAGAGTTCGTAATCATCATATCTATGATTTGCAAACTGTTAACTGTAACATTTCCAGTATTTTGAACACTTATTTGGTAATGAATAACATCTGTAGCACTGTCACCAATTAATCCGTTGTCAGTTATACCGGTTACAATTTTCTCAGTGGTAATGCTTGGTATTTGATAAGCATGGATATCAGTAACTGTCGGATCATTGGGTTCCGGTGTATCCGGATCGTCAGAGGCATCATCATTAACAGGATCTCCGGCAGGATTAGTAGAATTAACAGACGCTTGATTTGAAACAAAACCTGCATCCATATCATCTTGTGTGATGGTATGTGTCGCTGTATAAGTCCAAGTTTCACTAGGTTCCAGTTGATTATTATTATTATCATCACCTCCTGCATAAGTAATATTCTGTCCATTAGGATCATTGACAGAAATATTACTTAAGGTTGTATTACCTGTGTTGATAATTGTAATAGTGTAAGTAATATCATTTCCAACAATTACAAATTGCGGTAAAGCATCTTGTTTTTTTACTTCCAATTCACTCACTAGATTAAAATATGTTTTAGTCGAATCGTTAGTAGCATTAGTAGCAGGATCATCTGTTAAGTCACTGACAGAAATCAAATTTGGATCAGTAGCATTAAACGTAATTTGTGTACTATATACGCCTGCATCAATTTCAGCTTGACTTAAAGTATGTGCTCCTGTATAAATCCAAATTTCATCAGGATCGATAACACCATTTTGATTGGTATCACCAACATTAAAGCCAGCCTGATCGACAGATGATATATAACCCGCCGGAACAACAGGGTTGGACAAACTGACATTACCGGTATTTGCTATACTTAAGGTATAGTTTATGTTATCACCTGCAAAATAAGTCGAAGGATTTGTAGGACTACTCGGATCGTTATCATCCAAAGTAGCTGTTATTTCAGCTATTTGATACGACGTCAAATCACTAATTGTCGGATCATCATTACCTGGCTGTACACCATCAGCATCATCAGAATTATCTGAAATTAAATTGCCATTAAAAGTTGTGGAAGCAACTGCTGTATTACTAATATTACCGTTATTCATATCATCTTGTGTAATAGTGTGTGTAGCTGTAAAAGTCACACTATTGCCCGGAGATAAACTTGTAATGGTATTGCTACCCCCAATCTGAGCATTAATATCATCTAACACCACATTAGTCAAAGTAACATTTCCTGTATTGGTAACAACTATTGTGTATACAATATCATCTCCTACCGTAGCATTAGCCGGAATTTGATCATCTTTAGTTACGGTTAATTCCGGATTTTGTAAAATACTTGTAATTGTAGGATCATTATCATTAGCTGGTGCATTTGCATCAGAATCATCCGATACATCTTTTACTAACAAATTATCAAAAACAGTTTGCGCTGTTGCTGAATTTATTACGTAACCATTATCAATATCGGCTTGAGTTACCAAGTGAGTTGCAGTCAATGACGTAGTAGCACCTACGGGCAAACTAGCAATATCCGGATTCGTAATTGTAGCATTATCATCTGTTACCGTAATATTGGTTAAGACTACATTACCTGTATTAGATACATTTATGGTATAAGTAATTGTTTGCCCTACTGTTAAATTTTGAGGTACAGTTATATCCATACCGTCATCTTTGGTAACAGTTAATTCAGGATCTTGTACAAAGACACTTAAATTAGCTTGATTGCTCGTATCGCCCTCATTGTCATTAACTAAATAAGGAATAGTTGCTATTCCGGCAAAGTCTGTTGCCGGTGTAAAAGTTACATTACCACTATTGTCTACTATCCAAACATTGCCATTGACATCGGTAAAGTTGTTTTGAATACCCGGTGTAGCCGGATCTAAATCTACTGTTGTTGTATCTATTGTACCATCTACATCATCATCATTATCTGTTGCATTAAATGTTACAGGTGTATTTAACATGGTGGTTACATAGTCATCAACAGCAACAGGGGTATCATTAACCGGTGTAACAGATATGTTAATAGTGGCTGAGGAACTGCCACCATTGCCATCACTAATTGTATAAGGAAAACTTACTGAACCGTTATAATTGGCATCAGGAACAAAACTAATATTACCGGCTGCATCTACATTGACCGTACCATTAGGAACCGGAATGCTGACGGCTGTGCCGGAAACAACGGCTGTACCATTAATGTCCGTAACTGTTAAAGGATCTGAATCCGGATCACTGTCATTATCCATTGGTGTTAAACCAACAGAAGTGTCTTCAGGCGTAGAATAATTATCATCAACTGCAACCGGTGTATCACTAACCGGTGTAACTGTTATATCTAAAGTAGCCGTATCGGTTGAATTATAAGTATCTGATATAGTATAGGTTAATTGCGGAAAATTGCCATTGTAATTTAACGCCGGATTAAAAGTAAAACTACCATCAGCATTTATAGTTATTTTTCCTAACAAATTACCATTATTATCATAAACAGAAGTTTCCACACCTAGCGTGATCGCATCCTGAGTTCCATCTCCATTTGCATCAATACTTGCACTTGCAACCGTAATAGTATCTCCATCTGGATCAGTATCAATCCCATTACCATAATCCTGAGTCATAACATTACCTGTTAATTGGGCATCTTCCAAACTTGTAACCACGTCATTGTTAGCTACAGGAGCATTATTTGATGACTGACGCCAGTCTCTATCACCATCATTAGGTCGATCAATATCCGGAAAATCGTTTGGTGTTTGATTATTATTGGTAGGATTCAATACAGCATTGGGACTCGCATTATTATCATATTGGTCATAAGCGTCATCTAAACCATCATTATCGGCATCTGCATTTACCGGAACGGTGTCTGCTGTACCATCATTGTCAGTATCCCAACCCTCTACACTATCGGAACGAACATCATTATCTGAATTTGTATCAGTATAATCCGGATTATCAGTACCATCGGTATTGGTAGGATTAATCCAAGTACCATTAGTGTCATAGGTATCATCTACACCATTACCGTCAACATCATTGCCACTTGGCGGTGTATAGCCCAAGGTGGTTTGGCCTTCTATATTATCAACAATACCATCGTCATCGGCATCAATATCAAGAAAATCTTCTCCGCCTGTGCTATCAGTATTGGGAATTGTGTAATTGATAGTGGCAGATGATGTATCATCACTTTCTAATGTATCATCTAATCCATTATTACCAACCGGGTTGTTGGTTCTTCCATCGTGGTCGGTGTCAATGGTAGCGTTACCAGCTTCTACGATATCGTAGATCCCATCATTGTCGGAGTCTAAATCCAGACAATTTTGAACACCATCTGCATCGGTATCTATCGCTGTTAAAATACTAACATTAAATAGCCTAAAATCATCATTAGGATAATTAC